>NZ_JBSICG010000001.1:0-313873 GCF_056156645.1 Enterobacter sp. Li2LvB3 | reverse complement strand
CTTAGCTTACCCGGCCTACGGGTTTTGTAGGCCCGGTAAGCTAAGCGCCACCGGGCGAAAAAAACCTCTCAAGCGAGAGGTTTTTTATTTTAGCGGCCCTGGATAACCAGGTCGCCTGGCAGCGTTTTCTGCATCCGGTGCCAGATCTCGCCGGAGTCGTGACCATAGCGACGCACGGTTTCATAAACCTGATCGTGCTGACCCGATGTGCACAGCTCGCTCAGCTTGTGATAGAACCCCAGTGCCAGGCTACGGGCTTCCGGGTTCGCAAAATAGTGACGACCAATGCGGGTGTACAGCCCTTTCATGCCATTGAGGATCAGGCCATAAATCGGGTTACCAGATGCAAACGCCAGCCCACGGAATACGTTGTAATCGAGGGTGGCAAAGGCATCGGCATGATCTTCAACTGCTTTTGCGCTTTCCAGCACTTCCAGCGCGTTGTCCGGGTGCTGGCGGAACGCTGTACGGATAAAGATGGTGGCAATGTTGGTACGAACAGACAGCAGGTTATCAATCAGCTGTGGCACGCTTTCGTGATCAAGACGCGCGAGCGTTTCGAGAATATTCAGCCCGGACGTTTCCCAGAAGTTGTTTACTTTTGTTGGCTTGCCGTGCTGAATCGTCAACCAGCCATCACGCGCCAGTCGCTGAAGAACTTCTCGCAACGTGGTACGGGTGACACCAATCAGTTCAGAGAGTTCGCGTTCAGCAGGAAGAATTGATCCCGCAGGGAAACGATTATTCCAGATGCTTTCAATGATGTACTCTTCCGCGAAACCCGCCGGGCTCTGCGCCTTAATGACCATAGTGAGATTTCCATTACACAGCTTTAGCAAATTGGACTCATCATACCAGAGGCCAGAAGCGGCAGGTAGCGCAGCAGCAAGAGAAAAGAGGGATCGCCGTTTCATTTTTGTGAAATTTACAATACTGCCTTGTTGTCCTCCCGGGCGCTAATTTTGCGTATACTGATGTTTTAGCTGTCTTGACGGGGAAGGACGTCTGTCGTGGAAATTTCATTTGGTCGCGCACTGTGGCGCAATTTTTTAGGCCAGTCACCTGACTGGTACAAACTCACTCTGTTGGTATTTCTGGTTGTTAATCCGATCATTTTTATCGTCAGTCCCTTTTATGCCGGGTGGCTGCTGGTTGCAGAGTTCATCTTTACCCTGGCAATGGCGCTGAAATGCTATCCATTATTGCCTGGTGGCTTGCTGGCATTTGAAGCTGTTGTCATCGGTATGACCAGTGCCGAACATGTGAAAGAAGAGCTGGCATCGAATCTTGAAGTGCTTCTGCTGCTGATGTTTATGGTGGCTGGCATCTATTTTATGAAGCAGCTTCTGCTATTTATTTTCACGCGCCTGCTGTTAAGCATTCCTTCGAAAACGCTGCTGTCGCTCTCCTTCTGCCTTGCCGCAGCCTTCTTGTCTGCGTTTCTCGATGCCCTAACCGTGGTCGCGGTGGTGATAAGCGTGGCAGTCGGGTTTTACGGCATTTATCACCGTGTTGCTTCATCACGCCAGGGCGATGACCTGCAGGACGACAGCCACATCGACGCGCATAATCGTGTTGTGCTGGAGCAGTTCCGCGCATTCCTGCGCAGCCTGATGATGCACGCGGGTGTCGGTACCGCGTTGGGCGGGGTGATGACCATGGTCGGCGAACCGCAAAACCTGATTATCGCTAAAGCCGCAGGCTGGCATTTCGGCGAGTTCTTTCTACGCATGGCGTCTGTCAGCGTACCGGTGCTTATCTGCGGTTTGGTCACCTGCATTCTGGTCGAGAAATTCAGCGTCTTTGGTTACGGCGCAAAACTCCCGGAGCCGGTACTCCTGGAGTTACGAAAATTTGACCAACAGAGTCGCAGCCAGCGCACCCGACAGGAAACATTGCGCCTGATAGCCCAGGGAATTATCGGCCTCTGGCTTATCGCCGCGCTGGCGTTCCATCTCGCGGAAGTAGGCTTAATCGGCCTGTCGGTGATTATTCTGGCCACGTCATTTACCGGCGTTACAGACGAACATGCTATAGGCAAAGCCTTTACCGAAGCTCTTCCGTTTACCGCATTGCTGGCGGTATTTTTCGCGGTTGTGGCGGTCATTATTGACCAGCAGCTGTTCACGCCGATCATCGCTTTCGTACTCCAGGCCGCCCCTGATTCACAGCTGACGCTCTTCTACCTGTTTAATGGCCTGTTATCGTCTATTTCGGATAACGTCTTTGTCGGTACCGTCTATATCAATGAGGCAAAAGCCGCGATGGAGCATGGGGCTATCAGCGCCGGGCAGTTTGAACTGCTTGCGGTCGCCATTAATACCGGGACGAACCTACCTTCCGTTGCGACGCCGAACGGACAGGCGGCCTTTTTATTCCTGCTGACGTCTGCCCTCGCCCCACTCATACGACTTTCTTATGGAAGAATGGTATGGATGGCGCTGCCGTACACGATGGTGCTGACGCTCGTGGGATTGCTTTGCGTCAAAATTACCCTCATTCCCTATACGCACTGGTTGCTACAAGCAGGTATACTTGCGGCGCAGTAAGTCAGGCATATCGGGCAGTTCGCTGCCCGTTTGCGTTTTCGCATGATAAACATCCGATTACGCTTTAATTCGCAAGGCACAGGTGGCGCAGGAAATGAATTCGTTTACACTGCGCTTTCTAAGCATGTTCCAGGGAAATGATTATGTTGAGATTTTTAAACCAGTGCTCTCGCGGTCGCGGAGCGTGGTTGTTAATGGCCCTGACCGCCTTTGCGCTGGAAATGGTCGCTCTGTGGTTCCAGCACGTTATGGGGCTTAAGCCTTGTGTGCTGTGTATCTACGAACGTTGCGCACTGTTCGGCATTATGGGGGCGGGTCTGGTTGGAGCTATTGCGCCAAAATCCCCGCTTCGCTATGCCGGCCTCGCCATCTGGATTTACAGCGCCTGGAAAGGTATTGAGCTGTCCTGGCAGCACACTATGATGCAACTGCATCCGTCACCGTTTATGACCTGTGATTTTGCCGCCCGCTTCCCGAGCTGGCTGCCGCTGGATAAAT
The DNA here is from genome assembly GCF_056156645.1 of Enterobacter sp. Li2LvB3. Lineage (NCBI taxonomy): Bacteria > Pseudomonadati > Pseudomonadota > Gammaproteobacteria > Enterobacterales > Enterobacteriaceae > Enterobacter > Enterobacter sp. Li2LvB3. The sequence goes on along the minus strand of NZ_JBSICG010000001.1, from coordinate 310,826 downwards.
GGCTGCCGCAGGTGTTCGTAGCATCCGGTGACTGCTCTGTGCGTCAGTGGGAGTTCCTGACGCTGGAGATGCCTCAGTGGCTGGTAGGGATTTTTGTTGCTTACTTCGTGGTGGCGCTACTGGTGCTGATTGCTCAGCCGTTCAAACCGAAGAAACGCGATTTGTTCGGAAGATAAAAGCAAAACGGCAACTTCGGTTGCCGTTTTTAGTGTTTGCGCCCTCTCCCGTGGGAGAGGGTTGGGGTGAGGGCATCAGGCCGCACACCACATTAAAAAAACCGCCTCGGCGGTTTTTTTCGTATCAACGGTTGGGATGATTCATGATGTGGTCTTCCCAGTCCCGCACCTCTGACTCTTTCACCGCAATATGGCGCACGGAAATACGCTCACCGTGCATCGCCGCTTTTGACCCCGTCAGCAACGGATGCCACTTCGGCAGGTCCTGACCTTCCGCCAGCAAACGATAGGCGCAGGTATGCGGCAGCCATTCGAAGGTTGGCAGGTTATCACGGGTTAACTTGATGCAGTCCGGCTCAAACTCGAAGCGACGCTCATAGTTGCGGCACTGGCAGGTTTTGATGTTCAGCTGTTTGCAGGCAACGTTGGTGAAATAGATCTCGTCCGAGTCTTCATCCATCAGCTTATGCAGGCAGCACTGCCCGCAGCCATCGCACAACGATTCCCACTCCTCGTCGGTCATTTCGTCGAGAGTTTTGCTTTGCCAGAAAGGGATGTTGTTCATCGGGATGTCCACACGTCAAAAGAAAGCGCACCTTATAACGAGTCTGGCACGTTGATGCAAGTTTTGCCGCCCGAAGAAGGCGGCAAGTTGCTTTTACAGCACGCGAGTTTTCAAGGACTGGCCGTTAAAACTGACTTCCAGTTCGTCGCCGCTGTTTAGCGGGCCAACACCTTCTGGCGTACCGGTCAGGATCACATCACCCGGTTTCAGGGTAAAGAAACGGCTCATATAGGCAATCAGCGGCAGGATCTTGTGGATCATATCGGCGGTGGTGCCCTGCTGGCGGAATTCACCGTTAACCTTCAGAGAAAGCGGGGTATCCTGCGGGTCAGCACTGAACTCACCCACTGGCACAAAACCGGAGATCGGGCAGGAATTATCAAACCCTTTAGCTTTTTCCCACGGCTGCCCGGCTTTTTTCATTTTGCCCTGCACATCACGCAGCGTGAGATCCAGCGCGACACCGTAGCCAGCAATCGCTTTTTGCACATGCTCTTCAGAGGCCTGACGCAGGGTTGCGCCAATCAGTACGGCCAGCTCCACTTCGTGATGAACCGAACCTAACCCCTGTGGTAGCGCCAGCGGCTGGCGAATGTCGCAAAGCGCAGTTTCCGGTTTAATGAACAGCACCGGCTCTTCTGGCGTGGCACTGCCCATTTCCTGAATGTGTTTTGCATAATTGCTGCCAACGCAGACAACTTTGCTGACGGGATAATCCAGTAATGCACCTTGCCAGTTATGATGTTGATACATTTACGACCCCTAAACGGTTGATGTGTTGTGCCCGGACGCGCGCCGGACTATTTCTTTCCGTTCACCTCAAGATGCTGTTTTAATAAATTCTCGGGTGGTGGCGGAAGCTGTAAATAATAGCCCTGTTCAGCTAATGCTGATTTCACTTTTTCCAGATCGGCATTAACCAGTTTCTTTCGTCCATCCAGCGGCAGCAGCATTGCCAGCTGCGGACGGCCAAAGTTCTTCATTAATTCTTCAGGCACGCGGGAGAAATCGTCTTTCTTTTCGACATAAAGATAGGTCTGGTCGCGGCTGGTACTTCTATAGATCACACAAAACATGTTTTTACTCTGAATTCTCGGGTGGTTGCTTGCCTCAATATACTCCTGACTATAACATGCCTGATACTCTTCGGAATATCGCAACGACAGTGTTGTGGTTAATAGCAAATTGAGTAAGGCCAGGATGTCAAACACGCCCATCGAGCTTAAAGGCAGTAGTTTCACCTTATCAGTGGTTCATTTGCATGATGCAAAACCCGAGGTTATTCGTCAGGCGTTAGAAGACAAAATCGCGCAGGCTCCTGCTTTTCTGAAGCACGCCCCCGTCGTCGTCAATGTCAGCGGTCTTGATGCCCCTGTTAACTGGAAACTTCTCCAGCAGGCAGTGTCATCAACCGGGCTGCGCATTGTCGGCATCAGCGGTTGCAAAGACGCCGAACTGAAAGCTGAGATTGACCGCGCAGGGCTACCCATTCTGACGGAAGGCAAAGAGAAAGCCCCACGTCCGGCACCTGTTGCCGTGCAAACACCCCCGCTGCCAGTTCAGAACGTTACACCTGTCACAAAAACGCGATTGATTGATGTGCCGGTTCGTTCCGGTCAGCGAATTTATGCACCAAACTGTGATCTGATTGTTACAAGCCACGTCAGCGCCGGTGCAGAACTCATTGCGGATGGCAATATTCACGTCTACGGTATGATGCGTGGGCGTGCACTTGCAGGTGCAGGTGGCGATCGGGATGCACAAATATTTTGTACTCACCTGACGGCGGAACTGGTTTCCATCGCAGGTGAATATTGGCTGAGCGACAAGATCCCAGCCGAATTTTATGGCAAAGCGGCTCGTCTGCGACTGGCAGACGACGCGTTGACCGTTCAACCGTTGAATTGATCCCTTTTTAACAAGGAATTTCTATGGCACGCATTATTGTTGTTACTTCGGGTAAAGGAGGCGTTGGCAAGACCACCTCCAGCGCGGCCATCGCTACTGGTTTGGCCCAGAAGGGAAAGAAAACCGTCGTTATCGATTTCGATATCGGCCTGCGTAACCTGGACCTGATTATGGGTTGTGAGCGTCGTGTGGTGTATGACTTTGTGAACGTCATTCAGGGCGATGCCACGCTGAACCAGGCGCTGATTAAAGATAAGCGCACCGAGAATCTCTATGTTCTCCCGGCCTCTCAGACGCGTGACAAAGATGCCCTGACCCGCGAAGGCGTGGAAAAGGTGCTCGACGATCTGAAAAAGATGGAGTTCGACTTTGTGGTTTGCGACTCCCCTGCCGGTATCGAAACGGGTGCACTGATGGCGCTCTACTTCGCTGATGAAGCGATCATCACCACTAACCCTGAAGTATCGTCCGTACGTGACTCTGACCGAATTCTGGGTATCCTCGCCTCTAAATCACGTCGTGCGGAAAATGGCCAAGACCCAATCAAAGAGCACCTGCTGCTGACCCGTTACAACCCGGGTCGCGTGAACAAAGGTGATATGCTGAGCATGGAAGACGTGCTGGAGATCCTGCGCATTAAACTGGTGGGTGTCATCCCGGAAGACCAATCCGTGTTACGCGCCTCTAACCAGGGTGAGCCGGTTATTCTGGATACGATGGCAGACGCAGGTAAAGCTTACGCCGATACCGTTGATCGTCTGCTGGGAGAAGAACGTCCTTTCCGCTTCATTGAAGAAGAGAAGAAAGGTTTCCTCAAACGCCTGTTCGGAGGATAAGTTATGGCATTACTGGACTTTTTTCTCTCGCGGAAAAAAAGCACCGCCAACATCGCTAAAGAGCGTCTGCAAATCATCGTTGCGGAGCGTCGTCGTAGTGACGCCGAGCCGCATTACCTGCCGCAGCTGCGCAAGGACATCCTGGAAGTGATCTGTAAGTATGTGCAGATTGACCCGGAAATGGTCACTGTACAGCTGGAACAAAAAGACGGGGATATTTCGATTCTGGAGCTGAACGTTACGCTACCAGAAGCGGAAGAGTCACGTTAATCAGGTTTTGTTTTTGTAGCCCCGGTAAGCGCTAGCGCCACCGGGGAGATATTCCGGGCATGGTTTCATGACCCGGCATATTTTATCGCGGATACCCTTCCAGCAGCGTATTCAGGCGATCGGCCATCAGTTCCCCGCGCCAGCCTGCCATCATTTCCGGCAATCCATTCTGTGTTTTCAGCTTCCAGTGCCAGTTCAGCAACTGATTGATCTGACGACGCGACGCCAGCAATTCAGCACCAAGTTTGCTCTCGGTTGCAACGTCCTGCACCAGTGCCTTAATGTCTTTGAACGCCTTGCGGTAACCCGGCATGTCCATCAGATTCAACAGCGGTTCAGGCAGCGCGTCATCCGGCGTTTGCTGAGCTTTTTCCACCAGCGCCAGCAGGGTTTTACCGTGGAAACGGATCTCGCTCCCGGAAAGGCCAATGCTGTCCAGCTCGCCCATGCTACCTGGCATATAACGCGCCACCGACCAGAGATGTTCTTCACGAACCACAAAGTTAACGGCCAGATCGCGCTCGCGCGCTTTACGCAGGCGCCAGTCGGCCAGCAACTGCAAACAGGCCAACTGACGCGTACGCAGCTGCCATGCGTTGCTGATATCGCGCCAGGCCTCTTTCGGGGAGACCACTTCCTGACGACGCTGCTGTGTCATGCGACACTCGTCCAGCGCCGCAGGCAACCAGCCAGAGGCTTCAGCTTCTTTCATCAGTTGGCCAGCGATCGGCAGCAGGTAAAACACGTCTGCCGCAGCATATTCCAGCTGACGTTCGGTTAACGGGCGCGCCAGCCAGTCGGTACGGGATTCGCTTTTATCCAGCGCGATACCCGTGTACTCCTCAACCATTGCCGCAAAGCCCCATGAGAGTGGACGATTGCTGAATGCCGCCAGGATCTGCGTATCAATCAGGGGTTGCGGCATGATGCCAAAGGTGTTGAGAAACACTTCCAGATCTTCACTGCCGGCGTGCAGGTATTTGGTGACGCCAGTATCCAGCAGCAGCTCACGCATCGGCGACCAGTCGGTAATACCAAGCGGATCGATAAGTGAAACATGTTTACCGTCGTACATCTGAATCAAACCCAGCTGCGGGTAGTACGTTCGGGTGCGGACAAACTCGGTATCCAGCGCGATGGCGGGAAAATCACGCGTAACCTCGCACAGCGAAGCCAGCTCGTCGTTGGTGGTGATCATCTGGTAATTCAAAACGGATTCTCTTTTGTTTGCGCCCATAAAAAACGCCGGCTAAACCGGCGTCTGGGCGATTAGCGTGAAGCTCATGCCTTATTGTCCACTTTGGCACGGGCTTCGTCACGTAATTCTCGTCGTAATATCTTCCCGACGTTGGATTTCGGCAGCTCATCGCGAAACTCAACCAGCTTCGGTACTTTATAGCCCGTTAACTGGCGGCGGCAGAAGGTAATAAGTTCCTCTTCGCTAAGCGATGCATCTTTTTTGACCACAAAAATCTTCACCGCTTCACCGCTGCTGCCGGAAGGGACACCCACCGCCGCCACTTCCTGCACGCCGGAGTGCTGCATGACCACGTCTTCAATTTCGTTCGGATAAACGTTAAAACCGGACACCAGGATCATGTCTTTCTTACGGTCAACGATGCGCAGGAAGCCCTCTTCATCCATTACGGCGATATCACCGGTGTGAAGCCAGCCATTTTTGATTATCTCATCCGTGGCGTCCGGGCGCTGCCAGTAACCCAGCATTACCTGCGGGCCTTTTACGCATAACTCACCGGGTTGACCGGGTTCGACTTCGTTATCGTCGTCGTCAACCAGTCTGGCTTCCGTCGACGGAACAGGCAGCCCGATACTGCCACTGTGGTAGTCGATATCGTGCGGGTTTACACTGACCAGCGGAGCACATTCCGTCAGGCCATAACCTTCCAGAAGATACTGTCCGGTGAGTTTAACCCAACGTTCGGCAACGGCCTGTTGCACCGGCATCCCGCCGCCGGCGGACAGATGCAGCGTTGAGAAATCGAGCTGCTGGAACTCTTTGTTATTGAGCAGTGCGTTGAACAGGGTATTCACCCCGGTCATGGCCGTGAAAGGATATTTTGCCAGCTCTTTGACCAGTCCCGGGATATCGCGCGGGTTGGTAATCAGTAGGTTCTGACCACCCAGTTCAATAAACAGCAGGCAGTTCATTGTCAGGGCAAAAATGTGATACAGCGGCAGTGCCGTCACGACCAGTTCTTTGCCACGGTGAAGCAATGGCCCATAGGTCGCATTCACCTGTTCGAGGTTTGCCAGCATATTGCGGTGCGTCAGCATGGCTCCTTTTGCCACACCCGTCGTACCGCCGGTGTATTGCAGAAACGCCAGGTCTTCCGCGACCACGTCCGGCTTAACGTATTGCATCCGGTAGCCCGCATGAAGCGCTCGGCGAAAAGAGATGGCATCCGGCAGGTGGTATTTCGGCACCAGGCGTTTGACGTATTTCACAACAAAGTTAACCAGCGTCCCTTTGGCGGTGGAAAGCTGATCGCCCATGCGGGTCAGAATGACGTGTTTAACCTGAGTCTTTTCGACTATTTTCTCGAGGGTATGGGCAAAGTTAGAGACAATCACAATCGCCGCAGCGCCGCTGTCGTTTAACTGGTGCTCCAGCTCGCGTGGGGTGTACAGCGGGTTAACGTTGACCACAATCATCCCGGCACGCAGGATGCCAAATAACGCCACTGGATACTGCAACAGGTTCGGCATCATTAACGCAACGCGATCCCCTTTTTGCAGCCCTAACCCTTGCTGTAAATAAGCCGCGAATGCACGGCTACGTTCCTCAAGCTTACGGAACGTCATCACCTCGCCCATATTCACGAACGCAGGCTGATCGGCATAACGCGCAACTGAATTCTCAAATAATTCAATCAGGGATTGATAACGGTCAGGATTGATCTCCGCAGGGACATCTGCGGGATAACGGTTAAGCCAAACCTTCTTCAATGCATCACCTCTGAAATGAGTGTTCGTCGTCATCACAACCCCGATAATAAACAGTTTGTTAACATTATATTAACTCAGCGTACCAGTTTATTAATTGTTCAGATTTAAGGTTGCGAAGCGCGTCACTCTTTTTTTTAGTTTTGTCCGTAAAAAAACAGAGACAGCGGCTGAGCCGCTGTCTCTTTCCTATTAATAACAGTTAGTTACTCGGTTACAACGGTCTGAACATGTGCAGGTCCTGGGTTATACCAGCCCCATCCCGGATAGCCGTAACGGTATGGATGTGGGCCCCACATCCACGGATCAATAGGCTGCGGTGGCATTATCACCTGCTGCTCAAGCCGCCAGCGTTTATAGCCGTTTACCTGCATGGTCATGAATTTATACGACGTACTGCCGATTTTGCCCTGTACCGTGCCGGTAATGGGGCCGACAACGGTCACCAGTTGTCCGCGAAAATCAACCGGGTCGAGGAAGCCGCTGACGTCAGCATAGATACGCCCGCGCGAGGCCTCACCCAGGACCGGTCTTGCGCCGCTATCCAGAGGGACGGTGGCTATTTCCAGGCGGGTTTTCCCCTGCTGGTTTAAGACTTCAACCACCTTACCGCCAAAACGCGCTTCCTGGCCAACATAGAGCTCAGGCGCATTCATTACGCGCACCAGATCCTGCTGCGGCGTTGGGCTTGTTCCCTTGATCACATCAGGAACGGTAACGCACCCGCTCAGCGCTGCGGCAACAATACCCGCCATCATCAGACGTACTACTTTAGTTTGAACCGCCATGGTGCGACTCCTTTTTCTCAGTTCCTGTTACTGAGATTCACTCGCGGCCCGGAAGTTTCTTCCACGCGACCGTGTTTCGCAAATAAACTGGTTCAGCTTGTTCAACTGCAACGGTTTTTCCTGCGCCGAGCAACTGGCAAGCGATAGGTAACATGTCTTCCGCGGCAGGCAGAAGTATGTTGCCGTCTACCAGCGTTACGCCGGTATCGTTCGCCATCTCCGGCCACGAGGGCCAGCCAGTACCTACCGTTGCCCATTCGCCTGAGAGCTGTTGCAGACGTTCGGTTACTGCTTCCGGTTTAAGTACCGCTTCAGTCTCTTCACCGTGCCAGACGCCGTTTTCGTCGCGGGTATATTCCGCCCAGTAAACTTCACCCATACGTGCGTCAATTGCCGCCAGCACGCGCGTTGCACCGGTCATGCGCCATGCGCCCTGCGCCATGGTTGCCAGTGTAGAAACACCGATCATCGGCAGTTCTGCGCCCAGGGCCAGCCCCTGCGCAATGCCGATACCGATACGTACGCCCGTAAAACTGCCCGGGCCACGGCCGTAGGCCAGCGCATCAAGGTGAGTTAAGGTGGTATTGCCCTTGTTGAGGATCTCTTTTACCAGCGGCAGGATCCGTTGGGTATGTTCTCGTGGGCACTCTTCGAAATGAGCACAGATAGCACCGTCGTTCCACAGGGCAACAGAACAGGCCTCTGTGGCGGTATCAATAGCCAGAATTCGCATGAGTCGTCGCGCTCTCGCAGTGGTCAGTCACAAAATGGCGCGCATTTTAGCACACCCCGGAGCAAATTACTCCGCTGTTGGGTTCGCGAGGAACCGAACCGCGCGTTTAATGTCCCGCGTACGCGGCGCGGGCGGCAGGCTTGCCAGGAAAGTGGCACCATACGGGCGCATCACCAGCCGGTTGTCGCAGATAACCAGCACGCCACGGTCGGTGACATCGCGAATAAGACGCCCTACCCCTTGCTTCAGGGTAATCACCGCATCAGGCAGTTGCACCTCGTCAAAGGGATCGCCTCCACGCAGGCGGCAGTCTTCCATACGCGCTTTGAGTAATGGATCGTCCGGCGAAGTAAACGGCAGTTTATCGATAATAACCAGTGAGAGCGTATCACCGCGCACGTCTACGCCTTCCCAGAAACTGCTGGTTGCCACCAGCAGGGCATTACCGGCGCTGACAAACTGTTGCAGCAGTTGCCCTTTACTGGTTTCCCCCTGGAGCAGTACCGGCAAAGTCATGGTGGCGCGGAACTGTTCTGCCAGGTCGCGCATCATGGCGTGGGAGGTACAGAGCATAAAGCAGCGGCCATTATTGGCTTCGATCATCGGCTTCAGCATCGCCGCCAGGTGGCGTGCGGCACCGGGCTGGTTTGGCAGCGGCAGATTGCGCGGCACACAGAGCAGCGCCTGTTTTTCGTAATCAAACGGGCTTGGCAGCAGCAGGGATTCGGCCTGCTCAATTCCCAGACGTTCGGTGAAGTGGTGTAAATCGTCATTCACCGACAGCGTTGCCGAGGTAAAAATCCAGCTCCCCGGCTTTTGCGCCATCACCTCTTTGAATTTATCCGCCACGGTTAAAGGCGTCAGGGCCAGGGTGAAATGGCGTGAAGTGCATTCGTACCAGTAACTGAATCCTGGCTGGTTGATCTCTTTGAGTCGTTTCAGACGGCCACGATACACAGCCGCACGCTCAAAAGCGGCGTCAAGCAACGCAGAGCGCCCAAGCGACAGTTTTGCCACGTCGTAGCAAAGCTCCAGCGAATCATCCAGCAACAGCAATGCGCGCTGGATATTTTTATCGGCCAGCAGCTCGCGCAGGTTACCGCGATAACCCGGCTCCCCGAGCTGTAAGCGGAAATCCTGCGCGCTTTGCGCCAGACGGTCGGCACATTTTTGCAGCTGTTGGGTATCTTTTAACTCTGTGCGATAGGCAATGGTGAAATCTTTCGCCAGGTCCAGAAGCTGACGGCTGGAGATCGACTGGCCAAAATACTGGCTGGCAATATCGGGCAGTTGATGTGCTTCATCGAAGATCATGACGTCGGCTTCCGGGATCAGCTCGCCAAACCCGCTGTCCTTCACCACCATATCCGCCAGAAACAGATGATGGTTTACCACCACCACATCCGCATCCATTGCCGTTTTACGCGCCTTTACCACAAAACAGTCTTTATACAGCGGGCAGTCGCTGCCAAGGCAGTTATCGTTGGTGCTCGTCACCAGCGGCCAGGCCTGCGAGTCTTCCGCCACGCTCGCACAGGTGCTGATATCTCCGTCTTCGGTCTGATTCGCCCACGCCCGCAGGATGATGACATCACTCAGTGTTTGTACCGGGAGATCGCCCCCGGCCAGCGCCTGCTGTTCCAGACGCTCAAGGCAAAGGTAGTTGGAGCGGCCTTTCAGCAATGCCAGTCGCCCTTTGTATTTCAGTGCCTTAGCCACCGTGGGCAGATCGCGGCTATAGAGCTGATCCTGTAACGCTTTAGATCCCGTGGAGATGATCACTTTCTTTTTTGCACGCAGCGCCGGGGCCAGATAGGCGTAGGTTTTACCGGTTCCAGTGCCTGCCTCCACCACCAGCGGTTGTGCATTGTCGATTGCGTGCGCAACGGCGTGCGCCATATGGCGCTGAGGTTCACGCGGCTTAAAGCCGGGGATCGCCTGCGCTAACTGACCATCTGCTGAAAAATCGTCTGCCACGGTGCTCTCTCACTGTATTTTTACACAGGGATTATGTCAGCCCGCTCTCGCCAGTGCCACCCCAAATAGTGACGAGGCGAGAACAATATGGCAGTCTTGCCGCCTGATATGAAAAATAACGAGGAAACGTTTATGACAATTGTGCGCATTGATGCCGAAGCCCGCTGGTCTGATGTGGTTATCCATAATCAGACGCTGTACTACACCGGCGTGCCGGCAAACCTGGATGCAGACGCTTTCGAACAGACGGCCAACACGCTGGCGCAAATTGATGCCGTGCTGGTCAAGCAAGGCAGCGACAAGTCCCGCATTCTGGATGCGACCATTTTCCTGGCGAATAAAGAGGATTTCGCGGCGATGAACAAAGCCTGGGATGCGTGGGTAGTGGCGGGTCACGCGCCTGTACGCTGTACCGTACAGGCCACGCTGATGAAACCGGAATATAAGGTTGAGATCAAGATTATCGCGGCGGTCTAAGCCCGATTACTCTTCTTCATCTTCGTCTTCAAATCGCGCCACGATCCGCTCGCCGGTATGACTGGCGCGAATTTCCTGCGCGACAACGGTTATCGCCTCGCCGCTGCTCATGCCCTGGGTCATCAGTTCCTGAATGCGCTCTACAGCTTTCTGCTGTTGCTCGTGGCTCAGAGAAGGTAAACCTGCAAACATCGTCAACTCCTGCTAAATTATTCGCGCTAATTATTTCACGCTGCCCGGTAGTATGCCACACATGAACATGCGCTTCCCCACTGTTATTATCTTGCCCTGGCGTACAGACGCTGCTGAATTTTGGTTTGCCCGTCTGAGCCATCTTCCTTTTGCGATGCTGCTGCACTCCGGCCACGCAGACCACCCCTATAGCCGCTTTGATATTCTGGTGGCTGACCCGCGGGGTACGCTGGTGACGCAGGGTGACACCACGACGGTATCCCTGGCTGATGTTCAGACCTCCACTGATGACCCGCTCCTCCTGCTTCAGCAGGCTCTCGATTCACTGGACTTACACGCGCCAGCAAACCCCAACCTGCCATTCCAGGGCGGTGCTCTGGGCTTATTTGGCTATGATTTAGGTCGCCGTTTCGAAACGCTGCCGGACCTCGCAAAGCAGGATATTGCCCTGCCGGACATGGCCGTGGGGCTGTATGACTGGGCAATCATTGTTGATCACCGCAAACAGGTCGTTTCCCTGTTAAGTCATACTGATATCGCGCAACGCCGCGCCTGGCTCGACGCGCAAACGCCTGTCGCCAGTCGCGATTTTCGCCTTACTTCCGGGTGGCGTTCGAATATGACGGCGCAGGAATACGCGGATAAATTCGCCAGCGTTCAGGCGTATCTGCAAAGCGGCGACTGTTATCAGGTCAACCTTGCGCAGCGTTTCCAGGCGACGTATCAGGGGGATGAGTGGCAGGCGTTTACCCGCCTAAATGCCAGCAATAAGGCACCGTTCAGCGCGTTCCTGCGCCTTGAACATGGCGCGATTTTAAGCCTGTCGCCGGAACGTTTTATTCATCTGTCGGAAGGGACCATTCAGACCCGGCCAATTAAAGGTACGCTACCGCGTCTTGCCGACCCTGTCGCCGACCGTCAGCAGGCAGAAAAACTCGCCGCTTCCCCGAAAGACCGGGCTGAGAATCTGATGATTGTGGATTTGATGCGTAACGATATTGGCCGTGTTGCCGAGCCAGGTAGCGTGCGCGTACCTGAGCTATTTGTTGTCGAACCCTTCCCGGCCGTACATCATCTGGTCAGTACCATTACCGCGCACCTGCCGGACTCGCGCACCGCTTGCGACCTGCTGCGTGCCGCATTTCCGGGTGGCTCAATCACCGGAGCGCCAAAGGTGCGGGCGATGGAAATTATCGATGAGCTGGAGCCTCACCGTCGTAACGCATGGTGCGGCAGTATTGGGTATGTGAGCCTGTGCGGCACAATGGACACCAGCATTACGATCCGCACCCTGACGGCCTGTGAGGGAACACTGTATTGCTCTGCCGGAGGAGGCATCGTTGCTGACAGCCAGGTTGAGGCGGAATATCAGGAAACCTTTGATAAAGTTAACCGTATCCTGAAACAACTGGAGAACTAACGGGTGGAGAAAGATAACCTGACGCTGGATGATTTTTTGTCGCGATTCCAGCTTTTGCGTCCGCAGACGCGCCGCGAAACGCTGAACAACCGTCAGGCTGCCGTGCTGATCCCGGTTGTGCGGCGCGAACACCCGGGCTTATTGCTCACTCAGCGTTCACCGCACTTGCGCAAGCACGCCGGGCAGGTCGCGTTTCCGGGCGGTGCGGTTGACAGCACTGATGCGTCATTAATTGCCGCGGCGCTGCGTGAAGCACAGGAAGAGGTTGCCATCCCGCCTGAGTCTGTTGAAATTATTGGAGTTTTGCCGCCGGTCGACAGCGTAACGGGCTTTCAGGTCACGCCGGTGGTGGGCATCATTCCCCCCGACCTTCAGTATCACGCCAGCGTGGATGAAGTCTCTGCGGTATTTGAAATGCCGCTGGAAGAGGCCCTTCGTCTTGGTCGCTATCATCCTCTGGATATTCAGCGCCGTGGACATGCTCACCGTGTGTGGCTCTCCTGGTATCAGCATTATTTTGTCTGGGGCATGACGGCGGGTATCATTCGTGAGCTGGCGCTGCAAATCGGCCTGAAGCCTTGACTATACTTTACATTCCACCCTTTTCTGCCAGGTTTGCGATCGCTGTCGCGCTATTAGCAAAACAGCTGTTATCCATTAGTTTAATTCATGTGAATAGTTAAGCCGAGGCCAGTGTTCCCTCTTACACTATGCGCAGTTATAACATCGTTACTGGAAACCCGGTAACCCTGTCAGGAGTGTGAAAGTGATTAGTATATTCGACATGTTCAAAGTGGGAATTGGTCCTTCTTCTTCCCATACTGTAGGGCCGATGAAGGCCGGTAAACAGTTCGTCGATGACCTGGTCGAAAAAGGATTACTGGAAAGCGTTACCCGTGTTGCCGTGGATGTCTACGGCTCGCTGTCATTGACGGGTAAAGGCCACCACACCGATATCGCCATTATTATGGGTCTGGCGGGCAATATGCCGGACACTGTTGATATTGATGCCATCCCGGCATTCATCCGCGACGTTGAAACACGCGGTCGCCTGCTGCTGGCAAACGGCCATCACGAAGTGGATTTCCCGCAGGATGACGGAATGCGTTTTCGCAGCGACAACCTGCCGCTGCATGAAAATGGCATGACCATCCATGCCTGGAACGGCGAAAAAGAGATTTACAGCAAAACGTACTACTCCATCGGCGGTGGTTTTATCGTTGATGAAGAGCACTTTGGCAAAGACAGTGCTGGCGACGTCAGCGTGCCGTATCCGTTCAAGTCTGCCACCGAAATGCTGGCGTATTGCAAAGAGACGGGGCTGTCACTCTCCGGCATGGTGATGCAGAACGAACTGGCGCTGCACAGCAAGAAAGAGATTGAAGACTACTTTGCTAACGTGTGGCAAACCATGCGTGCCTGTATCGATCGCGGTATGAATACCGAAGGCGTACTGCCTGGCCCACTGCGCGTTCCGCGTCGTGCTTCTGCCCTTCGCCGGATGCTGGTTACAACCGATAAATTCTCCAACGACCCGATGAATGTGGTCGACTGGGTGAACATGTTTGCGCTTGCGGTAAACGAAGAGAACGCCGCTGGCGGTCGTGTTGTTACCGCACCAACCAACGGCGCGTGCGGCATTGTTCCGGCGGTGCTGGCCTATTACGATCACTTTATTGAATCTGTCAGCCCGGATATCTATATCCGTTACTTCCTGGCGGCAGGTGCAATTGGCGCGCTGTATAAAATGAACGCCTCTATCTCTGGCGCTGAAGTCGGTTGCCAGGGCGAAGTGGGCGTGGCCTGTTCTATGGCGGCTGCCGGTCTTGCAGAACTACTGGGTGCAAGCCCTGAGCAGGTGTGTGTTGCTGCCGAAATCGGTATGGAGCATAACCTCGGTCTGACCTGTGACCCGGTCGCAGGCCAGGTGCAGGTGCCTTGTATCGAGCGTAACGCAATCGCATCCGTGAAAGCGATCAATGCGTCCCGCATGGCGATGCGCCGTACCAGTGAACCACGCGTATCGCTGGATAAGGTTATCGAAACCATGTACGAAACGGGCAAAGACATGAACGCCAAATATCGCGAAACCTCGCGTGGCGGGCTGGCCATTAAGGTGCAGTGCGACTAATACCTCGCTCTCGCCCATCTGCAACGGATGGGCGAATTTTCCCCTTCTTTCTCGTCGCCTTAGCATTTCCCCACTACACTTTCTCTGTTGCTTCTGGCTTTTGGTGCCAGTAGCGTTTCAGGCGACCGTTTTATGCAAACTGCACAAACGATCATTAAAAACTACCGCCGAAAACGCGTTATCGTCAGTGTCACGGTCGCGCTTCTTACGCTCATCCTTACGCTGGGAATTCGGTTTATTTCGCAGCGCAATTTAAATCAGGAACAGATCCGCGACTTTACCAGCCACACCGTTGATTCGATGGATAAAGTCCTGCTTTCGTTAGAAAACCGTCGCGGTGTGCTGCAATCATTGGTCGGCCAGCCCTGCACGCAAGCGCATCTGGTGCTGCGAAAGCAAGCCGCCATTTTGCAAACCGTTCGCTCCATTGCGCTGGTCAAGGATGGCGTGCTGTATTGTTCGAGTATCTTCGGAACGCGGGACATTCTTGTGCGTGAGGTACAGCCCACTTTACCCAATAACGAACCCCGACTCATTTTATCGACCGATCAGTGGCTGCTGAAAGGCAGCCCAATCCTCATCCAGTGGTATCCCGTTTCACAAAGTGGTGAAGATGGGGTGATGGAGATTGTTAACATTGATCTCATCACCCGAATGATGCTGGAGCCGCACCCTCCACTGATCGCTGACGTTGTACTGAGGGTAGGCAACAACTTCCTGCGCTACGGGCAACAGGTGACAGATAACCTGACCTTTGATGATGGCGATTCACTTCTGCACAAAGCGTCATCACACTATCCCTTCAGCATTACGGTGAGTGGTCCCGGGCCCGGGAAACTGGCGCTGAAAAACCTGCCAACCCAGTTACCGCTGGCGCTCATTCTCAGCCTGCTGCTGGGCTATGTCGCCTGGCTTGCAACGGCCAGGAGAATGAGCTTCACGTGGGAAATTAACATGGGGCTGGCGGCGCGTGAATTTGAACTCTTCTGTCAGCCGCTGGTGAATGCCCGAACGCAGAATTGTGTTGGCGTTGAAATTTTACTGCGCTGGAATAACCCGCGTCAGGGATGGATTTCTCCTGAAGTGTTTATCCCTCTGGCAGAAGAGCACAACCTGATAGTCCCGCTAACCCGCTATGTTATTACCGAAACGGTTCGTCAGATTGGCTTTTTTCCCGCGTCCTCTGGGTTTCAGATAGGTATTAACGTTGCCGCCAGCCATTTTCGCCACGCCACCCTATTGCAGGATCTCAACCATTCCTGGTTTAACGTGGGTCCGGCTCAGCAGTTGGTTATCGAATTAACCGAGCGCGATGCACTTATGGATGTGGACTACCGGATAGTGCGTGAGCTTCACAATAAAGGGGTGAAGCTCGCCATTGATGATTTTGGGACAGGAAACAGTTCGCTCTCCTGGCTGGAAAAGCTGCACCCGGATGTACTGAAAATCGATCAGTCATTTACTACGGCGATTGGTACGGACGCGGTGAATTCGACCGTGACGGATATCATCATCGCGCTGGGTCAGCGACTCAATATTGAACTGGTTGCGGAAGGTGTAGAAACCGAGGAGCAGGCACAGTATCTGCGCTGCCACGGTGTGCATATCTTGCAGGGATTTTTTTACGCCCGGCCGATGCCGTTGCGGGAGTTTCCAAAATGGCTGGCGGGGAGCTCGCCTCCGCCAGCGCGTCATAACGGGCACATCGTGCCCTTAATGCCGTTACGTTAGAAACACTTATTCATCTTCGTCATGCACTGATTGCTCTTTAACAATACGCACCAAATCAACACGGTAGTCGTTCGCTTCGACAATCGTGATGTGCAACGGCGGCAGTTCGATGATGTCGCCAGCACGCGGAATTTGTCCGTTTACCGAAATGACCAGACCTGCCACGGTGGCAATGTCTTCCTCATCGTTGAGCACGTTTTCAACGCCCAGCGTATGGGATAACGCGTGCAGATCGGTGGTACCTTTTACCAGCCATCCTTCACCATCGGCGACGATTTCCGGGGTTTCATCCGCATCCGGGAATTCACCTGCAATAGCTTCCAGCACGTCCAGCGGCGTGACTAGCCCCTGCACGACACCAAACTCGTTAGTCACGATAACAAAGCTGCCGCGGGCACGACGCAACACGCCCAGCAGGTTAATCGGATCCAGCGTTTCAGGCACCACGATAGCAGGCGATGCTGCGGCAATGGCTTCAACGTTGCCCCCCTCTTCCAGGGCCACCAGCAGCTCTTTCGCGCGCACGATACCGACTATCTCATCAAGTTCACCACGGCACACCGGGAACAGGCTGTGCGGCGACGAGAGCAACTGCTGGCGAATTTCATCAATACTGAGATTAGCGTCTACCCAACTGATTTCACCGCGTGGAGTCATTATCCCGCGTAGCGAACGGGAGGCCAGAGAAAGCACACCGTTAATCATGTAACGCTCTTCTTCGACAAACGCCCCTTCAGGTACCGGAACCGGGTTACGGTTGTCTGAATCAGCCTGCACGTTCACCTGACGGCGACCGCCCATCAGACGTAAGATCGCATCAGCTGTACGGGCGCGCAGCGGCTGATTCGACTGCTGTTTGATAAAGTTACGACGCGCAATCTGATTAAACAGCTCGATGAGGATCGAGAAGCCAATTGCGGCATACAGGTAACCTTTCGGAATATGGAAGCCAAACCCTTCTGCCACCAGGCTCAGGCCAATCATCAGAAGGAAGCTCAGACAAAGTACAACGACCGTCGGATGCTGGTTCACGAAGCGCGTCAGCGGTTTAGACGCCAGCAGCATGACCGCCATCGCAATAACAACAGCCGCCATCATGACCGGCAGATGGTTCACCATACCGACCGCAGTAATCACCGCATCCAGCGAAAACACGGCATCCAGCACCACAATTTGCAGTACCACAACCCAGAAGCTGGCATAGCCTTTACCGTGGCCATCATCGTGCTGCCTGTTCTCTAACCGTTCGTGAAGCTCCGTCGTCGCTTTGAAAAGCAGGAATATACCCCCGACCAGCATGATCAAATCACGGCCGGAGAAGGTGTAATCCATCACGGAGAACAGCGGTTTGGTCAGCGTAACCATCCAGGAGATGACGGACAGCAGCGCCAGTCGCATAAACAGCGCCAGCGAGAGGCCGATCAGACGCGCTTTATCACGCTGTTTCGGCGGTAGTTTGTCCGCGAGAATGGCAATAAACACCAGGTTATCGATACCGAGAACAATCTCAAGTACCACCAGCGTGAGTAATCCCACCCAGATTGACGGGTCCATTAAGAATTCCATGACAAGCTCCTGCTAAAGGAATGACGAAACGGTGCCCCACTCAACGTGGGCAAATCAAGGGTAGACAGAATTGATGTGTGGCGAGAAACGCCGGTGAAAAAGGCATGAAATAGCCTGGAAGATGTCTGACGTCGGTGACGGTCCATACAGTGGGCTGCTGCCCTATACTCCTGAACAATTAAACGGAGGCTAAACATATCAGAGACAATGGGTTATTAGCAAAGATTTACGTTCCTTTGCAAACATCTGTAACACAAGTGCTTTACCTTACCGAAAAATCTGAAATCCGTAGCTAAATTACGGATCTTCATCACATAAATTATTTTTTCACTATCTAAAATAAATCGCGGAAGTCTTAGTTAATTTAACTCTAACCCTTATCTGAATCGATTCGGTTCACCTAATACGATTCTCAGTACGAATGCCTGGCAGACGTATTAATGATAATAAAAGGAGGTAGCAAGTGACCATTGCTATTGTAATAGGCACACATGGTTGGGCTGCAGAGCAGTTACTCAAAACAGCAGAAATGCTGTTGGGCGAGCAGGAAAACGTGGGCTGGATCGATTTCGTTCCCGGTGAGAACGCCGAAACGCTGATTGAGAAATACACTGCTCAACTGGAGAAGCTGGATACCAGCAAAGGCGTGCTGTTTCTCGTCGATACATGGGGCGGCAGCCCATTCAACGCTGCCAGTCGCATTGTCGTCGATAAAGAGCACTATGAAGTCATCGCCGGGGTCAATGTCCCGATGTTGGTAGAAACCTTCATGGCGCGTGACGACAACCCGTCTTTCGATGAGCTGGTGGCATTGGCCGTTGAAACCGGTCGCGAAGGCGTGAAAGCGCTGAAAGCACAACCGGTTGCGAAGCCTGTACCTGCTTCCGTGGCACCAAAAGCCGCCGCACCAGCGAAACCGATGGGCCCTAACGACTACATGGTTATCGGCCTCGCACGTATCGATGACCGTTTAATCCACGGTCAGGTAGCAACACGCTGGACCAAAGAAACCAACGTTAAACGCATTATCGTGGTCAGCGACGAAGTTGCCGCCGACACGGTGCGAAGCACCCTGCTGACGCAGGTTGCCCCACCGGGTGTAACCGCGCACGTTGTGGATATCGCCAAGATGCTCCGCGTTTATAACAACCCGAAATATGCTGGTGAGCGCGTGATGCTTCTGTTTACTAACCCGACAGACGTAGAGCGCATTGTTGAAGGCGGCGTGAAAATCACCTCTGTTAACATTGGTGGTATGGCTTTCCGTCAGGGGAAAACTCAGGTCAACAACGCGATTTCAGTCGATGAGAAAGATATCGAAGCATTCAACAAACTGAATGCACGCGGTATTGAGCTGGAAGCCCGTAAAGTTTCCACAGACCAGAAACTGAAAATGATGGATTTGATCGGCAAAGTTGGGAAATAACCCCGCGCTGATTTTTCACATAAAGCTTATGTAATAGGAGAAGTGCAATGGAGATTACCACTCTTCAGATTGTGCTGGTGTTCGTCGTCGCATGTATTGCGGGTATGGAATCCGTACTTGATGAATTTCAGTTCCACCGCCCTCTGGTGGCCTGTACGTTGATTGGTGCCGTTCTCGGTGATATGAAAACCGGTATCATCATCGGTGGTACCCTGGAAATGATCGCCCTCGGCTGGATGAACATCGGTGCGGCGGTTGCGCCAGATGCCGCGCTGGCATCCATTATTTCTACCGTTCTGGTTATTGCCGGCCACCAAAGCATCGGTGCAGGTATCGCGCTGGCGATTCCACTGGCAGCGGCAGGCCAGGTACTGACCATCATCGTTCGTACCATCACCGTAGCCTTCCAGCACGCGGCGGATAAGGCGGCCGAAAATGGCAACCTGACGGCGTTGTCCTGGATCCACGTTTCATCCCTGTTCCTGCAAGCAATGCGTATTGCAATCCCGGCCGTTATCGTTGCTATCTCTGTCGGTACCAGCGAAGTGCAGAGTATGCTGAACGCCATTCCTGAAGTGGTGACCGGCGGCCTGAACATCGCAGGTGGCATGATCGTGGTAGTAGGTTATGCGATGGTCATCAACATGATGCGCGCAGGCTATCTGATGCCGTTCTTCTACCTCGGCTTCGTTACCGCTGCGTTCACTAACTTCAACCTGGTTGCTCTGGGTGTGATTGGTGCGGTCATGGCGATTCTCTACATCCAGCTCAGCCCGAAATACAACCGCGTAGCGGGTGCTCCGGCACAGGCTGCTGGTAATAACGATCTCGATAACGAACTGGACTAGCAGGTGAGCGAAATGGTTGATATGACAAAAAATACCACTGAGAAGAAACTCACTCCGGGTGATATTCGTGGCGTGTTCATCCGTTCTAACCTGTTTCAGGGTTCATGGAACTTCGAACGTATGCAGGCGCTCGGCTTCTGCTTCTCCATGGTACCGGCGATCAAACGCCTGTATCCGGAAAACAACGAAGCGCGTCGTCAGGCGATTAAGCGTCACCTGGAATTCTTCAACACCCATCCTTATGTAGCGGCACCGGTTCTGGGCGTTACCCTGGCGATGGAAGAGCAGCGTGCTAACGGCGCAGAGATTGACGATGGTGCCATCAACGGTATCAAAGTGGGTCTGATGGGGCCGCTGGCAGGCGTAGGCGACCCCATCTTCTGGGGTACTGTTCGTCCGGTATTTGCGGCGCTTGGCGCAGGTATCGCGATGAGTGGGAGCCTGCTCGGCCCACTGCTGTTCTTCATCCTGTTCAACGCTGTGCGTCTGCTGACCCGTTATTACGGCGTGGCATACGGCTACCGTAAAGGTGTTGACATCGTTAAGGACATGGGTGGCGGCTTCCTGCAAAAACTGACCGAGGGGGCGTCTATTCTCGGCCTCTTTGTTATGGGGGCACTGGTTAACAAATGGACGCATGTGAACATCCCGCTGGTGGTGTCGACCATTACCGGTCAGGATGGTCAGACGCGCGTTACCACAGTGCAAACCATTCTGGATCAGCTGATGCCAGGCCTGGTTCCACTGCTGTTGACCTTCGCCTGTATGTGGCTGTTGCGTAAGAAAGTAAACCCACTGTGGATCATCGTTGGCTTCTTCGTCATCGGTATCGCGGGCTACGCTGTCGGCTTGCTGGGTCTGTAAGTTACTGCTTTATATACCGGGGGCTTGGGCTTGCCCCCGGTTTTTTTATCTGGAGGATGAATGACTGCCACGGACATCGTACTGGTTCTTTTTATTGCTGCCCTTCTGGCTTACGCCATTTATGATGAGTTCATCATGCCCCGCCGCCATGGCGAATCATTGCTCACCATCCCTCTTCTGCGCCGTAACCGCATCGATGCCGTCATCTTTGTGGGTTTACTGGTCATTCTGATTTACAACAACATCATGAGTCACGGTGCATTATTAACCACATGGTTATTATGTGCGCTGGTATTAATGGCGATTTATTTGTTCTGGGTCCGCACACCGAAGGTCATCTTTAAAAGTCAGGGGTTTTTCTTTGCTAATGTGTGGATAGAATATAACCGCATTAAAGAGATGAATTTATCGGAAGATGGTGTTCTGGTTATGCAATTAGAACAACGCCGCCTTCTTATCCGGGTCAAAAATATTGATGACCTCGAAAAGATATACAAATTACTCGTTAAAACTCAATAAGTTACACTTATAGCATTGGCTATATATTGCAGTATTTTCACGCTGAGAATATAGCCTTAGCTATATTAAGAAGCCAAAAACACTTATATTTATTAACGATAAGTTTACGCTTAAATCTAAATGAAAATCGTTATCAAGTAGTTAATGGAATAATAGTTTTCTGTTGTTGTTTTATATTCTAAAAATATGTTAAGGTTGCGCCCGTCGTTGGGGAGTAGCTGATTTCCTGTTTTCCAGGAAATGTACGTGTCAACATACTCGTTGAAAAACGTGGCGCGTACGGATCTTTTTGCACAGTTGCGGTGTTCGAAAAGATCAGGCGAGACCATAGATACATTAACTGCTGTTTACTGGGGGCAGTGATGTGTCATATGGATATCTCCCGGTCTGGACGCTCTTATGAATATCTCTGCAACAATTCTTCTGGCTTTCGGCATGTCCATGGACGCTTTTGCAGCCTCCATTGGTAAAGGTGCCACTCTCCACAAACCAAAATTCTCTGAAGCGTTACGCACCGGTCTTATCTTTGGTGCCATCGAAACGCTGACACCGCTGATTGGCTGGGGTCTGGGAATGCTCGCCAGCCAGTTCGTCCTGGAGTGGAATCATTGGATCGCGTTTGTTCTGCTGGTGTTCCTCGGCGGGCGAATGGTTATCGAAGGTTTTCGCGCAAGCAGCGATGAAGATGAAGCACCGCAACACCGCCATGGCTTCTGGTTGCTGGTCACGACCGCGATCGCCACAAGTCTTGACGCGATGGCTGTAGGGGTTGGTCTGGCATTCCTTCAGGTCAACATTATCGCCACCGCCCTGGCGATTGGCTGTGCCACCCTGATTATGTCGACGCTGGGGATGATGGTTGGCCGCTTTATCGGCCCGCTGCTTGGCAAGCGAGCCGAAATTCTGGGGGGTATCGTGTTAATCGGGATTGGTGCCCAAATCCTGTGGGCACACTTCGCCGGTTAATCTTTGCGCTGCCAGCAGTGGATACTGAAATCCGTCTGGCAGCAAAACTCGTTCTGTTTCGCTAACGTCTCCCACACAGCAGGTTTCGCCCGCCACGCAAAGGGCGTCATTTGCAGCAAGGCTACCGCTTCATCCCCTTTGAGTTTCATCTCATACGCGACCGTCTGTTCCTGTTGCAGGCTAAAACCCTCCAGCTGTTCAGAATGCGGTGCATGTAAGCGCACGTCATCGTAAATCAAACCTTTCAGCTCCATCAGATGACGCGGGCCCGGCGTAACGGTAATCACCCAGCCACCGGGTTTTACGACCCGCGCCAGCTCTTCAGCTTTACAGGGCGCATAAATTCGCACCACGGCATCCATGCTGGCATCCTCAAATGGCAAGCGATGGCTGGACGCCACGCAGAACGTCACCGACGAATAGCGCTTCGCCGCCGCGCGGATAGCCACTTTAGAGACATCCAGACCGTAGGTTTCAGCGCCTTTCTCGCGGGCCACATCAGCAAACAATGCTGTGTAGTAACCCTCACCACAGCCAATATCCAGAATGGCTGAAGGCGTCGAAAGGTTTTCTGTCAGTAGCTGTGCAACAGTGTCTCTCAGGGGCTGATAATGTCCGGCATCAAGAAATGCTCGGCGCGCCTGCATCATCTCCGCGCTGTCGCCCGGGTCGCGCGAACGTTTATGTTGCACCGGAAGAAGATTCACATAGCCCTCTTTCGCCATATCAAACTGGTGCCCTTGCGGGCAGGTAAAACTTTTCTCAGAACGCGTCAGGCGCGCGTGGCAAAGTGGGCAACTGAAGGACATGGTGGCTCCGGGCAATCATAAAGGGCGAAAGTGTACCGCTATTCGCCCGGGTTATAAACGCCTGGCTAACGCATGACGATAAGGTGAGTGGAATCCGCCGCTAAACCATCAGGTTTGACGTTTTCAAGGCGTAGCACGTTCCCCATGATCTCGCTGAAAACCGGTGCTGATACTGCCCCGCCGTAATAATCCCCGTTTTGCGGATCGTTAATCACCACCACTAATGCAAAACGCGGCTGACTGGCGGGCGCAACACCTGCGGTGTAAGCCACGTATTTATCAACATATTTACCGTCATCACCGATTTTTTTCGCTGTCCCGGTTTTAACCGCTACACGATAATCGCGTACCGCAGCCTTAATGCCACCGCCACCCGGCAGCGCCACGCTTTCCATCATATGCTCAACTTCATGGGCAATCTCCTCAGACATCACCCTGTGCCCGATTACCGGAGGATCAATTCGGGTTATCGACAACGGGCGCTCCAGCCCATAGCTGCCAATGGTAGCGTAGACATGCGCCAGTTGCAGTGGCGTGACCATCAGCCCGTAGCCAAACGCGAAGGTGGCCCGGTCGAGCTGGCTCCAGAATTTACGCTGCGGCAGCAAGCCCGAGCTTTCCCCCGTTAAGCCAAGCCCGGTGTTCGTACCAAAACCAAAGTTCTTATAGGTATCAAGCAATCGCTGGATCGGCATCGCCAGCGAGAGCCGCGACACCCCTGTGTCGCTCGATTTTTGCAATATACCGGTCATCGTCAGTTCAGGGTAATACCCCACATCCCGAATGCGGTGGCCATCAAGCATGTACGGATGGGTATCTATCACGCTGTCGGGCTTTACCAGCCCTTGCTGTAACGCGGTCATCAACACCAGAGGCTTGACGGTAGAGCCCGGTTCAAAGGTGTCGCTGATGGCGCGATTGCGAAAATCGTTCAAAGTCGCACCATCACGATTATTAGGGTTGAAATCAGGGAAACTCGCCATCGCCAGGATCTCGCCCGTCTGGACGTTAATCAGAACAGAGGCGCCAGATTCGGCTTTATTCCACACGACAGCGTTATCCAGCGCATCTTCCGTAATGGTTTGCAGACGCTCATCAATACTAAGCTGGATGTTGTGCGCTGGAACCGGCGCTATCTCAGTCAGGTTTTCAACCACGCGCCCGTAGCGGTCTTCCCTCACCTGCCTGACGCCGGCTTTCCCTGAAAGTTGTGCGTTAAAGCTTTTCTCAACCCCTTCAATGCCCTGCCCGTCAATATTCGTGAACCCTATCAGGTTGGCTGCAACATGACCGGCGGGATAAAAGCGCCGCGATTCGTCGCGCAAGTTGATGCCTGGCAGATTGAGTTTATCGATCCATTGCGCCTGAGAAGGGTCAACCTGACGGGCAAGATAAATAAAGCGCCCCTGCGGTGTGCTGTTGATTCGGGCAGAGAGTGTGCCAAGAGAGAGATGTAATGCATTCGCCAGCGCCTGCCAGCGTTCATCAAACCCCACACCGCCTTTTGCCAGCACGGTTTTCGGATCAGCCCAGACGGCTCTTACCGGTACACTGACAGCAAGCGGTCTGTTTTCCCTGTCAACAATCATCCCGCGCGGCGCATCAATCGCGACTTCACGCAGCGAGCGCATATCTTCCTGCTTAACGAGATTGTCAGGTTTGATGATTTGCAACCAGGCAACACGGCCTAGTAAGAAAGCCAGACTACAAAAAATAGCAAGACACAGCAGCGCAAAACGAGCCGGGGTAAAGTTTCCGGCTGTCGTTATCGTTTTCTTTTTCACCTGAACCCCAGGTCCGTTGAACAACGCCCTGATTTAACGGGAAAAGGCCGGCTGACGCGGTGAAAACAATGCTAATAACCTCGTAGCTTTGCAACAAGTTGCTAACAAGGCGTTCATTCGTAATATTTTGAAAGATAAGGCAATAAAAAAGCCCCGCATAAGCGAGGCTTTATATCTGAGATCGAAGCGCAGAAGCACTTCAGTCAGCAGTGGTTCGATCAGATAGCAGTTACGTTAACTGCAGCTGGGCCTTTCTGGCCGTCCTGAATTTCGAACTCAACGTTCTGGCCTTCAGCCAGAGTTTTGAAGCCGTTACCCTGGATTGCAGAGAAGTGTACGAACACATCTTTGCTGCCGTCAGCAGGAGTAATGAAACCAAAACCTTTAGACTCGTTGAACCACTTAACTTGACCTTTAATCTTTGCCATTTGCAAAATTCCTTAGAGTGTTTTCTTAGCCCGCAGGCATTGACTGAGATAAAACTGAGACATTACTGCTTGAGGCACTAATATAAGGTTCGGCAGAGAAGCGGTATTCAACGACAACGTGTTTACTCAGGACTTCTTTACTGAAAATGCCACACATAAACAGAACTGTACCTCGTTTGACCCAAAACGTGTTATCACACACAACGTTAATTATGGCAAGCCATTTTTAAACGTGTCTAGATCCGCCGCACAAATTCTGGCGCTGCCTTGCAACCTTCTGCACAATTATGCGCAATGTTTGCGATCGGCATTACCAGCCTGAACTGCATTAACGATGTTTTCACAACCGCTGTAATCTAAGACTTTTTTACCTTAGCTCAATCACTTCGGTGCGTCCAGCGCCAGGCAAAAGAATCCTCCATGCAATGATTGAGTTAGAACAAATTGTGAAAAGTTATGCTTAAATCATTCCAACGTACCGGAGCTGTTGTAATGAAAATACGTTGTTAATAAACCCGCCCGAGTTGTATTAAAATTCACCGCTTAATAAATATCGTTATGCACCAAAATAATGAAATTTTTATGACTCTGCCTCAAAAGAAGGCAAGCAAAACGTTTCGATAAAAATAAAATTCTCTTTGCGTGATTAAAATACAGAATATATGCAACAAATCAGCGCTGCGTTTAGAAGGGTAAATATTCACCAATTTTCAGTGTCCTGAATGAATCATTAACTGGTGCTAAATTGGCGAGTGCCTGATTTAACTCCTGCACCGGTTCTTCCAGCGATTCATCCCCCAATTCAAACACGCCCCAGTGAATGGGGAATGCCAGCGGAGCACCCAGTTGTTGCCATAACGCAACGGCAGATTGCGGGTCCATATGATGTACTGACATGAACCAGCGGGGTGCATACGCGCCAACCGGCAATGCGGCAGCGTCAATCTTTCCAAGCCGTTCGGGGATGGTGAGCAGCTCCGGCGTATAACCCGTATCACCGCTAAACCAAAAGCGATGATGACGGCTTTCAAAAACCCAGCCGCACCAGAGGGAGCGATTTCGGTTCCACGGCGTGCGCATACTCCAGTGCTGCGCGGGTACAGCCGTGAGCGTCATACCCTGCCACGTTATGCTCTGCCACCAGTCGAGTTCAGTCACATTTTTTGCTCCCCGACGACGAAACCAGCTCGCCAGACCTAATGGCACAAACACGTGCAGATCGGGGAAACGACGCAACAGATGACGAACGGTGGCGGCATCGAGGTGATCATAGTGATTATGGGAAATGACCAGAATATCGAGCTGCGGGAGTTTTTCGACAGAGATAACCGGAGGCGTTTTACGCTCGGGCCCAAGAAAAGGAAACGGAGAGGCACGTCGGGAAAAAACGGGATCGGTCAGGATGTAATTCCCGTCCATACGCAATAGCATACTGGCATGGCCCAGCCACCATACGCCATCTTCGGATAACGTGTTAAGGGTTACAGGCTGCCACCACTGCTTAAGAAAGGTGTCATAGCCCGCTGCGGGCGGTTTAGGCAACCCGGCTGATTTACGCTCTTTTCGCCAGCGTTCGACATCGCCCTGCTGATGGCCAGCGGGCAGCGTATTGCGAAAACCAGCGGGGGTGTGATGCTTCAGGGAGGGGTCATACCAGGGATTTTTCCAGACCACAGCCACCTCCCGTGAATCACAGATTAACGTTCAGCCACCAGGCGAATAAAATCGTCTTCTTCTTTATCTTCAACAACCGCTTCTTTTGCCGCTTCTTTCTCTTCTGGCTCGTTGGCTTCACACAGACGGCGCAGCAAGGCATTCTGTCGTTTCTGCTGATCGAGCAATGCTTCCAGTAACTCAATTTGCTCGTTTGTACGGGAACTGGCGCGATTGACGAAAAACCACAGAACCAAACCCACAACCATAATAACCAAAGAGATAACCAGGGACGCCATGCTCAGCAGCCCTGAATTCAGTAACTCACCCATTTCACCACCTCAATAAAAACGTCTATTTTACCACTGGCGCGAAGGAAGGAAATCACCTTGAGAAAAAATGAGTCTTACCACTGAATAAACTTATTGATTGCACAAACGCCACTGAAGAACTGTACATCCTGATCGCACATCACATTGATAGTCTGCGTCCACAACACCACGCATGCTATCAGCACGATAACCAGAATTACCCAGCGTATTTTTTTCACTCCACACTCCGTCTTATGACCTGATGTAACCAGGTTAGCATGGCTATCTTAAACAGGGGCTAACTGTACTGTCATCAAGTACTTTTCGGAATAGTGCACTTGTTTCATTGCGTAAACCCGTTACGCTTAAAGGCATGACAACTAACAAAAAGAGGCAATGATGCATTTTATCATTCGCACTATTATTGCACTGGCCATTATCTGGATTGGCCTGTTGTTAACCGGATACGGTGTACTTGTGGGAAGTACCGAAAATGCGGCGGGCTTAGGTATTCAGTGTAAGTATGTGACGGCCCGTGGAGTCAGTACTGCACAATACCTGCATTCAGACAGCGGCTTCATTGGGTTAACGAACTGTCCGGTGCTGCGCAAGATGACGGTTGTTATCGATAACGGTTAACACCATAACGGGAATTAATAAAAAAACGCCGCGATTACGCGGCGTTTTTATCTTAGCCTGGATTAAAACGGATACTCGTTATAACCCATCTGCTCGGAGATTTTACGCGCAGCGGTATGCAGCATCGCTACATACTCGTGCAGACGTTCCTCAGAGAAACGCAGTGTCGGGAATGAAATACTCAGGCCGGCAATCACCACCCCGAAGCGATCAAACACCGGCACACCGATGCAACGCAAACCTTCTTCCTGCTCTTCGTTATCTTCGCCGTAACCCTGCTCGCGAACCTTATCGAGAACCGTTAACAGCTCATCAGTGCTGGTGATGGTTCGCTCGGTGCTGCGTTTATATTCCACGCCATCGAGGATCTGGGTCACTTCTTCACGATCGCGCCAGGCCAGCAGCACTTTACCGATTGCAGTACTGTACAGCGGGTTACGACGGCCAATGCGCGAATACATGCGCAGGTTGTACATGGAGTCAATTTTGTGGATGTAAACAATGCTGTCTTCATCCAGCGCCCCCAGGTGAACCGTCTCTTTGGTTAAACGAGATAATTCACGCATCTGGATATCGGCGCTGCGAATCAGATCGACGTTCTGGAGCGCGCGGGCGCCCAGTTCGAACAGTTTCAGCGTCAGAGAATATTTTTCAGATTCGCCTTCCTGCGCGACATACCCTAAAGACTTCATGGTTTGCAAAAAGCGATAAACGGTGCTTTTCGACATCATCACACGCTGCGACAACTCTGTAATACCAATTTCACGCTCTTCTCCGAGCGCCTGTAAGATGCCAAACACCTTCAGCACGGAAGAAACAGAATCTGGCTGCTTATCCAAATCTGCGATTGCCATTTATCACCTCATGGAGAGTGTTTTATAAAAATCAGAACCGGTTTTTATTATAAATTCCTGTCATGATACCTGCAATCAATCCCTGTTTACTTCGTTACAAATCTGCGACATAAAACGGAATTAACAATGCTAAAGTAGTTACTCTGAGAATAATTTCACGTTGAGCTTTTTATTCCCCATGGAAAAAATTCCTTCTGATGGACTGCCTTTACCCCAGCGGTACGGCGCCATTGCCACCATTATTATCGGTATTTCGATGGCTGTCCTTGACGGTGCAATTGCTAACGTTGCCCTGCCAACCATCGCCAGCGACCTTCATGCCTCACCCGCCAGTTCCATCTGGATTGTGAATGCGTACCAGATAGCAATCGTGGTTTCTCTTCTTTCGCTCTCTTTCCTCGGTGATATGTTTGGCTATCGCCGGGTCTATCAGTGCGGTCTGGTGGTCTTTACGCTCACCTCACTTTTCTGTGCCCTGTCGGATTCCCTGCATACACTTACTCTCGCCCGTATCGCCCAGGGATTTGGCGGCGCGGCATTGATGAGCGTGAATACGGCCCTGATACGCCTTATCTACCCGCAGCGCCATCTGGGACGCGGCATGGGGATAAACTCCTTTATTGTCGCGGTGTCCTCGGCGGCCGGGCCAACCATTGCCGCTGCAATCCTCTCCGTTGCATCGTGGCAGTGGCTTTTTGCCATCAACGTGCCTCTTGGCATCATTGCTATCGTCTTTGCCCTGCGCTACCTCCCGGCAAATGGCCCGAAAAACACCATGCCGCGATTCGATTTACCCAGTGCGGTGATGAATGCGCTGACCTTCGGTCTGCTGATCACCGCCCTGAGTGGATTTGCTCAAGGTCAGTCCATCACCTTAATCGCCGCAGAAATTGCCGCGATGCTGGTTATCGGCTTCTTCTTTGTTCGCCGCCAGTTGTCCTTGCCTGTGCCCCTGCTGCCAGTTGATTTGTTACGCATTCCACTGTTTTCACTCTCTATTGGTACGTCAATCTGTTCATTCTGCGCGCAGATGCTGGCGCTGGTATCTCTGCCCTTCTTCTTACAGAGCGTGATTGGCCGTACTGAGGTTGAAACGGGGCTGTTGTTAACCCCGTGGCCGCTGGCCACGATGGTGATGGCACCGTTGGCAGGTTATTTAATTGAGCGGGTTCATGCCGGGCTGTTGGGTGCACTCGGTCTGGTGGTGATGGCAACAGGGCTATTCGCTCTGGCATTGCTCCCCTCCTCGCCCTCTGACCTGGATATTATCTGGCGAATGATCCTCTGCGGCGCCGGGTTTGGTCTGTTCCAGTCACCGAACAACCACACCATTATCACTTCCGCCCCACGCCATCGCAGCGGTGGTGCCAGCGGAATGCTGGGTACGGCACGTTTACTTGGACAAAGTACCGGGGCTGCGCTGGTCGCTCTGATGTTTAACCTCGCCGGTCAGAATGGCACACACGTGGCGCTGTTTACCGCCGGGACACTCGCTACCATTGCTGCGATTATCAGCGGGCTTCGCGTCACTCAGCCCGGTGTTCAGGCATAAAAAAAGCCGGGCGGAGTGGCTCCTGCCCGGCTCTTCATCACAAACTGCGTTACTTCAGGTATTCCCCACTACGCAGCGCTTCGATACGTTTATCCAGCGGCGGGTGAGACATAAACAGCTCACTCAACGATTTAGATTTACCGTTGATGCAGAATGCCATCATGCTGGTTGCTTCCTGCGGCTCGTAGCTGGTTTTCAGACGCTGCAACGCGGCAATCATCTTTTCACGCCCTACCAGTTTCGCAGAGCCCGCATCCGCATGGAATTCACGGTGACGAGAGAACCACATGGTAATGATGCTTGCGAGAATACCAAACACCAGCTCCAGTACTATCGACACAGCGAGATAGATCAGCGGGTTACCGTTGCTCTCTTCACCCTCGTCACGGTTTCCGCTCATAAAACCAGCGGCAATCTGCGCCAGGATACGCGAAATAAAGATAACAAAGGTGTTCACCACGCCCTGAATCAGAGTCATGGTCACCATGTCACCGTTGGCAATATGGCTAATCTCGTGAGCGATAACCGCTTCGGCTTCGTCACGGCTCATGTTCTGCAACAGACCAGTGCTGACCGCAACCAGGGATGCATCGCGGCGCGCGCCCGTGGCGAACGCATTGATGTCCGGTGCATGGTAAATGGCGACCTGCGGCATGGCGATACCCGCCTGTTGCGACTGCTGCGCAACAGTGTTCATCAGCCACCGTTCCATATCGTTACGTGGCTGCTCAATGACCTCACCACCCACAGATTTCAGTGCCATCCACTTCGACATCAGCAGAGAAACGAAGGAACCACCAAAACCAAACAGCAGCGCCATAATCAAAAGACCCTGAACGCTGCTCGACTGAATTCCTGTCAGGCTTAGCACGAGCCCGAATACCACCATAACCGCCAGGTTGGTGAGCAGGAAGAGCGCGATTCGCATCATAATTTTCTTTTAACCTCAGTTTAACAAAACGCACTATGCGATTACCCACATCGTATGGGTATTGCATCTATTTTCAAGGATTCGACGGGCGTAAGTCACCAGAAAGACACAACTTTACACAATTGAAAAGCTGATTGACGGGAGGATGCAGAACTAAAAAGAACAGGCACAATTACTTGTGCCTGTCTGGGGGTTATTTTGCCGGTGCAGGCTGCACGGCTGGCTTGTCTTTTTCAAGATTCGCCAGGTCGAGAGCGATATGCACCGTCTCGTCCAGATACGGATCTGGCTCCTGGTAATCTTTAGGCAGATCGTCCAGTTTTTTCAGCAGCGGTTTGCCTTCACGTTTGAAGCGATCGTTGATACGCGCCAGACGGGTTGCATCATCTTCCGTGTTCTCTTTCTCACGCTGTGCGTAATTCAGAGAAGCAATGTTCCGTTTATCTTTCATGGCATTGAAACGCGCAATGTCTTTCATGATGTACTGGAACTCAGGATCTTTTGCGATGCGATCGTTATGATCTTTCAGCAGTTCAGGACCAAACTGGGTCATGTCACCGGATTTCACATATGTCGCGGCGTTGATGCTATCCCACGGCAGTGCGTTATCTTCAAACTTCTCGCCGGTTTCTGTCTCTTCCGTGCCCGTAGGCATCATGATATCCGGCGTTACGCCTTTACGCTGCGTACTGCCGCCATTCACACGATAGAACTTCTGAATGGTGTACTGTACGGAACCCAGCGCTGGCCATTCAGGGCGCAGCATCTGATCGTAAATACGGTTCAGAGAACGGTATTGCTGAACAGTACCTTTACCGAAGGTTGGCTCACCCACAATCAGCGCACGGCCATAATCCTGCATTGCAGCCGCAAAGATCTCAGAAGCTGAAGCACTGAAGCGATCGACCAACACCACCAGCGGGCCCTTGTAATAAACCACACCATCGGTATCAGAGTCTTCACGCACTTTACCGTTGTTATCGCGTACCTGAACCACCGGACCAGACGGAATGAACAACCCGGAAAGTGAGACGGCTTCGGTCAATGCACCACCACCGTTGCTACGCAGATCGATGATAATGCTGCTGACGTTTTGCTTTTCCAGTTTCTGCAACTGCACTTTTACGTCATCCGTCAGGCCAACGTAGAAGCCAGGAATATCCAGAACACCGACCTTCTCTTTACCCACGGTTTTGACCGACATTTTCACCGCGCGGTCTTCCAGACGGATACGTTCGCGGGTCAAGGTAACGATACGGGTTTTGGTGCCTTTACCGGCAGGCAGGACTTCCAGGCGAACCTTGCTGCCTTTTGGTCCTTTGATCAGCGCGACAACATCATCCAGACGCCAACCGATAACATCAACCATGCTCTGCCCGGTCTGGCCGACACCGACAATACGATCGCCAACGCTAATCGCTTTGCTTTTGGATGCAGGGCCACCCGCCACCATGGAGTTGATGACCGTGTAATCATCGTCCATTTGCAGCACCGCACCAATACCTTCCAGAGACAGGCTCATTTCAGTATTGAATTGTTCGGTATTACGCGGGGAAAGGTAGTTGGTATGCGGATCGATTTCGTGGGCAAACGCGGTCATTGCCAGCGAGAACACATCTTCACTGTTGGTTTGCGCCAGACGACGAATGGCCGATTTATAACGACGCGTCAGCGTGTCACGGATCTCTTTTTCGTCTTTGCCGGCGAGCTTAAGGCTCAGCTCGTCATATTTTACCTTTCCGTCCCACAACGCATTCAGCTCGGCTTCATCTTTCGGCCAGGGAGATTTACTGCGATCCAGATTAAAGGTGTCATTTCCGGTGAAGTCCATCGGACGTTCCAGCACTTTCAGCGCGTACTGGTAACGTTCAAAACGGCGCTTCTGTGCCAGATTATACAGGTCGTAGAACAGATCCAGCTTACCGGAGCGCAGTTCATCACCCACGTCGGCCTTACGTTTTGCGAACTGTTCAACATCGCTGGCCAACAGCACGTTATGGCTGTAGTCCAGCAAGTTTAAATAGCGGTCGAAGATTTTGGCCGAAAAGGCCTGATCGAGATCGAACTGACGATAATGCGAACGAGTAAAGCGTGACGTCACACGCTCACTCACCGTCGCGTGCTGAGTCTCTTCCTTTAAAACCGGAATTTGATCAACACGCGTAATATCGTCCACTGCGAAAGCGTGACCTGTTATAGCAAACAGGCCCGCCAGCGCGGTGAGCTTAAAAAAAGTGTTCATGCCAGGCTTGGCCTCCGTTTCAGAACAACAAGTGTTCTGCGCGTACAATCATTGACATACCAGAAGTCAGCTGTACCCGAACGCCATCTTTGGTGATTTCCAGTACGGTGGCGTCCATAGCATTGTTACCCGCTTTGACCTTCAGCGACTGACCCACGCTCAGTGCGTTGATGTCAGAAACTGGGGTGTGGCGCGGCTCTTCACGAGGCACACGCGGGGCTTTCGCTGCTGCTGGTTTGTCGGTACGCGGTTTACGATCGTTATTCTCATTGCGACGTGGGGCAGGACGCGGTTTGCGCTCACGACGAGGCGCTTCTTCCTGACCGTTTGCCGCTGCGGCTTCGCGTTTTTTCGCTTGCTGCTCAGCACGTTGTGCCTGAACACGGGCTTTCGCTTCTTCCAGCTGCTTACGAGCGTGCTCTACGTGCTGTTCGTCCAGCTCACCGCAAGGGTTGCCGTCGAGATCGACACGCGTCGCGCCCGCTTTGATACCGTACAGGTAACGCCAGCTCGAAGTATAAAGACGTAAGGCAGAACGCAGCTGAGTTTTGCTGAGATTCATCTCACCTTCAACGCGTGCTACCAAATCCTGAAAAATACCGACTTTCAGGGGACGAGCTTCACCTTCAGCGCTAAAGCACTGTGGGAAACGCTCGGCCAGAAATGCGATAACTTCTTTACTGCTATTCAACTTAGGTTGATTTTCCATGAAATTTCCTGATTACAACGGACGTTGCCAACAAGCGCAGGCATGAACAGGCGACATTATAATGACGCCATCAGTAAATGCTACGTTATCCGTTGATTATCCTGCGACGCTCGCAAAGAATTTTTGATAATCGGTGGCTGCTAATACTTTTTCAAGATGAGCGACCAGCTCGCGAAGCCCCTGCTCATCTTCAGTTGTGAAGCGGCTGAAGACCGTACTGTCGATGTCCAGAACGCCAATAATCTGATCATTCACCACCAGCGGAAGAACGATTTCAGAATTACTGGCCGCATCACATGCAATATGTCCGTCAAAGGCGTGGACGTCTTCTACACGCTGAACCTGGTTTGTCGCAACTGCAGTGCCACATACGCCACGACCTACAGGAATGCGCACACAGGCGATTTTCCCCTGGAATGGCCCAAGCACCAGCGTCTTATCTTCAAGAAGATAAAAACCGGCCCAGTTAACGCCGGAAAGACGTTCAAACAATAACGCACTTGTATTTGCCAGAGTGGCTAAAAAGCTGGTTTCACCTGCCATTAATGCCTGGAAGTCGCGGTTGAGATCCGCGTAGAATTCTGTTTTGTTCATTATACAATCACTTGGTTGTCTTACAAAATCACCGCATAGCCTATTAAAATAAGCATTAAATGCGTTCATGCTCAAGATGAATCAGTTCATGAGTTAATATAACCTTCAACAATACTTATCTGTGCGCGACTGATGGCTCTAAAAACACCCAAAATTACGCCGGCAAAAAAGATAACAGTCCATGCGGTAAGCGATGCGCTGCCTCGTGCACATTATCAGCGTTGTCCTCAGTGCGATACGCTTTTTACGTTGCCGAAGATGAAATCGCACCAAAGTGCATTTTGTCCCCGCTGCGACGCAAAAATCCGCAGTGGTCGCGACTGGTCGTTAACCCGGCTCGCGGCGATGGCGGTGACCATGCTGATGCTGATGCCTTTCGCCTGGAGCGAACCGCTGCTCAAGCTCTATCTGCTTGGCGTTCGCATTGATGCCAACGTGTTGCAAGGTATCTGGCAAATGACCCGTCAGGGCGACCCGTTGACGGCAGCGATGGTGCTGTTTTGTACCGTTGGCGCGCCGCTGGTATTGGTTGCGTCCATTGCCTACCTGTGGTTCGGCAACATTCTGGGGATGAACCTGCGCCCTGTGCTGCTGATGCTGGAAAAGCTCAAAGAGTGGGTAATGCTCGATATCTACCTGGTCGGCGTTGGCGTTGCTTCTATTAAGGTACAGGACTATGCATTTTTGCAGCCAGGCATTGGCCTGGTGGCGTTTCTCTCACTGGTGTTGCTCAGTATTCTGACGCTCATCCATCTCAATGTGGAACAACTCTGGGAGCGGTTTTATCCCCAGCGACCTGCCACGCGCCCCGATAACAACCTACGCGTGTGTCTGGGCTGCCACTATACCGGCTTGCCCGACGCCCGTGATCGCTGCAAACGCTGCCATATCCCGTTAAGATTACGCCGCAACAACAGCCTGCAAAAATGCTGGGCGGCACTGATTGCTTCGGTGGTGTTACTGATACCTGCGAACATGCTTCCAATTTCAATCATTTATGTTAACGGAGGTCGACAGGAAGATACTATCCTCTCGGGTATTATCTCGCTGGGTCACAGCAACGTTGCCGTGGCCTCCATTGTATTCATCGCCAGTATTCTGGTGCCATTTACCAAAGTTGTGGTGATGTTTACGCTGCTTATCAGCATTCACTTTAAATGTGAGCAAGGATTACGCACGCGCGTCCTTCTCCTGCGGCTCGTCACCTGGATTGGTCGCTGGTCGATGTTGGATCTGTTTGTGATTTCGTTGATGATGTCGCTCATCAATCGCGATCAGTTACTTGCTTTTACAATGGGACCCGCAGCTTTTTACTTCGGCTCTGCGGTGATATTGACTATTCTTGCAGTGGAATGGCTGGATAGCCGCTTACTTTGGGATGCACATGAGTCAGGAAACGCCCGCTTCGCCGACTGAAGCGAGAATTAAAACAAAACGCCGCATTTCGCCATTCTGGTTGCTGCCGGTCATCGCGCTGATGATTGCAGGCTGGCTCGTCTGGACGAGCTATCAAGATCGCGGTAATACCATCACCATTGATTTCCAGTCCGCGGACGGCATTGTCGCCGGACGAACCCCTGTTCGCTTCCAGGGTGTGGAAGTGGGTACGGTTCAGGATATTACGCTGGGAAAAAGCCTGAATAAGATTCAGGTTCGCGCCAGTATTAAATCCGATATGCAGGACGCCCTGCGCAGTGAAACACAGTTCTGGCTGGTTACGCCAAAAGCCTCGCTGGCTGGCGTATCGGGCCTGGATGCACTCGTGGGCGGGAACTACATCGGCATGATGCCCGGTAAAGGCGAACCCCAGGATCACTTCACCGCCCTGGATACCCAACCCAAATACCGTCTCAACAACGGTGATTTGATGATTCACCTGCAATCCCCGGATTTGGGCTCGCTGAACAGCGGTTCACTGGTCTATTTCCGTAAAATCCCTGTCGGGCGTGTCTATGACTACACCATCAACCCCAACAAACAGGGGGTGACTATTGACGTCCTGATCGAACGCCGTTTCACCAATCTGGTCAAAAAAGGCAGCCGTTTCTGGAATGTTTCTGGCGTGGACGCAGACCTGAGCCTGAGCGGCGCCAAAGTGAGACTTGAGAGTCTGGCGGCCCTTGTCAATGGTGCCATCGCGTTCGACTCCCCGGACAATTCCAGCGCAGCAACAGCAGACGATACCTTCGGGCTATACGCCGACCTTGCCCACAGCCAGCGTGGCGTTATCATAAAACTGGCTCTGCCAGATGCCAAAGGTCTGAAAGCAGGTTCCACGCCGCTGATGTATCAGGGCTTACAGGTGGGGCAGCTCACCAAAATGACGCTCAATCCTGGCGGCTCGGTCACCGGAGAGATGACTGTCGACCCTGGCGTGGTCGACCTCTTGCGTGAAAAAACGCGCATTGAAATGCGTAATCCGAAGTTATCCCTGAGCGATGCGAACATCAGTAGTCTGTTGACCGGCAGCACCTTTGAACTGATACCCGGTGACGGCGAGCCAGTCAGCAGTTTTGTTATCGCCCCGGCAGATAAATCACTGCTGCAACAGCCCGGCGTTATCACCGTGACGCTGAATGCCCCGGAAAGTTACGGTATCGAAGCGGGTCAGCCGCTGATCTTGCACGGTGTCCAGGTCGGCCAGGTGCTGGAGCGTAAACTGACAGAACAGGGAGTGACCTTCTCTGTTGCCGTCGAGCCGCAGTATCGTGACCTGCTGCATGGCGACAGCAAATTTGTGGTTAACAGCCGTGTTGATGTGAAGGTCGGTCTGGATGGCGTGGAGTTTCTTGGCGCCAGCGCCAGCGAATGGGTCAACGGGGGTATTCGTATTCTACCGGGCGATAAAGGCCCGCTGCGCGACAATTATCCGCTGTATGCCAATCTCGACAAGGCGATTGAAAACAGCCTGAGTGATTTACCCACAACCACACTGACGCTCAACGCCGAAACCCTGCCTGATGTCCAGGCCGGCTCGGTGGTGCTTTACCGTAAGTTTGAAGTGGGTGAAGTGATCACCGTACGTCCGCGTGCCGATGCCTTTGATATCGAATTGCATATCAAACCGGAATACCGCCATCTGCTGACACCGAATAGCGTCTTCTGGGCAGAAGGTGGCGCGAAAGTGCAGCTCAATGGCAGCGGTTTAACCGTTCAGGCCTCTCCGCTCTCCCGCGCCCTGCGAGGGGCGATCAGCTTCGACAACCTCAGCGGTGCAGGTGCTAACCTGCGTAAAGGTGATAAACGTATCCTCTTCCCGTCAGAGACAGCAGCACGCGCTGTCGGTGGGCAGATAACGCTTCATGCATTCGATGCGGGCAAGCTGGCGGAAGGAATGCCTATCCGCTATCTGGGTATCGACATCGGGCAGATCCAGAAGTTAACGCTTATTACCGCGCGTAACGAAGTGCAGGCAACCGCCGTACTTTACCCGGAATATGTGCAGACCTTCGCCAGAACGGGCAGCCGTTTTTCGGTGGTCACACCGCAAATTTCTGCCGCGGGTGTTGAGCATCTGGATACCATCCTGCAACCGTACATCAACGTCGAACCCGGTCGTGGCAACGCGCGTCGCGATTTTGAGCTCCAGGAAGCCACCATTACCGATTCCCGTTATCTTGACGGCCTGAGCATTGTGGTCGAAGTGCCGGAAGCAGGTTCACTGAACATCGGGACACCGGTGCTGTTCCGCGGCATCGAAGTCGGGACCGTCACCGGCCTGACGCTCGGGACATTGTCTGACCGCGTGATGGTTGCCCTCAGGATCAGTGAACGCTACCAGCATCTGGTGCGGAATAACTCGGTATTCTGGCTGGCATCCGGTTATTCGCTGGACTTTGGTCTGACAGGGGGCGTGGTGAAAACCGGGACCTTCAACCAGTTCATCCGCGGTGGTATTGCCTTCGCCACACCGCCGGGCACACCGCTTGCGCCAAAAGCGCAGCCGGATAAACACTTCCTGCTGCTGGAAAGCGAACCAAAAGAGTGGCGTGAGTGGGGAACCGCGTTACCGCGTTAATCTCAGGGCTCCGGTGTCAACGCGCCGGAGCCTTTATGTTACACTGCGCACCTGAATTATTCCCTGTGGTGTGCCCGTGGCTCAAAACTCCGTATTTCTTCCTGAACAATTCCTGGCGCAAATGCGCGAGGCGCTTCCTTCTCATCTTTCGTTTGACGATTTTATTGCGGCCTGCCAGCGTCCGTTACGCCGCAGCATCCGCGTCAATACGTTGAAAATCAGCGTGACCGATTTTTTGACGCTGGTGTCGCCCTACAACTGGCAGCTGACGCCCGTCCCCTGGTGTGAAGAAGGTTTTTGGATTGAGCGTGATGACGAAGAAGCCCTGCCGCTGGGCAGCACCGCCGAACACCTGAGCGGGCTGTTTTATATTCAGGAAGCCAGCTCAATGCTGCCGGTTGCTGCGTTGTTCGCCGACGGCAATACGCCGGACCGGGTTATGGATGTCGCCGCCGCGCCCGGTTCAAAAACCACACAGATTGCCGCACGCATGGGTAACCATGGGGCAATACTCGCGAACGAATTCTCCGCCAGTCGCGTTAAGGTACTGCACGCCAATATTAGCCGCTGCGGAATCCACAACGTTGCCCTTACGCACTTTGATGGCCGCGTGTTTGGCGCGGCATTACCTGAAGCTTTCGATGCCATTTTGCTGGATGCGCCCTGCTCAGGTGAAGGTGTGGTACGTAAAGATCCCGATGCTCTTAAGAACTGGTCCGTTGAAAGTAATCTGGATATCGCCGCCACGCAGCGTGAACTTATCGACAGCGCATTCCATGCATTGCGCCCCGGCGGCACGCTGGTCTACTCCACTTGCACATTAAACCGCGACGAGAACGAAGACGTCTGCCTGTGGCTCAAGGCGCAATACCCGGATGCTGTCGAATTTCTGCCGCTTGGCGAGCTGTTTTCTTCGGCAAAAGAGGCACTGACGCCTGAAGGCTTCCTGCATGTTTTCCCGCAGATTTACGACTGCGAAGGGTTCTTCGTCGCCCGACTGCGTAAAATCTGCGCAATCGCACCACTGCCCGCCCCGAAATTCAAAGTCGGTAATTTCCCCTTCACGCCGTTAAAAGGACGTGAAGCGGCACAGACCGAAGAGGCTGCACGTAAGGCCGGGATTTCCTGGGATGAGAGCCTGCGCCTCTGGATGCGTGACAAAGAGATTTGGCTTTTCCCGGTCAATATTGAGCCGCTGATCGGCAAAGTTCGTTTTTCGCGCATTGGTATTCGCCTCGCAGAGGTGCATAACAAAGGGTATCGCTGGCAACATGAAGCGGTCATTGCGCTTGCCGGTGAGGCAAATACCTTCGCCCTGACTCATCAGGAAGCCGAAGAGTGGTATCGCGGCCGGGATGTTTACCCTGAAAATACGCCTGCGTCTGACGAAGTGGTCGTCACCCATCAGGGATACCCGATAGGGCTGGCGAAGAAGGTGGGCTCGCGCCTGAAAAACAGCTACCCGCGTGAACTGGTGCGCGATGGCCGCCTGTTTACCGGTAATGATCGCACCGCCTGAAAAAAGCGCACTTTTTTACTGGCGATTTTGCTCCCCCTGGCTACTCTAAAATCTGGGTGACCTACTGGTCATACCAGATTTTTAGCTTAAACCCCGGAGAGCATTATGACGAAAACCAGCGTGCGTATTGGCGCTTTTGAAATCGACGATGCAGAATTGCGCGGCGAAACACAAGGCGACCGAACGTTAAGTATTCCCTGCAAATCCGACCCGGATTTATGTATGCAATTGGATGCCTGGGATGCCGATATCAGCATTCCTGCCATTCTTGATGGCGAACACTCTGTTCTTTACCGTGAGCACTACGATCGTAATTCCGATGCCTGGGTCATGCGGCTTGTCTGACCTAAAGAGAACCCGCCCGAAGGCGGGTTATTTATGCGTTACTGTAGCTGCGCCAGTGTAAAATACCCGTCAAAGACTGCGCCGGTATCGATATAGTGCAGGTTATTAAAATCATAGCGTTTATCGAGGGGCGTATGCCCAAACCAGAAGTGATCCGCGCCGCTAATCCCCTGCCCTTTACCCGCCATAAAACCCATTAAGCGGTTACGGTCCCATAAGACCCGCTGCGCGCTAACGGGCTTGTTCCAGGCATACTCCTCTGATGGATAATCTGCATGAGCAATCACATTGAGGCCGTTTGTACAGGTGATTTCAATAATAAGTGGTAACGTTCGACACTCCTCAAGCAACGCCAGGGCTCGTTTTTGCTGCCCGCTCTCAAGCCTGGCAAACCATATGCCGCCATTTATCGTCCAGAGTGCGAAATCATTATCCTGAAGGCTGTCCAGGGCCATTTGCTCATGATTACCCCGAACCGCACGAAACCACTTTTCATGCATCAGTGCGAGGCAACTAACACTGTCTGGCCCACGGTCGATGAGATCCCCAACCGAGATAAGCAGATCCTCATAAGGATTAAAATGCCGGCGTTTGAGTTCGTCCATAAGCCATTGATAGCAGCCATGTATATCGCTGACCACCCAGACATGACGCCACTGTGAACCATCGATTCGTTGATACATAATCCCTCCTCAAAGGAGTATAGCCGCAACGTAAAAGACCATACGGAGCCGCTCTGTGATGCACCTTTTCATAATGCTAAACAAACAGTAAACTAAGGATAAATAAATCTCTCACCAGTATTAATTCACTTTTGCATGCCCCCTAAAATATGCAATGCATAAAATCTGAGGTTCTCACGTGTCAAATTCGCGCCTGCAAAACGATGTAGCACATTCTCATCGCGCAACTATTATTTCCGATCTGGTGAAAGGTAAACTCGTCCCAGGCCCAATCTGGCAAAAACGCGAGTATCGAATGAAATTTCTTCTTCGCTCGCTGCTGTTCTGGTCTTCAACTCACCGAATGCTGGAAGCACTGTCTCGCCGTGACGATTTTGATCAGCTTCTGGCCTCGCAAATCACCTTGCCGAGCAAAACTCACCGCCAGTATCTGATGCGCGGCATGAATGCCAACGATCGTGCCGAAGCCATCGTCAGCCACTATGAGTGGATCGATTCCCTGAAAGACGCCAGTCTGGTCAAGGCGTTAACGGGCCCGCAGGAACAGTCGATTGTTGAGTTTCATGCGAAAGAAGGCGTCAGCTATAACGTCAACGCCATGAATGCCAGCAAAGCTGAACGTGAAGGTGAATGTACGTTGTGGCTGCGTGATAACGAAAATACCTTGCTGGCGAGCCTGACGTTCTGTGTCGCCCGAGAAAACGGCCAGCCGGTGCTGGTGATCGGCGGTCTGCAAGGCCCGCGCCGCAGCG
This sequence comes from Enterobacter sp. Li2LvB3, assembly GCF_056156645.1. Classification (NCBI taxonomy): domain Bacteria; kingdom Pseudomonadati; phylum Pseudomonadota; class Gammaproteobacteria; order Enterobacterales; family Enterobacteriaceae; genus Enterobacter; species Enterobacter sp. Li2LvB3. Next base: position 268,646 of record NZ_JBSICG010000001.1, on the reverse strand, counting down.
TGTCTCGTGATGTGATTAAGCAAGCCACCCGCGCCTGCCATGGCCTGTTCCCGAAACGCGTGCTGATGGAAGTGCTGTTCCAGCTGGCAACGCTTTCTGGCATCAAAGCCATTTACGCCGTCAGCGACGAAGGCCACATCTTCCGCGCGTTGCGTTACCGTCTGAGCAAAGGCCGCCATTTCCACGCCAGCTACGATGAGTTCTGGGAGTCTATTGACGGCAAAAAACTGTCTACCTTCCGCTGGCAGTTACCTTTGCAGATGGAACGTAAATCTCTGGAAGAGATTGCCAGTAAAAAACGTGCTGAATACCGCCGTCGTTTTGAACTGCTCGACGAAATTGAAGCGTCAGTAAAATCACGCTTTTAAGCCCGGTTTACGTTATGCCGCTTTCGGGCGGCATTTTTATATTGCCCTCGCCCACATCTACGGTTTGACCAGCCTCAATATCCTTGTTTTTCTTTAGTAATGTCCTTCAGACCTTAAAAACACAATCACCGAATCGCTCAAACACGAAAACGTAATAATGACAAAAAATACCTGGACGAACGCGGTGCTGAGTATGTTATGGTTTAGAAAGGATATGGAAAATTCGAGAAATTTTCGGGTGGTTTCGGGTTAACACCGACAAGCACTGTGAAAAAACAAGCACATAAAAAGAGACCGAATACGATTCCTGTATTCGGTCCAGGGAAATGGCTCTTGGGAGAGAGCCGTGCGCTAAAAGTTGGCATTAATGCAGGCTAAAATCGCCTTGCCTTTTAAGAATAGATGAGAGCGCCAGGTTTTCCAGTCCACGGTAAAAGTGGCCTGAAAAAAAGCGTATCAACATCATAAAACTGAAAAACCGCAGTGCTCTCGCAAGCGCCTGCGGTTTTTTTATTGGAAACCAGAGTACTAGCAGAGCTTGTCGGCTCGCTCGATAAACGGAGCCAGGCTCATTTTGTGGCCCGGATTTGCTGGATCGTCAATCTGGATCACGCTGATAGGTTTCCCGCTGCTTTTTCCGCTGGCGACCTGCTGCTCCGCAATATCATTGAGCGGGTATTGCACCAGGGTGCTTGGATTAATGGCATACAGGGCATGACCAGGGCGACAGGTCAGCATCACCTCTTCACGATCGAACGCCCATTTCTCTTTGCCCACTTCAAAACGGCTAACCGTGATCACCTGCTGCGCCGCCAGTACATTTGTGGCGCTGGCCAGCAGTAAGAGCGAAAGTAGTGTCTTTTTCATATGTTTTAACCTTCTCAGAAGGGCTCCCAGGTGGCAAAAAGGCTGACAGTTGCCAGCACCAGCGCACCCAGCACAACCTCTGCCTGTGTCATCCTGATAAAAATCTGTTGTTCTCGTCCGGCATCCGGTCGAAATCGTGGAACCAGAAAATACCGATTCGTCAGCGCAATTACCACCATCATTGCCACCAGCGCACATTTGAACAACAAAAGTTGCCCGTAGTGCATCTGCCAGGGGGCATTAAACCCGAGGATAAACAGCGCATTGATTACCCCGGTAACAATAACCCCCGCCACCGCATAATGCCCCACGCGGGAAAAACGCATCATGGTGTAGATGGCGGCAACGTGCCAACGACCTTTCGCCAGTTGCATACAAAACAGCAATGGCAGCAATCCGCCGAGCCAGGTTGCAGCACACAGCAGGTGCACTGCATGATTCACGCGCTGCACGCCTCCGGCAATGCCTTCATTCATTGCTGCATGGCCGACGCCCGCCAGCAGAAAAAATTGCCCCATCGCCAGCAAAAGTAATCGCGCCCCTTTCTGCGGCGCAATCCAGGCGGATGCGGTGGTGATTAATGCCAGAATTATCTGCCACACCCAGACGCTGCCATATTGCGTGGAGGCCACCGTACTCCAGATTTCCGGGCGCAACACATCACTCCAGCCATTCCCCATCAACCCACCCTGAAGGCCAAACATCAGGAGGGCAGACAGCAGGCTGACTATTACCATGGCTTTTTGCTGTTGCTGAAAACGCCGCGTCATCAGTCTGTGCAGCGAAAAAGGCGCGAGCCATGCGCTGTACAACGCATTGCCAAAAATCAGCATCAGCGCGCCGAAGTGGATAAAACGCAGCACCACGTAGCTTAACGCCAGCATGTTATTTCACGCTGAAACGATAGCTGCCTTTGGTTTTGTGGCCATCCACAGAAACCACATGCCATTCGACGAGATACGTCCCCGTCGCCAGTGTTTGATCTAACGGCACAATTAGCTGCGTTTTGTCTTTCTCGTCACGCTTAACCGCGCCCGTTTTGACCGTTTGCTGCTGCTCCCCCGTTACGGTCACTCCGCTAAAGGCAGGTTCAATGCCTTCTGAAAAATGCAGTGTTAATGCCTGTGGCGCCGTTGCGACCACTGCGTCTGCCGCCGGGGTTTGCTGTTTAAGATGCGCGTGCGCCAGTACAGAAGGTGTTACCACCGAAGCAATCAGAAAGGTTAACGCGCAAACCGCGCGGGTCGAGGAAAAAACCATCGCAATCATTCCTTTTTGTTATGTCTACATGACAGAGGATAACTCTGTATAATAAACGAGTCGAGGATCATCCTGCGCCTGCTTGTCAACGCCGTGCAATCGCGGTAACGTTGCCGCCGCAAAAAAAAGGAGAAGGAAATGAAGATCAATCTGGCCGCCCTTCCTCAGGACGAGATGGACAAAGTCAATGTCGATCTCGCTGCCGCTGGCGTGGTATTTAAAGAGCGTTACAACATGCCTGTCGTGGCCGAAGTTGTCGAACGTGAACAGCCTGCGCACCTGCGCGACTGGTTCCGCGAACGCCTTATTGCCCACCGTCTTGCCTCAGTTAATCTTTCGCGTTTACCCTACGAACCTAAAGTTAAGTAACCTTAACGACGTGTTACATTTCCTTACAGGGATTGTGGCAGGATAAGAAAACCCTGATGTTATAAGGTGTATTCTTAAATTCTGCGACTCTGTGTATAAGGATGTCACGATGTCACGATGGAATATTGCTGCCGCCCAGTATGCCCCCCAGCATCACTGCGTGGACGCGCACGTCGAGCACCATTTACGGTTCATTGCCGAAGCCGCACGACAGCAGTGCGATTTACTGGTATTCCCAGAGCTTTCGTTAACCGGCCCCGGTGATGAGGATTTGCCTGCGCCCCCCAGCGATCGCCAGCTAGAACCTCTGCTGCGCGCAGCCCAGATTTACCGTATTACCGTTATCGCCGGGATCACGCTGGAAAACCAGGGTCAGCGCCAGAAAGGATTGGCCCTGTTTAGCCCGTGTTGCGATACCTCTCTGCGCTATCCGCAAGGCAGTGGCGCATGTATTACCCGCGATGATACGCAACTCACCATAATAGATACCCACTCCGACACGCCGAATCTCGACCCAATGGCCGCCTTATTGACCAGCAGTCAGGATGTGGGCGACCATCGCTGGCGTCAGTCTATTAGTACGTTACAGCGGTTTTCCCACAAATATTCGATTGCCGTGTTGATGGCGAATGCCCGCAACGGCAGCGCGCTGTGGGATGAAAAAGGACAACTCATCGTCCGGGCCGATAAAGGTGAACTGTTATTGACAGGTTCCCGGGACAGACAGGGTTGGCAAGGCGATATCATTCCTTTAGGCTAAGCGTTTTAGGGTCAGGAGCGATCAATGCTGCGCGTAATCGATACCGAAACTTGCGATCTTCAGGGCGGAATTGTGGAAGTTGCCTCTGTGGACGTGGTTGACGGTAAAATAGTCAATCCCATGAGTCACCTGGTGCGTCCCGATCGTCCAATAAGCCCGCAGGCGATGGCCATTCACCGCATTACGGAGTCGATGGTGGCGGATAAGCCCTGGATTGAAGAGGTCATCCCTCACTACTACGGCAGCATGTGGTACGTGGCGCATAACGCCAGCTTTGACCGCCGCGTCTTGCCGGAAATGCCCGGCGAGTGGATCTGTACCATGAAGCTGGCCCGCCGCTTATGGCCGGGGATCAAATACAGCAATATGGCGCTCTACAAATCGCGCAAGCTGAGCGTGAGAACCCCGGAAGGGCTTCACCATCACCGTGCGCTGTATGATTGCTATATCACCGCTGCACTGCTCATCGATATTATGAATACCTCTGGCTGGACGCCAGATGATATGGCAAACATAACCGGACGCCCGGCATTGCTGACAACGTTTACGTTCGGCAAATATCGCGGAAAAGCGGTGTCCGAAATAGCCGACAAAGATCCGGGCTATCTGCGCTGGCTGTACAACAACCTCGACAGAATGAGCCCGGAGCTTCGTTTAACCCTCCGGCACTACCTGGGCGAATCTTAATGCCCGGCACGGCCTGGCAGCGTATCCTGCGCCAGGCCAATCAAAAAGGCATACTCCAGCGCCACCCCTTCGTAGGATTTAAAACGCCCCGATTTCCCGCCGTGGCCGGAATCCATGTCCGTGCAGAGCAACAACAGATTATCGTCGGTTTTTAACTCGCGCAGCTTAGCGACCCATTTTGCCGGCTCCCAGTATTGTACCTGCGAGTCATGTAATCCGGTGGTCACCAGCAGATGCGGATAGGCTTTGGCCTCTACGTTGTCGTAAGGGCTGTATTCTTTCATGTAGCGGTAATAGGCTTCGTCCTGCGGATTGCCCCACTCTTCAAACTCACCGGTGGTCAGCGGGATGGATTCATCCAGCATCGTGGTTAATACATCGACAAACGGCACCTGGGCGACGATACCTTTAAAACGCTCGGGCCGCGCATTTATCACTGCCCCCATCAGCATTCCACCGGCACTCCCCCCCATACCGAAACAGAGCCCCGGATCGCCATAGCCCTGCTCTATCAACGCATCACAGACATCAAGATAGTCATTGAAGGTGTTTTTCTTTCTGAGGAATTTCCCCTCTTCATACCAGTGATGTCCCAGCTCACTGCCGCCACGCACATGTGCTATCGCAAAAACGAAACCTCGATCGAGGAGGCTTAGCCTGCTGCTGCTAAAATCGGCATCCATGCTGGCGCCATACGAGCCGTAACCGTAGACCAGCAATGGATTTTTGCCCTTACGAAAATGTTCAGGTCGATACACCAGCGATACCGGCACTTCCGCGCCATCCCGGGCTTTCACCCACAGGTGTTCACTGCGATAATTCTCCGACTCAAAACCGGCAACCGCAGCCTGTTTCAGCACCTGCCGCTGCCCGGTGTCCATATCCAGCTCGAACAGCGTGTCAGGTGTGGTCATTGACGAGTAGCCATAGCGAAGGCGAGACGATTCCGGCTCAGGGTTGAAGCCAATCCACGTCACATAGGCCGGGTCATCAAAGGCAATCCCCACCACTTCCCGCGTTTTACGATTGATCTGCCGCAGGCTGGTCAGCCCACGCTGGCGCTCTTCCACCACCAGCCAGTCAGTGAACAGCGTAAATCCTTCCAGCATCACCTGTTCGCGGGCCGGAATTAACACCTCCCATTTCAGCTCTTCGCGCACTTTGGTTTTATAAAGGCCGAAGTTTTTACCCTCGCGATTTGAGCGCAGGTAAAAGCTGTGCTGGTAGTGATCCAGGCTGTACTCATGGTCTTTACGACGCGGCAGGAAGCACAAAGGCTGTGCGTCAGGAAGCTCCGCATCCAGCAGCAGTACTTCTGAGGTGGTCGCACTGGCAAGAGAGATGACGACATAATGACGGGATGTAGTTTTACTCAGGCTGACGTAAAAGGTTTCGTCTTTCTCTTCATACACCAGCTCATCCTGAACCGCAGATGTCCCAATGGTATGGCGCCAGATCTGATAAGGCAGCAATGTCACCGCATGTTTTTTAACGTAGTAGACCGTTTCGGAATCATTCGCCCAGACAAAATCCGGTGACACATTGTCGAGCATTTCGGGATACCAGTTCCCGCTTTCAAGATTACGAAAGCGCAGACCGTACTGCCGACGCGAAAGATAATCCTCGGCCAGCGCCATAATGGCGTTATCCGGCGAGATGGATATACCGCCCAGGGTATAAAATTCGCTGTGGGCAGCACGCTGATTGGCATCCAGCAGGATTTCCCAGTCGTCCCATTCTGCGCTCAGGGCAGACTGGCGTTGATACACCGGGTATTCGTTGCCGGGCTCGTAGATATGGCGATAGCGATAGCCATTTTTGGTCCAGGGCGCGGAGATATCGCGCTGCGGGATACGTTCCACCATTTCGGCTAATAGCCGGTCCTGAAGCGCCTGCTGGCTGGCCATAACCTTGCGGCCATAGTCATTTTCCTGGTGAAGATAGTCGAGAACCTCCGGGCGGGAACGTGAATCGTCCCGCAGCCAGTAATAGTTGTCTATGCGTGTATCGCCATGCGTGGTAATGGCGTGAGGCTCGCGTCGGGCTTTTGGTGACATGTTGTTTATTCGTTTTGGTTTTACACCTTATAAGGTTGGCAAAACACGCGCACGATGCAAGCGAAACATCGCCGTCAGCCCCGCAAGTTAGCCCTGAAATTCGAAAGCACAATTTCTTAAGCCCCTCATCGGGCCAGAGACAAGACAGACGCAAACGTTTTCGTTTATACTGCGCGCAACTTTTTCAGGGGGATTGTTATGATTCGTTTAGGAACTGCGCTGCGTCCGGCAGCCACCCGCGTAATGCTGCTGGGCTCGGGTGAACTGGGTAAAGAAGTCGCCATTGAGTGCCAGCGTTTAGGCGTGGAAGTGATTGCGGTCGACCGTTATGCCGATGCACCTGCCATGCATGTTGCCCATCGCTCACATGTGATAAATATGCTGGATGGCGATGCCCTGCGTGCGCTGATTGCACAAGAAAAACCGGATTTTGTGGTGCCCGAAATCGAAGCCATTGCCACCGATACGCTGATTGCGCTTGAGCAGGAAGGCCAGCGCGTTGTGCCTTGTGCGAAAGCGGCAAAGCTCACCATGAATCGCGAAGGCATTCGCCGCCTGGCGGCAGAAGAGCTGGCTCTGCCGACCTCCAGCTACCGTTTTGCCGACAGCAAAGAGGCCTTTATCAACGCTGTGGAAGAGATTGGCTACCCGTGCATCATTAAGCCAGTGATGAGCTCTTCCGGCAAAGGACAAAGCTTTATCCGCGACAGCACCACGCTGGACAAGGCCTGGGATTACGCGCAACAAGGTGGCCGTGCAGGCGCCGGACGCGTGATTGTTGAAGGCGTGGTGAAGTTTGATTTCGAGATCACCCTTCTGACCGTCAGCGCTGTGGACGGTGTGCATTTCTGCGAAGCAATCGGCCATCGTCAGGAAGATGGCGATTATCGTGAATCCTGGCAGCCTCAACAGATGAGCGCACTGGCGCTGGAGCGTGCGCAGGATATCGCCCGCAAAGTGGTTCTGGCCCTGGGCGGTTATGGTCTGTTTGGCGTTGAGCTGTTTGTCTGTGGCGACGATGTGGTGTTCAGCGAAGTCTCCCCTCGTCCGCACGATACCGGGATGGTGACGTTAATTTCACAGGATCTCTCAGAGTTTGCCCTGCACGTCCGCGCATTCCTTGGCCTGCCAGTTGGCGGCATTCGTCAGTACGGCCCGGCAGCATCGGCGGTGATCCTGCCGCAATTGACCAGTCAGAACGTGACGTTTGATAACGTCAACGGTGCCGTTGGCGCAGGGTTGCAGGTACGTCTGTTTGGTAAGCCGGAAATCGACGGCACGCGCCGTCTTGGCGTGGCGCTAGCCACCGGTGATAACGTGGACGATGCAGTGGCAAGAGCCAAAGTAGCCGCGGCGAATATTATCGTCGCAGGATAAAAAAACGGGCCAAAAGGCCCGTTTTTTATTTCGCAGGCCGGGTCACCCGGCAAGCAAACTTACTGTTTCGCGCCTTCAACCGCTTCGCGAGCCAGTTTGGTGATGCGATCCCAGTCACCCGCTTCCAGCGCATCCGCCGGAACCAGCCATGAACCACCGATGCACAGCACGCTTTTCAGCGCCAGGTAGTCACGGTAGTTCGCCGGTGAAATACCGCCAGTCGGGCAGAAACGAACCTGAGAGAATGGGCCAGCAATGGCCTGCAACGCTTTGGTGCCGCCGTTAGCTTCAGCCGGGAAGAATTTGAACTCTTTCAGACCGTAGTCCATGCCCAGCATCAGTTCAGAAACGGTGCTGATACCTGGGATCAAAGGAATGGTGCCTTCGGTAGCGGCTTTCAGCAGTGGCTCAGTCAGGCCAGGGCTGATAGCGAACTGCGCGCCTGCTTCTGTCACGTCAGCCAGCTGTTGTGGGTTCAGAACCGTGCCTGCACCGATAATTGCTTCCGGTACTTCTTTGGCGATCGCGCGGATCGCGTCCATTGCACAGGCAGTACGCAGGGTCACTTCCAGCACGCGAACGCCGCCAGCAACCAGCGCTTTTGCCATAGGTACGGCGTGTTCCAGCTTATTCACCACGATTACCGGCACGACAGGGCCAGTTTTCAGGATTGCTTCTGCACTTGTTTTCCAGTTTTTCATCAGAGTTTCTCTCGCCAGATCGATAATTCAGGTCGTCTTAAAACGTAATACAGGTCGCACCCTGTTCCGCGCCGGAGAGTTTCTCGCGCAGCGCACTGAACATTTCGCGTCCGGTTCCCACGCGCGATGCGCTCAGGTCAGGAATATGCGGTTTACGGGCAGCAAGTTCAGCCTCATCCACCAGCAGGGTTAACTCGCCTGTCTGGCCATTGACGCGAATCATATCGCCGTCACGGACTTTCGCCAGCAATCCACCATCGTACGCTTCAGGCGTCACGTGGATTGCTGAAGGCACTTTACCTGAAGCACCAGAGAGGCGTCCATCGGTAACCAACGCAATTTTGAAACGGCGGTCCAATAATACACCAAGTGGCGGCATAAGTTTATGTAATTCTGGCATCCCGTTCGCTTTTGGCCCCTGATGGCGCACGACCACCACGCAATCCCTGTCGAGAAGACCGGCATCGAAGGCAGGTAAAACATCGTGCTGGCTTTCAAATACCACAGCCGGAGCTTCGATAATCTGGTTCTCTTCCGGTACGGCAGAGGTTTTCATTACCGCGCGCCCCAGGTTGCCGCTCAGCACTTTTGTGCCACCGTGACGGGAGAACGGGGTATCGAAGGTTGCGATAACCTGTGCGTCCAGGGAGGCAGTAGCCCCATCACGCCAGTCCAGTTCACCATTGTTCAGCCACGGCTCCATGGTGTAACGCTGCAAGCCAAAGCCTGCCACCGTATTCACATCTTCATGTAGCAAGCCGCCTTTGAGCAGTTCACGCATCAGTACCGGTACGCCGCCAGCCGCCTGGAAGTGGTTAATGTCTGCCGGACCATTCGGGTACAGACGCGCCATCAGCGGCACAACGGCTGAGATGTCAGAGAAATCATCCCAGTTAATCAGAATGCCCGCCGCACGTGCCATCGCCACAAGGTGCATGGTGTGGTTGGTTGAGCCGCCGGTTGCCAGCAGGGCAACAATCCCGTTGACGATAACTTTCTCATCCACCATTTTGCCCATCGGCATCCACTCGTTACCGTTTCCGGTGAGGCGAGTAACCTGGCGGGCAGCGGCTTCGGTCAGCGCCTGACGCAGTGGCGCATCCGGCTGAATGAAGGATGAACCCGGAAGCTGCATACCCATAAATTCCACCACCATCTGATTGGTGTTGGCCGTACCGTAGAACGTACAGGTACCTGGTGCGTGGTAGGAGGCAGCTTCGGCTTCCAGCAGCGCCTGACGATCCGCTTTACCTTCGGCATACAGCTGACGGATACGCACTTTTTCTTTGTTTGGCAGGCCACTTGCCATCGGGCCTGACGGCACGAAAATCGCAGGCAGATGACCAAAGGAGAGCGCCGCCATCACCAGGCCCGGGACAATTTTGTCGCACACGCCCAGGTAAAGCGCGCCATCGAACATATTGTGCGATAGCCCTACAGCCGCAGACATGGCAATCACTTCACGGCTCAGCAGGGACAACTCCATCCCATCCTGGCCCTGGGTCACACCGTCGCACATGGCCGGTACGCCACCTGCAACCTGCCCCACCGCATTGACGCTGTGCAGCGCTTTACGAATGATATTCGGGTAGACCTCATACGGCTGGTGCGCCGAGAGCATATCGTTATAGGAGGTAATGATGGCGATATTGTTACGCAGCATGCTTTTCAGCGAGTCTTTGTCACCCGGCTGGCAGGCAGCAAAGCCGTGGGCCAGATTACCGCAGGCCAGCTGTGAACGATGTACGGTGTTGCTTTTGGCCTGTTCAACACGGGCGAGGTAGGCAGAACGCGTATCTTTCGAGCGCTCAATAATGCGTTGTGTTACGCGTAACAATGTCGGATTCATAAAAGCTCCTCTAATTTATCTGTCCGGGCTCGGGAGTTTACAAAGTCTCTGGCAGTTGTTAACAACGCTGAAACGCTTGCTGTCCGGAGCTCAGGGGCAAAATCGCTTCCGGCAGTGTAATAAAAAAAGCTCCGCGGGGAAATCCACGCGGAGCTTAAAAGATTAAAAATTGTGCCACTAACTGTGTTAGATCATGTTACCGGTAAAATAACACCTTCGGGCTAGAGGATTATCCTACTCAAACTCATTCCAGGAGCGGCCATCACGGGTGATCATCGCCACAGAGGCGACAGGTCCCCAGGTACCCGCCTGATACGGTTTTGGCGCGTCCTGATCGGCAGCCCAGGCTTCGGTAATAGAATCGACCCATTTCCACGCCTCTTCCACTTCATCGCGACGTACGAACAGCGCCTGAATACCACGCATGGTTTCCAGCAGCAGACGCTCGTAAGCATCCGCAAGGTGTGTTTGGTTGAAAGTCTCGGAGTAGCTCAGATCAAGCTTAGTGGTTTGCAGGTTGTGTTTGTGATCCAGACCTGGCACTTTGTTCAGGATCTGAATATCCACACCTTCGTCCGGTTGCAGACGGATGGTCAACTTGTTCTGCGGCAGCTCCTGCCAGGACTCTTTGAACAGGTTCAGCTCAGGGTTTTTAAAGTACACAACCACTTCGGAGCATTTGGCTGGCAGACGTTTACCGGTACGCAGGTAGAACGGAACACCCGCCCAGCGCCAGTCATCGATATCCACACGGATCGCCACAAAGGTCTCAGTGTTGCTGGCCTTGTTCGCGCCCTCTTCCTCCAGGTAGCCCGGCACTTTTTTACCCTGGGCAAAGCCTGCGGTGTACTGGCCGCGCACGGTTTTCTCACGCACATTTGAACGGTCAATGCGGCGCAGAGATTTCAGCACTTTCACTTTTGCATCGCGGATGCTGTCAGCCGTCAGGTCAGAAGGTGGAGACATGGCGATCATGCACAGAATTTGCAGCAGGTGGTTCTGGATCATGTCGCGCATCTGGCCGGCCTGGTCAAAGTAACCCCAGCGCCCTTCGATACCCACCTCTTCGGCCACGGTAATTTCCACGTGATCGATAGTACGGTTGTCCCAGTTGTTCACAAACAGGGAGTTCGCAAAACGCAGCGCCAGCAGGTTCAGTACCGTCTCTTTACCAAGATAGTGGTCGATACGGTAAACCTGGCACTCTTCAAAGAACTCGCCCACCTGATCGTTGATTTCGCGGGAGGTCGCAAGCGATGTACCCAGCGGTTTTTCCATCACGACGCGTGCAGGTTTGGCGTTCAGTTTCGCTTCGCCCAGGCCTTTGCAGATGGCGCCGAAGGTGCTTGGTGGCATCGCGAAATAGTTGATGGTGACGCGGTTTTTCTGGTCCAGCATCTCGCCCAGACGAGAAAACGCGCTAACGTCGTTCACGTCCAGGTTACAGAAATCGAGGCGTCCGCTCAGCGTATCCCACAAACTTTCATCGATTTTCTCTTTCATGAAAGTTTCGAGCGCTTCACGCACGACTTTGGTATAAGCGTCCTTGTCCCATTCGGCGCGCCCGACACCCAGGATACGGGTATCCGGATGAAGTTGGCCCGCTTTTTCCAGTTGATACAGGGAAGGCAGCAATTTCCGGCGTGCAAGATCGCCTTTCGCGCCGAAAATGACCAGGTCACATGCCTGGGCTGTTTGCGTTACCGCCATGTCATTCTCCTCAGTTGGATAACCTGGTACTTCTGCCAGGTATCGTTGTAATTTTATTACAATGCACTGTACTGCTTTTACGTCATTCCCGAAACCATTAGCGCTTATCGTCACGTGCGATACCGCGATTTTTCGCCCGTAAAACGCCTGTGGCACGGCAAAAACGCTGGATCCGTTGAATCTTTGTACTGCACGGTCACTGCAAAACCCGACAGCGATCAAGTAATGAAAAAAAACAACAACATTTCTTGTCGTACATTACCCTTTAAGGAAGCCTGAGGGGTAATATCGACTCAATCGAATCATGATTTCATCAATCAATGAAATCGTTTCCACCCATGAGCGCCTGGTTAACGATGAACATGCTGGAAAAAATCCAGTTTCAACTGGAACACCTTAGCAAATCCGAGCGAAAAGTGGCTGAAGTTATTCTCGCCTCCCCCGCTCAGGCGATTCATTCAAGCATCGCCGCTCTGGCACAGGAATCGGGCGTTAGCGAACCGACGGTTAACCGGTTCTGTCGAAGCCTTGAAACGCGTGGCTTCCCCGATTTTAAACTTCATCTGGCACAAAGTCTGGCAAACGGTACGCCGTATGTTAATCGCAATGTAGATGAAGACGACAGCGTTGATGCCTATACCGCGAAAATATTTGAATCCGCGATGGCAACGCTCGATCATGTCCGGCAGTCGCTGGATATGACATCGGTTAATCGCGCGGTCGATTTACTGACCCAGGCCAAGAAGATAGCCTTCTTCGGTCTGGGCTCGTCCGCAGCGGTTGCTCACGATGCCATGAACAAGTTCTTTCGCTTTAATGTCCCGGTCATTTATTCCGATGACATTGTGCTGCAACGCATGAGTTGTATGAATTGTAGCGAAGATGATGTGGTGGTTCTTATCTCGCATACCGGACGCACCAAAAGCCAGGTAGAACTTGCTCAGCTGGCGCGTGATAACGATGCTATGGTGATAGCGCTTACAACAGCAGGTACGCCGTTGGCACGAGAAGCGACTCTCGCCATCACTCTGGATGTGCCTGAAGACACCGACATGTATATGCCAATGGTGTCACGTCTTGCGCAACTCACTGTGATTGACGTACTGGCGACCGGTTTTACCTTACGTCGAGGGGCAAAATTCAGAGATAACTTGAAGCGGGTCAAGGAAGCGCTCAAGGAATCGCGTTTTGATAAAGAATTGCTCATAAAGAGCGATGTTCCCTAATAGTTAATAATGATGTTTTAACGATTCACGGCACTCGGTCAGTTCACTGTTGCCTTGCAGCAGGCAGAACGCCGATTCAATGTTCACGCAACACCAAAATTGTTTCAGTCAACGGAGTATTACATGTCCAGAAGGCTTCGCAGAACCAAGATCGTAACCACCTTAGGCCCGGCTACCGATCGCGATAATAACCTCGAGAAAATTATCGCCGCAGGCGCCAACGTGGTACGTATGAACTTCTCTCACGGTACGCCAGAAGACCATAAACTGCGTGCAGATAAAGTACGTGAGATCGCGGCTAAACTGGGCCGCCATGTTGCTATCCTCGGTGACCTGCAAGGGCCAAAAATCCGTGTATCAACATTTAAAGAAGGCAAAGTTTTCCTTAATGTTGGCGATAAGTTCCTGCTTGATGCCAACCTGAGCAAAGGTGAAGGCGATAAAGAGAAAGTGGGCATCGACTATAAAGGTCTGCCTGCTGACGTGGTGACTGGCGACATTCTGCTGCTCGACGATGGCCGCGTTCAGCTGAAAGTGCTGGAAGTTCAGGGCATGAAAGTGTTCACCGAAGTGACCGTGGGTGGCCCGCTTTCCAACAACAAAGGTATTAACAAACTCGGTGGCGGTCTCTCTGCTGAAGCGCTGACCGATAAAGACAAAGCCGACATCGTTACTGCCGCCCAGATTAGTGTGGATTACCTGGCGGTCTCCTTCCCACGCTGTGGTGAAGACCTGAACTACGCTCGTCGTCTGGCGCGTGATGCAGGTTGCGATGCGAAAATCGTTGCCAAAGTTGAGCGTGCAGAAGCCGTTTGCGATCAGGACGCGATGGATGACGTTATCCTGGCCTCCGACGTGGTGATGGTTGCCCGTGGTGACCTGGGCGTTGAAATCGGCGACCCGGAACTGGTAGGTATCCAGAAAGCGCTGATCCGCCGTGCGCGTCAGCTGAACCGCGCGGTGATCACTGCGACCCAGATGATGGAGTCAATGATTACCAACCCAATGCCAACCCGTGCAGAAGTCATGGACGTGGCAAACGCCGTGCTGGATGGTACCGATGCGGTCATGCTGTCTGCTGAAACTGCGGCAGGCCAGTACCCGGCTGAAACCGTTGCTGCCATGGCGCGCGTGTGCCTGGGCGCTGAGAAGATCCCAAGCATCAACGTGTCTAAACACCGTCTGGACGTGCAGTTCGACAACGTGGAAGAAGCCATTGCGATGTCCGCAATGTACGCGGCAAACCACCTGAAAGGTGTTACTGCTATCATCACCATGACCGAATCTGGCCGTACCGCGCTGATGACGTCCCGTATCAGCTCCGGTCTGCCAATCTTTGCTATGTCCCGTCACGAGCGCACCCTGAACCTGACTGCGCTGTATCGTGGTGTGACCCCGGTTTACTTCGACAGCACCAGCGATGGCGTTGCCGCTGCGAACGATGCCGTTAACCTGCTGCGCGACAAAGGCTACCTGGTGTCCGGTGATATCGTTATCGTGACTCAGGGTGACGTGATGAGCACCGTGGGTTCAACCAACACTACCCGTGTTATGACCGTCGAATAATCCCGATGCTGTTAAAAAGCCTCCTCCTTGCGGAGGTTAGGCTTGCCAGTTAAGTACGGTGCAGGATTCCGTTCACCTTAACATCCGCAGAAAATAATTCGTTCAGCACACGTGAACGGGATAAGGGGGCCACCGCGGCCCCCTTAGCACGTTCACCGCAGCGGATTATGCAGGTAGCAGGAAAGTCTGAGTGAACGGAACGATGCCACGAAAATAACAGAGTGGCTTAATATCGTTTAACTGACTGGCATTGCTCCTTGCCGAGGTTTTTTTATTTCTTCGGGAAAAGCTCTTTGCGTTTATAAGGCTCTTTTTCGCCCGGTTTACGCGTTTTAAGCAGCTTGAGTATCCACGTGTACTGTTCCGTATGCGGCCCCACCAGCAGCTCAACCTCTTCATTCATCCGGCGCGCAATGGTGTGATCGTCTGCCGTTAGCAGGTCATCCATTGGCGGGCGCACCTCAATGCTCAGGCGGTGCGTGTTGCCGTCATAAACTGGGAACAGCGGAATAACGCGGGCGCGACACACTTTCATCAGGCGGCCAATCGCAGGCAGCGTGGCTTTGTAAGTGGCAAAGAAATCGACAAACTCACTGTGCTCAGGACCGTGGTCCTGATCCGGTAGATAGTATCCCCAGTAGCCCTGACGCACAGACTGAATAAAAGGTTTAATGCCGTCGTTACGCGCGTGCAGGCGACCACCAAAACGACGGCGGACGGTGTTCCACACATAATCAAAGATCTTATTGCCCTGATTATGGAACATGGCAGCCATCTTCTGACCTTGCGATGCCATAAGCATGGCCGGGATATCAACACCCCAGCCGTGAGGAACAAGGAAGATCACCTTCTCGTCATTGCGGCGCATCTCTTCAATGATTTCCAGCCCTTTCCAGTCAACGCGGCTGAGCAGCTTCTCCGGCCCGCGCAGCGCCAGCTCTGCCATCATCGCCATTGCCTGCGGTGCTGTGGTGTACATCGCATCAATGATAGCTTCACGCTCGGCGTCGCTTTTCTCAGGGAAGCAGTAGTAGAGGTTAATTTGTGCGCGGCGACGGGCGCTTTTACCCATCCGCCCGGCAAGGCGGCCTATTTTGCCCAGAATGGGATCGCGGACGGCCGCCGGGAGCAGCGCGATACCGGCAAACGCATAGACACCCAGCCAGGCGCCCCAGTTAGACGGATGGCGAAACGACGGCTCAAACTCAGGAATGTACTCAATGTTATTTTTTTTTGTTTCCATGCTGATTCCAGGGAAGGTGACGCAAAATAAAGAACAATGCGGATAGTGTAGCGAGGCTGGCGCTTACGTACAAAAGAAAAAGCCGGCGCGCGAGGGCACCGGCTTTGCAAAACACGAGCTTAGTCAAAACGCAGTTGCGGCATCACCTCTTTCACCTGTGCCAGATAATCGGTGCGATCTTTACCGATCAGGCCTTCGGTGCGCGGCAGCTTCGCCGTCAGCGGGTTAACCGCCTGCTGGTTGATCCACACTTCATAGTGCAGGTGTGGCCCGGTTGAACGTCCAGTATTACCGGAAAGCGCGATACGATCGCCACGTTTTACCTTCTGCCCCGGCTGAACCAGCAGTTTACGCAAGTGCATATAGCGGGTGGTGTAGGTACGACCGTGGCGCACGGCAACATAGTAACCTGCGGCACCACTGCGTTTCGCCATGACCACCTCGCCATCACCCACCGCCAGCACAGGGGTCCCCTGAGGCATGGCGAAGTCAACACCACGGTGCGGCGCAACGCGGCCAGTAACCGGGTTCAGACGACGCGGGTTAAAGTTAGAAGAGACACGGAACTGCTTCGCAGTCGGGAATCGCAGGAAGCCTTTCGCCAGCCCCGTACCGTTTCGGTCATAGAACTTGCCGTCTTCAGCGCGGATTGCGTAGTAATCCTTGCCATCAGAACGCAGACGCACGCCCACCAGTTGGCTTTGCTCACGCTTACCGTCCAGCATCTCACGAGACATCAGCACTGAGAACTCATCGCCTTTTTTCAGCTTGCGGAAGTCCATCTGCCACTGCATCGCTTTAATCACCGAGCTGATTTCCGCGCTGGTCAGGCCCGCATCACGCGCGCTGCTGACGAAACTCGCCCCTACCGTGCCTTTCAGCACGCTGTTAACCCAGTCGCCCTGCTGCATTTCACTGCTCATTTTGAAACCGTTTGCAGTGCGATCGTAAGTACGGGTTTCACGGCGGGAAACTTCCCACGTCAGACGTTGTAAATCGCCCTCTGCGGTTAAGGTCCAGGAGAGTTGTTGACCGATTTTGAGGTTACGTAAATCTTTATCTGCGGCGGCAAGCTGGCTGATATCCCCCAGCTCGATGCCGTACTGGTTCAGTACACTACTGAGTGTATCTCCGGTGGATACCACGTATTCGTGGTTACCCGCTTCGGTATCGGTTTTGTCGTCAAGCTCATCCTGCGGAATAGCTTCATCTTCCTGGGCCGCCTGATCGATAGGCTCACTGGCCTCAGGCAACAGAGAACGGATTTCGCTCTTCTCAAGCTCGATGGTTTTGATGACAGGGGTAGAACTCGGGTGGTAGACATAGGGCCGCCATACGGCGACCGCCAGAGTGAGAACTGTAAGCGACCCCAGCATAACGCGATGGGGTCGGGGCAGATTGTTAAATGCCAGAGCGACAGAGCGGGCTATCTGTTGCACGTATTCACTTCCTCGTTAATCTCCTTTCAGGCAGCTCGCATACTGGTTCGCCAGTTGGCTGAGGAACTGCGAATAGCTCGCTTTGCTCAACTGGATGTTCGTTCCTAGCGGGTCAAGGGTACCCATGCGCACGGATGTTCCCCTGGCCACGGCTTCTACGACCGCTGGCCTGAACTGTGGCTCAGCAAAAACGCATGTCGCTTTTTGCTCAACCAACTGTGTTCTGATTTCATGTAAACGCTGCGCACCAGGCTGAATTTCAGGGTTGACGGTAAAGTGACCGAGCGGGGTCAAACCGTAGTGTTTTTCGTAGTAGCCATAAGCGTCATGAAAAACGAAATACCCTTTGCCTTTCAGCGGTGCGAGCTCGTTACCCACCTGTTTATCGGTTGCGGCTAAACTTGCCTCAAAATCTTTCAGGTTGGCGTCTAATTTGGCTCGACTTTGCGGCATAAGTTCCACTAATTTGTCATGGATTGCAACCGCCGAAAGCCGCGCTATCTCTGGCGAGAGCCAAAGATGCATGTTGTACTCGCCGTGATGGTGATGGTCGTCACCTTTTTCACCTTCAGCGTGGTTATGCTCACTTTCGTGCTCGTCGTCGTCAGCCCCTTTCATGAGTAACGGTTTCACGCCTGCAAGGTCCGCAATGGTGACCTGCTTTTGCGCCGGAACCTGTTGGGCAGACTTCTGCATAAACGCTTCCATTTCCGGACCGATCCAAACGACTAAGTCCGCGTTTTGTAAGCGTTTTACATCTGACGGACGCAGAGAATAATCATGCTCAGAGGCACCATCAGGGAGCAAAACCTGGGTCTCCGTTACGCCCTCTGCAATGGCAGATGCGATGAAGCCAAGGGGTTTAAGCGAAGCGACAACGGCAGCGTTAACATCTTGTGCTGTTGTACCCCAAAGGGCAGCGGATAATGCTGCGAAAAGAAGCGTATTTTTATGTAACATAATGCGACTATTCATCGTAATAAGTTCGGGGAATGTGATATTATAACATTCGATGACTTCTGCAAGCTTAAATTGACATGACGACTTTGGTTTCTCTCGAAAATATTTCGGTGTCATTCGGTCAGCGTCGCGTCCTTTCTGACGTTTCGCTGGAACTGAAACCCGGTAAAATACTGACGCTGCTCGGCCCTAATGGTGCCGGGAAATCCACCCTGGTGCGCGTGGTTCTGGGTTTGGTTGCACCCGATGAAGGTGTTATCAAACGTGATAACAAACTGCGTATTGGCTATGTGCCGCAAAAATTACACCTGGACGCCACCCTGCCACTCACGGTGAGCCGTTTCCTGCGCCTGCGCCCTGGCACACGTAAAGACGAAATTCTGCCAGCCCTGAAACGCGTGCAGGCAGGGCATCTGATCGAGGCACCCTTGCAAAAGCTCTCTGGCGGCGAAACGCAGCGTGTTCTGCTGGCTCGCGCATTACTGAGCAGTCCGCAATTGCTGGTCCTCGATGAACCGACCCAGGGTGTTGACGTGAACGGCCAGGTTGCGCTGTACGATTTGATTGATCAGCTTCGCCGTGAACTTGACTGCGCAGTGCTGATGGTTTCTCACGACCTGCATCTGGTGATGGCAAAAACCGACGAAGTGCTGTGCCTGAACCACCACATCTGCTGCTCCGGCACGCCGGAAGTGGTGTCGATGCACCCGGAATTTATCTCTATGTTTGGCCCTCGCGGAGCCGAACAACTTGGCATCTATCGCCATCACCACAATCACCGCCATGATTTACAGGGACGAATTGTGCTGCGTCGGGGAAATGGACACTCATGATTGAATTGTTACTGCCCGGCTGGCTGGCCGGGATTATGCTCGCCTGCGCCGCAGGGCCGCTGGGCTCTTTTGTTGTGTGGCGCAGAATGTCCTATTTCGGCGATACGCTGGCGCACGCCTCGCTGCTCGGCGTTGCCTTTGGTCTGCTGCTGAATGTAAACCCGTTTTATGCGGTGATCGCGGTGACGCTGATGCTGGCAGCCGGTCTGGTGTGGCTGGAAAAACGGCCGCACCTCGCCATTGATACTTTACTCGGCATTATGGCGCACAGCGCATTGTCACTGGGTCTGGTCGTTGTGAGTCTGATGTCGAATATTCGTGTCGACCTGATGGCCTACCTGTTTGGTGACCTGCTGGCCGTTACCCCGGAAGACCTGATCTCTATCGCCATCGGTGTGGTAGTGGTGCTGGCTATTCTGTTATGGCAGTGGCGCAACCTGCTGGCGATGACCGTTAGCCCGGATCTGGCATTCGTCGATGGCGTTAAGCTTCAGCGCGTGAAACTGCTCCTGATGCTGGTAACCGCCTTGACCATTGGTGTGGCGATGAAGTTTGTCGGGGCGTTGATTATTACGTCCCTGCTGATCATCCCGGCTGCGACCGCACGTCGTTTTGCCCGTACGCCAGAACAAATGGCCGTTGTGGCCGTTATTGTAGGGATGATTGCAGTAACAGGCGGGTTGACCTTCTCGGCGTTCTACGACACGCCAGCGGGGCCGTCAGTGGTTCTCTGTGCAGCGGTGCTGTTTATCTTCAGTATGATGAAGAAGGCTGCAGGTTAACATCGAGGGCGCTGATGCCCTCACCCTAACCCTCTCCTACAGGGAGAGGGAAAATAAGGCTACGGCATTGCCGGTGGCGTAATCCCAAAGTGATTCCACGCCCGCACCGTCGCCATGCGTCCACGCGGGGTGCGCTGTAAAAAGCCCTGCTGGATAAGATACGGCTCCAGCACATCTTCTATGGTTTCGCGCTCTTCACCAATCGCTGCCGCCAGGTTATCCAGCCCCACCGGCCCGCCAAAGAATTTATCCAGCACCGCCAGCAGCAGCTTGCGGTCCATATAGTCGAAACCTTCCGCATCCACATTCAGCATGTCCAGAGCCTGTGAAGCGATATCTGACGAGATAGTGCCGTCGTGCTTCACTTCAGCGAAGTCACGGACGCGTCGCAGCAGACGGTTAGCAATACGCGGCGTGCCTCGAGAACGCTTTGCAACCTCAAACGCCCCTTCATCGCTCATCTCCAGCCCCATGTAACGCGCGCTACGGCTGACGATATGCTGGAGATCAGGAACCTGATAAAACTCAAGGCGCTGCACAATTCCGAAGCGATCACGCAGTGGTGATGTTAATGAACCAGCGCGGGTTGTGGCACCAATCAACGTAAACGGCGGCAGGTCGATTTTAATGGAGCGCGCAGCCGGGCCTTCACCAATCATGATGTCCAGCTGGTAATCTTCCATCGCCGGATAGAGTACCTCTTCCACTACCGGGGAAAGACGGTGGATCTCATCAATGAACAGCACATCATGCGGTTCAAGGTTGGTCAGCATCGCTGCCAGGTCGCCCGCTTTTTCAAGCACCGGGCCTGAAGTGGTGCGCAGATTTACGCCCATTTCATTGGCAACGATATTTGCCAGCGTGGTTTTACCTAACCCCGGCGGGCCGAAAATCAGCAGATGATCGAGCGCATCGCCACGCAGTTTTGCCGCCTGGATGAAGATCTCCATCTGGGAACGAACCTGCGGCTGGCCAATGTACTCATCAAGCAGTTTCGGGCGGATCGCGCGATCCACGACGTCTTCTGCCTGAAGGGTGCCTGCCGATACCAGGCGGTCTGCTTCAATCATCCTTTACCTCACAATGCAGCGCGCAGCGCTTCACGAATCAGGGTTTCACTGCTGGCATCCGGTTTGGCGATTTTGCTCACCATACGGCTGGCCTCCTGAGGTTTATAGCCCAGCGCCACCAGGGCAGCAACCGCTTCCTGCTCGGCATCATCAGCCGTTGGCGCACCCGGCGATGTCAGCACCAGGTCTGCCGCAGGGGTAAACAGATCGCCGTGCAGGCCTTTAAAGCGGTCTTTCATTTCAACAATCAGGCGCTCTGCGGTCTTCTTACCGATGCCAGGCAGTTTAATCAGCGCCACTGGATCTTCGCGCTCTACGGCATTCACAAACTGCTGTGCAGACATGCCGGATAAAATCGCCAGCGCCAGTTTCGGCCCGACACCATTGGTTTTAATAAGCTCCCGGAACAGGGTGCGTTCCTGCTTGTTATTAAAACCGTAAAGCAGCTGCGCATCTTCGCGCACGACGAACTGGGTGAAGACAATGGCTTCTTTGCCCGCGTCAGGAAGTTCATAGAAACAGGTCATTGGCATATGGACTTCATAGCCTACGCCTCCCGCTTCAAGCAGCACTAACGGGGGTTGTTTTTCAATGATGATGCCTCTGAGTCTGCCTATCACATGACGCTCCTGCGTTCTGGAAGAGTTAACTGCGGGTATAATAAAAAAAGGCTGGATAAACATCCAGCCTGATTTGTCATTATCGTAACCTGCCTCGCGCCAGATTGAGCCGCGAATCACTCATTTGCATCGCGTTCTGGCTGACATGACAGTGGGTTATCGCAATCGCCAGCGCATCGGCGGCGTCAGCCTGCGGGTTTGCGGGGAGCTTCAACAGCGTGCGCACCATGTGCTGCACCTGGCTTTTCTCCGCGCCACCATTTCCTACCACCGTCTGCTTAACCTGTCTTGCCGCGTATTCGAACACCGGAAGATCCTGGTTCACGGCAGCAACAATCGCTACGCCGCGCGCCTGGCCAAGCTTTAACGCCGAATCGGCGTTTTTCGCCATAAAGACCTGCTCGATAGCGAAATAGTCAGGCTGAAACTGAGTGATAATCTCTGACACGCCTGCGTAGATCAACTTAAGACGTGATGGCAGATCGTCCACTTTGGTACGAATACAGCCACTGCCCAGGTAGGTTAGCTGGCGTCCAACCTGGCGGATGACGCCATAACCGGTGACGCGTGAGCCGGGGTCAATCCCGAGGATAATCGACATCACGCGCCTCCTGTAACGGTTTAAACGCTCTCATCAGAGAGTCGCTGCAACCTCATCAGAGATTTCACCGTTGTGGTACACTTCCTGCACATCGTCGCAGTCTTCGAGCATGTCGATCAGACGCAGCAGTTTAGGTGCAGTTTCTGCGTCCATGTCCGCTTTGGTTGACGGGATCATAGAGACTTCAGCGTTGTCTGCTTTCAGACCCGCCGCTTCCAGCGCATCACGTACCGCACCCATCTCTTCCCACGCGGTGTACACGTCGATAGCACCGTCATCGAAGGTCACAACGTCTTCAGCACCGGCTTCCAGCGCCGCTTCCATGATCACATCTTCGTCGCCTTTCTCGAAAGAAATCACGCCTTTTTTGCTGAACAGGTAAGCGACGGAGCCATCAGTACCCAGATTGCCACCGGTTTTGGTGAACGCGTGGCGCACTTCGGCAACGGTACGGTTACGGTTGTCAGACAGACATTCAACCATGACCGCAGTACCGCCAGGGCCGTAACCTTCATAAATGATGGTTTCCATGTTCGCGTCGTCATCACCGCCCACGCCACGAGCGATTGCACGGTTCAGGGTGTCACGCGTCATGTTGTTAGACAGTGCTTTATCAATCGCTGCACGCAGACGTGGGTTAGAACCCGCATCGCCGCCACCCAGACGTGCTGCTGTTACCAGCTCACGAATGATTTTGGTAAAGATCTTACCGCGTTTGGCATCCTGTGCCGCTTTGCGGTGTTTGGTGTTGGCCCACTTACTATGACCTGCCATAAAAAGTTCTCCAAAATTATCCTGCGCCTTTCAGCTTCCAGATGCGTTGGCTGCGCCCGCTCATACCAGTCACTTACTAATGTAAGCTCCTGGCACTTCACGGCCTTGCCGCCTTCCTGGAAACTGAAATGCCTGGAAATTAATTAACATTAATTACAAATTCTTCAATCGCCTGCCGGTTGCTCCACGACTTGGTCAGTGCGGCGGCATCCGCCGCATCCACCCAGCGGTAGCTCAGGTGTTCAGTGAACACGATCTCCCGTTCATGGGGGAGCGCGAGACAGAACCACGATTCCGTATTGCGCTCGATATCCGGAGCATAGCGATGACGTAAATGGCTAAAAATTTCAAACTCCACCGTGCGCTGACAGTCCTTCAGGGTCAATTGCTCGCAAGCAACATCAATGGCGACCTCTTCCTTTACTTCGCGCGCGGCGGCCTGCGGTGCAGTTTCACCCTCTTCCAGGCTGCCGGTAACCGACTGCCAGAAATCAGGATCGTCACGCCGCTGCAACATCAGCACCCGCTTCGTGTCCAGGGCATAAATGACAACTAAGACAGAAACGGGAAGCTTATATGTCATATCAGTTTTTCTCTTCCTTTTTCACCACGTCGATGCCCAGTTCAGCCAGTGAGGCCGGGTTGGCAAAGCTTGGTGCTTCCGTCATCAGGCACGCCGCGGCGGTCGTTTTCGGGAAGGCAATAACATCACGGATGTTGTCGGTACCGGTCAGCAACATGGTCAGACGGTCAAGACCGAATGCCAGACCCGCGTGCGGAGGCGTGCCGTATTTCAGGGCATCCAGCAGGAAGCCGAACTTCTCGCGCTGCTCTTGCTCGTTAATGCCCAGAATACCGAACACGGTCTGCTGCATTTCGCCACTATGAATACGTACGGAACCGCCACCCACTTCATAGCCGTTGATAACCATGTCGTAGGCATTCGCCACAGCCTCTTCCGGTGCCGCTTTCAGCTCTGTCGCGCTCATGTCTTTTGCCGAGGTGAACGGGTGGTGCATCGCAGTCAGGCCGCCTTCACCGTCGTCTTCAAACATCGGGAAGTCGATAACCCACAGCGGCGCCCATTTGGTTTCGTCGGTCAGGTTCAGGTCTTTGCCGAGCTTCAGACGCAGCGCACCCATCGCATCGGCAACCACTTTCTTGTTGTCTGCACCGAAGAAGATCATGTCGCCGTCCTGCGCACCAGTGCGCTCAAGGATAGCTTCTACGATCTCTGCGTTCAGGAATTTAGCAACCGGGCTGGTAATGCCTTCCAGACCTTTTGCACGCTCGGTAACTTTAATATAGGCCAGACCTTTCGCGCCGTAGATCTTGATGAAGTTGCCGTAGTCGTCAATCTGCTTACGGCTTAAGCTTGCGCCACCCGGTACACGCAGGGCAGCAACACGGCCTTTCGGATCGTTAGCCGGGCCAGAGAACACCGCGAACTCAACGGCTTTCACCAGGTCTGCCACGTCCACCAGCTCCATCGGGTTACGCAGGTCAGGTTTATCAGAGCCGTAGCGACGCTCGGCTTCAGCAAAGGTCATGATTGGGAAATCGCCCAGCTCAACACCTTTTACGTCGTTCCACAGGCTACGCACCAGCGCTTCCATCACTTCACGCACCTGCTCTGCAGTCATGAAGGAGGTTTCTACGTCGATCTGGGTAAATTCAGGCTGACGGTCAGCACGCAGGTCTTCGTCACGGAAGCACTTAACAATCTGATAGTAACGGTCGAAGCCGGACATCATCAGCAGCTGTTTAAACAGCTGTGGTGACTGCGGCAGCGCGTAGAATTTGCCTTTATGAACGCGGGACGGGACCAGGTAATCGCGCGCGCCTTCCGGCGTGGCTTTGGTCAGCATCGGGGTTTCGATATCGAGGAAACCGTGGTCGTCCATAAAGCGGCGCACAAGGCTTGTGATCTTCGCGCGCGTTTTCAGGCGTTGAGCCATTTCCGGGCGACGCAGATCAAGATAGCGGTATTTCAGACGCGCTTCTTCAGTGTTGACGTGGTTGGAGTCCAGCGGCAGCGCTTCAGCACGGTTGATGATAACCAGGTCAGATGCCAGCACTTCGATTGCGCCGGTCGCCATGTCCGCGTTGATATTTTTCTCGTCACGCGCACGAACGGTGCCAGTGACCTGAATGCAGAACTCATTACGCAGCTCAGAAGCCAGTTTCAACACCTCTGCGCGATCAGGATCGAAGAACACCTGAACGATACCTTCGCGGTCGCGCATATCGATGAAGATAAGGCTACCAAGATCACGACGACGGTTGACCCAACCACACAGGGTAACCTGCTGCCCGACGTGGGACTGACGCAGCTGCCCGCAATATTCTGTACGCATGAGATATCCCTTATTTAGCCGCAGGCTGTTTGTCGCCTTTAAATCAGGCTACGTTGTCGCAGCTTTAACTGTATGTCACAACTGGATGAAAAAAGGCGGCTATTATACTGGAAATTCCGCCCGACGATAAGAGAGAAGCACTGTCTGAGGCACGTTTGCTGCACTCTTATTGCGCATTCTCACAAAAATTAACAAAATTATCCGCCCGGTAACAGGCCGGAACATCGTAAGGTGTAGCCGAAGCGATTAATTTGACTGGAGTTACTATGTTTACACTCGATGCCGCCAAAACCGCACTTGTGGTGATTGATTTACAGGAAGGGATCCTGCCATTTGCCGGCGGCCCGCACGCGGCTGATGACGTAGTCAGCCGTGCCGCCCGTCTGGCGGAAAAATGCCGCGCCAGTGGCGCGCCTGTTGTCATGGTGCGTGTCGGCTGGTCTGCGGATTTCGCCGAAGCGTTAAAACAGCCTGTCGATGCACAGGCAGCAGGACATGCGCTGCCGGAAAACTGGTGGACATATCCGGTATCCCTTGGCAAACGCGACAGCGATATCGAAGTCACTAAACGCCAGTGGGGCGCCTTCTATGGCACCGACCTGGAGTTACAGCTGCGTCGTCGCGGGATAGACACCATCATTTTGTGCGGGATCTCCACCAATATCGGCGTCGAGTCCACCGCCCGTAACGCATGGGAGCTGGGCTTTAATCTGGTCATCGTGGAAGATGCGTGCAGCGCAGGCTCTGCGGAACAACACCAGGGGAGCATGACCAATATCTTCCCGCGCATTGGTCGTGTGCGCAGCACCGATGAGGTTTTAAGCGCCCTATGATGTATGTGGGTCTGCCCCAGTGGTCGCACCCGAAATGGGTGCGTCTTGGGATAACCAGCCTCGAAGAGTATGCCCGCTACTTTAACTGCGTAGAGGGCAATACCACCCTGTATGCCCTTCCGAGAGCAGAGATCGTCGAACGCTGGCGGGAGCAAACCAGCGATGACTTCCGCTTCTGCTTTAAGTTTCCGGCAACCATAAGTCATACCGCGGCATTGCGTAACTGTGGTGATTTAACCGCTGAATTTTTTGCTCGGATGTCGCCGCTGGCACATCGTATCGGCCAGTACTGGCTCCAGCTTCCTGCGACATTTGGCCCTCGCGACCTCCCCGCCCTGTGGCAGTTTCTCGATGCCCTGCCCCGAGAATTTACCTACGGCGTTGAAGTGCGGCATCCCGATTTTTTTGCCAAAGGCGAGGCTGAAACAGCCCTCAATCGCGGTTTGCATGAACGCGCGGTTAACCGCGTGATCCTCGATAGCCGCCCGGTGCATAGTGCCATTGCGCATAACGAGGCCATTATTGACGCGCAGCGTAAGAAACCCAAGGTTCCCGTCCATGCCGTGGTAACGGCCAGTAACCCGATAGTGCGGTTTATCGGCAGCGATAACATGCTGCAAAATCAGGAGATGTTCGCCGTCTGGCTGCAAACCCTGCCGAAATGGGAACAGACAACAACCCCGTTCCTTTTTTTGCATACGCCTGATATTGCCCAGGCTCCCGAACTGGTCGATGCGCTCTGGCAGGCCTTGCAGAATGCAGTTCCGTCTGTAGGCGACGCGCCCTCTATCCCACAACAATCTTCTCTTTTCTGATATCACCCCCTATCATATAGACGTGCCATCTGCCAAAAACAGGGAGTTTGTATGGTCAGCGCGCTCTATGCGGTGTTAGGTGCATTACTGCTGATTAAGTTTTCGTTTGATGTTGTGCGCCTCAGAATGCAGTACCGCGTGTCCTACGGCGACGGTGGTTTTTCCGAGCTGCAAAGCGCGATCCGCGTCCACGGTAATGCGGTTGAGTACATTCCCGTTGCGCTGATATTGCTGCTGTTTATGGAGATGAACGGCGCGGAAACCTGGATGGTCCACATCTGTGGTCTGCTTCTGATTGCAGGCCGGTTAATGCATTATTACGGCTTTCACCACCGCTTATTCCGCTGGCGTCGTTCCGGCATGAGCGCAACCTGGTGTTCGCTTTTGCTGATGGTGCTGGCTAACCTTTGGTATATGCCGTGGGAGTTGGTTTTCTCCTTCCATTAGCGCACAATACGCCACTTTATTTTTCCCGGATTTTTACGTTATGTCTGATCGCGACACGCTTTTTTCCGCGCCTATCGCCAGTCTGGGCGACTGGACCTTTGATGAACGGGTAGCCGAAGTCTTCCCTGACATGATCCAGCGCTCTGTTCCTGGTTACTCCAATATTGTCTCCATGATTGGGATGCTGGCTGAACGTTTTGTTCAGCCCGGCACGCAGGTCTACGATCTGGGGTGTTCGCTTGGCGCATCAACGCTGTCGGTTCGTCGTAACGTTCATCACGAAGGTTGTAAAATCATCGCTGTTGATAATTCTCCGGCCATGGTTGAACGCTGCCGTCGCCATATTGACGCGTATAAAGCCCCAACGCCGGTTGAGGTTGTTGAAGGCGATATCCGCGATATCGACATTCAGAACGCCTCAATGGTAGTACTGAATTTCACCCTTCAGTTCCTGGTGCCGGAAGACCGCCAGCTGCTGCTGGACAAGATTTATAAAGGCCTAAACCCGGGCGGCGCGCTGGTGTTATCCGAGAAATTCAGTTTCGAGGATGCCGATGTGGGTGAGCTGCTGTTTAACATGCACCACGACTTTAAACGGGCGAACGGCTATAGCGAGCTGGAGATCAGCCAGAAGCGCAGTATGCTTGAAAATGTCATGCTGACAGACTCCGTTGATACCCACAAAGCGCGTCTGCGCAAAGCCGGGTTTGAGCATAGCGAACTGTGGTTCCAGTGCTTCAACTTTGGCTCTCTGGTGGCGCTGAAAGCCGGAGACGCAGCATGATCGAGTTCGGTAATTTCTATCAGTTGATCGCCAAAAATCACCTTTCTCACTGGCTGGAAACACTGCCTGCGCAAATCGCCACCTGGCAGCGCGATCAGCAGCATGGTCTGTTAAAGCAGTGGTCGAATGCGGTGGAGTTTTTGCCGGAACTGGCTCCTCATCGTCTTGATTTGCTTCACAGTGTAACGGCCGAAAGCGAAGAGCCCCTCTCCGCAGGCCAGACGAACCGTATCGAAACGCTGATGCGTAACCTGATGCCGTGGCGCAAAGGGCCGTTTTCGCTTTACGGTGTGAACATCAACACGGAATGGCGTTCAGACTGGAAATGGGATCGCGTTCTGCCGCATCTGTCTGACCTCAGCGGGCGCACCATTCTGGATGTGGGCTGCGGCAGCGGTTACCACATGTGGCGCATGATTGGTGCAGGCGCGCATCTGGCGGTCGGCATCGATCCTATGCAGCTGTTCCTGTGTCAGTTTGAAGCCGTGCGTAAATTGCTCGGCAATGACCAGCGAGCGCATCTGCTGCCGCTGGGTATCGAGCAATTACCGGCGCTGAAAGCCTTTGATACCGTGTTCTCTATGGGCGTGCTTTATCACCGTCGTTCCCCGCTTGAGCATCTGTGGCAGCTGAAAGATCAGCTGGTCAGCGGTGGTGAGTTGGTGCTGGAAACGCTGGTTATCGAAGGTGACGAGAATGCCGTTCTGGTGCCTGGTGACCGCTACGCGCAGATGCGCAACGTGTACTTTATTCCTTCCGCGCTGGCGCTGAAAAACTGGCTTGAGAAGTGCGGTTTTGTGGATGTGCGCATTGCCGATGTGAGCGTGACCTCAATCGAAGAGCAGCGCCGTACAGACTGGATGATTACCGAATCGCTGGAGCAGTTCCTCGACCCGGCAGACCACAGTAAAACGATTGAAGGCTATCCGGCACCGATGCGTGCGGTGCTGATTGCGACGAAGCCGTAGTCTTTTTTGCCGGGTGGCGGCTAACGCAGCTGCGGCTTGAAATATGAAGAAGAAAAAAAGGCCCCTGTGTAATTGGCAGGGGCCTGGTACAAGCAAGCATCATATTGGGCGACATGATGCGCGGTAAAAATCGGTACGTTGCTACACGTGATGACGTTCAATCATCGATTTCATTACCGCAACCGACTCTCCATCTACACCGTAGCGTGAATACTCATCCGCCTCAGCATCCGTCGACATTGACAACCCTGTATTGCGATAACGCATAGGCGAAGGCATCCATTTGCCTGCTGAGCTATGAAGCTCTTCTACCCCTGCGTTTAAAAACAGATTCAGATTGCTGGTGCGAACTCCTGCACCTGCCATTATTGTTAGAACACCGGAATGTGCTTTTAGTTCCGTAATTAATTGCAGTCCTTTTTCTGCGGACGACTGCTGACCCGATGTCAGGATACGCGAAACGCCAAGTTCTGCCAGATTATCAAAGGCTTGCACTGGATTTTTACACATATCAAATGCACGATGAAAAGTGACTGCCAGCCCTTTCGCCGCATCCATGACCTGACGCATCCTCGGCATATCGACATTGCCGTCTTCATCAAGCAGGCCGATAACCAGGCCCGGGAATCCCAGGTCGCGAACGAGGGCGATATCTTCCAGCATGGCACTGAATTCACCCGCCGTGTAACAAAAATCACCGCCGCGCGGACGAATGATCGGGTGAACCGGAATGGAAACCGCCTGACGGGCAGAGTTCAGCATCCCGTAAGAGGGTGTTAAGCCCCCTTCTTTGGGCGCCGCGCACAGTTCAATGCGATCGGCCCCATGTTGTTGTGCGGTCACGGCACACTCCACGCTGTAACAACAAATCTCCAGCAGCGCCATTCAATCCTCCTTAAAAATCCACGAAACGAACTATCATGACACGCCTGCCGCCGTGGGTCCTGGCGTGAACTCACAAGTCTTACACTCAGGCTTCGCTGGCAACAATCTGTTCAATCGTCCACGGATGAAACTTCACGGTAACCTGCCCGTCTGTCACGGCAAGCGTCGGGTTTGGCAAACGCTCGCGCTCCCCTTTTGGTGAGCTGGTTTTCACGAAGATACCCGGCTTGCTTAATCCTTCGTCAGACAACAGGGCCAGCGCGCGGGCATTCAGGTTTTCAGGCTCGCCCGGCAGCACAATTTCGATGTGTTCCCAGCCTTCATGCGGGTAGCGTTTTTCACCCGGCCACGGCAGCTCAACAACGCTGAATTGCCAGTGGGCAACGCAAACCGGTTCGTGCAGCTTAAACAGGCAAATTGGGCGTCCGTTGATGATGTTTTCTGACAGCAACTCCCCGCACAACTCAAACCCACGACGCCAGCGTTCGGCGGTGGCATTCTGGTGGCAGCGCAGCGAAATGTGATCGGCCTCAAGCGGCGCAATATCCAGACCAAGACGGGTGGCAAGTTCTGTGAACGCCTGGGTGAAACGCGGGAGATCTGCGGAAATATCATGCAGTTCGTCAATGGATTGCCAGTTCGCCATAAAATCGTCTCTCAATATGTCGCAAAGCCGCTAATTTACTCTGTTGCCTCGTTTCTACCAACCGCAGCGTTGCGGTTTTTATGACTGCATGATTATGCATGCTGCCTTAGCCTGGATTCTGTACAATCAAAGGCCCCCGCAGTGCTGACGCCAGAAGGCATTTGCAGTATACTCCCGCCCTAAATTCTTAAACTGGCGCGGATGTGTTGAGTCCGCATCAAAAATGTAAGGTATCCAGGTGAATATTCAGGCTCTTCTCTCAGAAAAAGTCAGTCAGGCACTGATTGCCGCAGGCGCACCTGCGGATTGCGAACCGCAGGTTCGTCAGTCAGCAAAAGTACAGTTTGGCGACTATCAGGCTAATGGCGTGATGGCAGTAGCTAAAAAACTGGGCATGCCGCCGCGACAACTCGCTGAGCAGGTGCTGACTCATCTGGATCTCACCGGTATTGCCAGCAAAACTGAAATTGCCGGCCCTGGCTTTATCAATATCTTCCTTGACCCGACATTCCTGGCAGGCAACGTTGATGCAGCGCTGAAGTCTGACCGTCTGGGCGTAACGCAGCCAGAAGCGCAGACCATCGTGGTTGACTACTCTGCGCCAAACGTGGCGAAAGAGATGCACGTCGGTCACCTGCGCTCCACCATCATTGGTGATGCGTCCGTGCGCACGCTGGAGTTCCTCGGCCACAACGTTATCCGTGCGAACCACGTGGGTGACTGGGGTACGCAGTTCGGGATGCTGATTGCTTACCTGGAAAAACAGCAGCAGGAAAATGCAGGCGAAATGGCGCTGTCAGACCTGGAAGGTTTCTACCGCGAAGCGAAAAAACACTACGACGAAGACGAAGTCTTCGCCGAGCGTGCCCGTAGCTACGTGGTGAAATTGCAGGGCGGCGATGCGTACTTCCTCGATATGTGGCGCAAACTGGTAGACATCACCATGTCCCAGAACCAGTTAACCTATAACCGCCTGAACGTGACTCTGACCCGTAACGATGTGATGGGTGAAAGCCTGTACAACCCAATGCTGCCAGGTATTGTGGCTGACCTTAAAGCGAAAGGTCTGGCGGTAGAGAGCGAAGGCGCAACGGTTGTGTTCCTTGATGAGTACAAAAACAAGGAAGGCGAACCGATGGGCGTGATCATCCAGAAAAAGGATGGCGGCTATCTGTACACCACCACCGATATTGCCTGCGCGAAATACCGTTACGAAACCCTTCATGCCGATCGCGTGCTGTACTACATCGATTCCCGTCAGCACCAGCATCTGATGCAGGCGTGGACGATTGTGCGTAAAGCAGGCTACGTGCCTGATTCTGTTCCACTGGAACACCACATGTTCGGGATGATGCTCGGCAAAGACGGTAAACCATTCAAAACCCGCGCTGGCGGCACAGTAAAACTGGCTGACCTGCTGGATGAAGCGCTGGAACGCGCCCGTCGTCTGGTGGCTGAGAAAAACCCGGATATGCCAGCCGATGAACTGGAAAAACTGGCTAACGCGGTAGGTATTGGTGCCGTGAAATATGCGGATCTGTCCAAGAATCGTACCACCGACTATGTGTTCGACTGGGATAACATGCTGGCGTTCGAAGGTAACACTGCGCCGTATATGCAGTATGCCTACACCCGTGTGTTGTCTGTGTTCCGTAAAGCGAATATCGACGAAAGCGTACTGGCCAATGCCGCGGTTCAGATCAGCGAAGATCGTGAAGCCCAGTTGGCCGCCCGCCTGCTGCAATTCGAAGAGACGCTGTCAGTCGTTGCCCGCGATGGCACCCCGCACGTGATGTGTGCGTATCTGTACGATCTGGCTGGCCTGTTCTCTGGCTTCTACGAGCACTGCCCTATCCTGTCAGCAGAAAGCGAAGAGGTGCGCAACAGCCGCCTGAAGCTGGCGCAGTTGACGGCGAAGACCCTGAAACTGGGTCTGGATACCCTGGGTATCGAAACCGTAGAGCGTATGTAAAAAAAGAAACCCGGCAAGCGCCGGGTTTTTTATTATCAGAAGTACTTACGCAAATATTCCGTTAAACACAAGATTGCCATCGCCTGGCCGTACGGCATCGACGTCAACGGGATCTGGCGATAAAACGCCAGGTCGCTCCCCATCCCCGTACCGAATGACGTTTGCAGTAACTCCCCTTCCGGCGAAATATTTTTCACAATTCCGCGAATCGCTTTATCGGCGACGTCGGCATACTCCGCCCCGACATAGCGCTTACGCACTGCTTTCAGAATACCGTAAGCAAACCCCGCAGTTGCTGATGCCTCGAGGTAGGAATCTGGATCGTCAAGCAGCGTGTGCCACAGGCCGCTGTCGTCCTGACATTTTGCCAGAGCGGTAATCTGTGCGTTCAGCACCTGCACCAGATAACGACGCACGGCGCTGTTTTCCGGCAGATCCACAAGCTCGAGGAAATCCGGGATGACGATGGTCAGCCAGCTGTTGCCGCGCGCCCAGCGGGCCCTGGCAAAGTTGTGGTTTCCTTCGTAATTCCAGCCGTGGAACCACAACCCGGTTTCCCTGTCCATCAGGTTCTGCACGTGCAGCAGGAACTGATACACCGCTTCCTCAACGTATTCCGGTTTGTTCAGCAACTTACCGATTTTCGCCAGCGGCAGCACCGTCATCATCAGCGTGTCATCCCACATCTGCTGATGGTTCTCTTCAGCCAGTGTGATGTGCTGCATCCCGCCGTGATCGGTGCGCGGCATCTCGTTCATCGCCCATTCTGCCCAGCTTTCCAGCCACGGCAGCCAGGCCGGGTTTTTCGTCTCTTCGTAGCGATAAGCCAGGGTCAGAAACGGTGACATCGTGTTGACGTTTTTGGTGGTCGCCCCTTCCGCGAAGCGGTTGGTAAACCAGCTGTCAATAATGTCACGCATCGCTACGTCGCCGGTCTGGCAGTAATACTGCCAGATGCCGTATAAGCCGACGCCATGCGTCCACTCCCATCCCGCCCAGCCTTTGGTGTCGATCACGCGCCCGTCGTCCAGTCGCAGTAAAAATTCGCCCGTTTTATCGTGAATGTTCACCAGATTATGTGTCACCTTCTGAATCAGTGACTTCAGCTCATCCCTGGCGATAAAACGCTCAGGCTGACGCAGTAACGGACTCTGTTTGACAGGCCAAACTTTCATAATCTTAACCTCTGTTGTATGTCGAATTCAGTACTGCGCCATCCTTCAGAGAAGGTGCCGCTGGCTTATTACGATTCAGGTAACCGATGTTGTTGTTGCCCCACAGTGACTCGAATGGCATCCCGGCGAGCATCTCCACCGTCGCACGGGCTTGCGGGGTTGCGGCTTCAGGCATCGCCCTGCCAGACTCACGCATTTTGGCGGTCTCTTCACGCAGCGTACTGTGGGTCTGCAAATTGAGTTTGAACCGCAGGGACACCAGGAAGCCGCAGAACAGCACCAGAACGGTTCCCACACTCAGTATCATCAGAATGGTGTGGCTCACTTCAGCAGGCTGAACCTTCTGCCCGCTGACAAAGCCGGACATCTGCATCACGATCCCCACCAGCATTACCGCACCCGCCTGAGATGCTTTACGTGTCAGGGTCATGATGCCGGCAAAGATCCCTTCGCGGCGCTGACCGGTGATCACTTCGTCCACGTCAGCAATGTAGGTGTAGGTATTCCACGGCACGTAGTTGATACCACCGCGGCCCAGCCCCGCCACCGCGGAAACCAGCAACAGCAGTGAGAAGATGTCACTCAGTCCGGCGTAATAAAGCACGGCATACGAAACAGACGCCAGGCCAAACAGCACCACCACCATGCGGTAGGACGGCGCAGGTCCGAAGCGGATGCACAACGGGATCATGGCGATGACCGCAATAAACTGGAAGCTCGCCATCGTGCCGAGCAGGGTCGACGCCATTGACGCTTCCTGCATCAGGACAAACACCACGTAGTAGGTGAATACCGCATTGAACACGTCCTGCGCGATGTAACCCCCCAGGTACATCCCCAGGTGCTGACGGAAGATTTTAATGCGCAGCGTAGAGCTTAACTCCACAAACAGGCGGTTGAGACTCTGTTTCAGAGACAGTTTTTTCTTCTCTTCTTCGGCACGCAGCGCCGCTTCTGTCCAGTCTTCGCGCGGGCGTTCCCAGGTAAAGCACCAGACGAAGGTCAGCATCACCGCGCAGAGCACAGAGAAGACCAGGCTTGCATAGAAGAAGGAAACCGCGTTGTCTTTACCAAAGTGAGTCAGTAAGACACCCGGCAGGAATGAAGCAAGAATGGCCGACATCTGCGCCATTGAGATACGCGCGCCAGAGAATTTGGTTTTCTGTTTGAAGTCATCGGTCATCTCCGGTACCAGCGTTTCGTATGGCACCAGAATCATGGTGTAGACGACATCGAACACCAGATAGGTCAACAGGTAGTACCAGAAATTCATGTCCCCTACCCACATCAGTGAATAGCTGAACACGCAAGGAATGCCGAGCAGGATAAAGAACTTACGCCGACCGAAGCGTTTTCCAAACCAGGTCGTGCCAAAGTTATCGGTTAAAAAGCCCATTAACGGGCTGACCACAGCATCCAGTACCCTTGCAGCAGCAAAGATAAATGTTGCCTCAATCGGCGAGAGTCCACAGAAGGTCGTATAAAAATATAAAAGCCAGGCGGAGGTCAGCGCAGTCGTCCCTGCGCCAAGGAAATCGCCCGAGCCATAAGCAAGGTAATTTGCGAGTCCAATTTTACGTGTTTTCATTGCCGTCAACCCTAATCAGTGTTGGGAGACTCCCTGTAAGCAACCTCATCCGGGAGTTTTTACACGGCTACAGTAAAAGTATCGTCAGGGTGATACCTTTCTGTTTTTGCCACCTCAAACAAGGGGATGGCAAAAATGCAAAGAGTGTCGCTACGCGTGTCACTGATTTATAAAACAGCGTTTCTTTTGCATCAAAAGCAGGTGTCATTTTTGCGAGCCCGCCATCAGAATCACCTGATGTCGGGCGTTAAAGCGGGCAGTTAGCGGTAGTTGACGATGACAGAGTTGCTCTGAACTTTCAGCGCCGGAATCAAACGCCCGCCGCCAGGAACTTCCCAGATAAAGCGCAGTGGTTCGAGGGCCGATACGCCGTCAAACGCCTGAGTTGTGCCATTTTCCCCGTCGATTTCCGCGCAGCGGGTCTGTGTACACAAACGTACGCGCAACCCTGCGGGCGTTGGGCCAATCAGTCTGTAATTCCATGCCACCATCGTTATCTGGCCAGAAGCAGGTTCTGAAGGCGATAGCGGGCGTGAAGACATCGACTCACCACGATGATTGAGCGTAATCCCCATGCTGCTGGCCTGCCATGTCCCCTCGCCTGCGGCCTGTGCCGCCAGCGGGAAGAACAGTACCCATAACCACTTATGCATTATTTACCTCCAATGGTTGCCGTCATGCGGATATGGCGGTTATCCGACAGCTCCATGTTCGACAGCACCACCAGCTGCGTCAGGCTGCGGCGCAGGAAGCGGGACAACAACGGACGCAGGGCATGGTTCACCAGCAGAACAGGTGGCGCACCCAGCATCTCCTGACGCCCCAGCGCTTCCTGGGTTTGTGCCAGCAGTCGGTCTGCAAGCCCAGGTTCAAGACCGCCACCACCCTGCAAGGCCTGGAGCAGTAAGCGTTCCAGCGGAGTATCAAGACCAATTACCTGCACTTCACCTGTTCCCGGGAACCACTGTTGGGTAATAGCACGTCCCAGCGCCACACGAACCACCGCCGTCAGCTCATGCGGATCGCTTTGCAGCGGGGCATGTTCCGCCAGGGTTTCCAGAATGGTGCGCATATCACGGATGGGCACTTTCTCGTCGAGCAGGTTTTGCAGCACTTTGTGCAACGTAGTCAAGGTCACCACACCAGGTACCAGATCTTCGGTCAACTTCGGCATCTCTTGCGTGACGCGGTCAAGAAGTTGCTGCGCTTCCTGGCGGCCAAACAGTTCAGACGAGAATTGCCCAATCAGATGGTTAAGATGGGTTGCCACTACGGTACTGGCTTCCACCACGGTATACCCCTGGATCTGCGCCTGCTCTTTTAGCGCGCTCTCGATCCAGATAGCGGCCAGACCGAAGGCCGGATCGATGGTTTGTTCACCCGGCAGAGTACCGGCAGCCGTGCCCGGGTTGATAGCAAGCCAGCGTCCCGGATAAGCATCACCGCTGCCAATTTCCACACCTTTCATCAGAATACGGTATCGCGCTGGCGGTAAATCCATGTTGTCGCGGATATGAACAACCGGAGGCAAAAAGCCCATCTCCTGCGCGAATTTCTTACGAATACTGCGAATACGCCCAAGCAGTTCACCATCCTGCTGGAAATCCACCATCGGGATCAGGCGATAGCCCACCTCCATCCCCAGTGAATCCTCCAGCTGGACATCGTTCCAGGTGGCTTCGACCGCCTGGGTATTCTCCTGCATTTTAACGGGAACAGGCTCGGCAGCGGGTTGGGTTTCACGCCCGCGCATCCACCAGGCAAGGCCAAGCAGAGCGGCGGTAAACAGCAGGAACACCAGATTCGGCATCCCCGGAACCATACCGAGCAGCCCCAGCACAGCCGCAGCCAGCAGCATCACGCGTGGGTTGCTGAACAGCTGGCCAACCATCTGCTCGCCAACGTCCTGGTCCGTACTGACGCGGGTAACAATAACACCCGCAGCAGTAGAGATAACCAGCGCCGGGATCTGTGCAACCAGACCGTCACCGATGGTCAGCAGCGTATAGCTTTCCGCCGCGTGGCCCATGTCCATACCATGTTGCAAAACACCGACCAGCAGGCCGCCCACCACGTTGATAACCATAATCAGGATGCCCGCAATGGCATCCCCACGCACAAACTTACTCGCACCGTCCATCGAACCGTAGAAGTCGGCTTCCTGAGTCACTTCCGAACGGCGCTTTTTGGCTTCATCTTCAGCAATAAGACCCGCGTTAAGGTCGGCGTCGATCGCCATCTGCTTACCCGGCATCCCGTCCAGCACGAAGCGCGCACCGACTTCTGCGATACGCCCTGCACCTTTGGTGATAACCATAAAGTTGATGATAACGAGGATCACGAACACCACGATACCGATGGCAAAGTTACCGCCCACCAGGAAGTGACCGAAGGCTTCAACCACTTTACCCGCCGCCGCCGCACCGGTATGCCCTTCCATCAGGATGATACGCGTAGAGGCCACGTTCAATGCCAGACGCAGTAAGGTGGTAAACAGCAGAATGGTCGGGAACGCTGCAAACTCCAGTGTCCGCTGGGTAAACATCGCCACCAGCAGCACCATGATGGACAGTGCAATGTTGAATGTGAAAAGCAGATCGAGGATGAATGCCGGGAGCGGCAATACCATCATCGACAAAATCAGCAGGATGAGAATCGGCCCGGCCAGAATCTGCCATTGCGTCGATTTCATGTTGCTCGGCAGGCGCAACATTGCCACCAGATTAGCCATCAGTGTCCTTCTCGTTCATAAAATCCAGCGCTTCTGGCACTGGAAGGTTTTCAGGTTTCACAGGTCGTTGACCACCTGCTAAACGCCAGCGTTTCAATTGCCATACCCAGGCCAGAACTTCCGCCACTGCGGCGTAAAGTTGCCCCGGGATTTGTTGTCCTATTTCGGCATGACGGTACAAGGCACGCGCCAGCGGCGGTGCTTCAAGAATGGGAACGCGATTCTCAGTGCCGATCTCACGAATACGCAGCGCAATCAGCCCGGCCCCTTTCGCCACCACTTTTG
Source organism: Enterobacter sp. Li2LvB3 (assembly GCF_056156645.1). NCBI lineage: Bacteria > Pseudomonadati > Pseudomonadota > Gammaproteobacteria > Enterobacterales > Enterobacteriaceae > Enterobacter > Enterobacter sp. Li2LvB3. Next base: position 230,041 of record NZ_JBSICG010000001.1, on the reverse strand, counting down.
GCGCGCTCATTTTGTTTTCGTCGTACTGCAACGCCACCGAGTAGTGCGTCGGGTTGGTGACAATGACATCGGCTTTTGGCACATCTTCCATCATGCGACGGCGAGCGGCAGCGCGCTGCATCTGGCGAATACGCCCCTTCACATGCGGGTCACCTTCCATCTGCTTGTATTCATCACGAATATCCTGACGTGACATGCGCAGCTTCTTGAAGTGGCTATACAGCTGGAAAATAACGTCGAAACCTACCATCGGGATAATGCTGAGCACCACCAGTAGCGCGCACAGCCCGACAAGGTTCATGGCGTTACTCATCGCGCTTAACGGTGATTCGCTAATAAGGCGCATCATCTCGGGCCAGTTGTGCAAAAGATAAAAACCCGCCGCACTGCCCATCAGCGTGGATTTCAGAATAGCTTTCACCAGCTCCGCGCCGGTCTGGGCGGAAAACATGCGGGCGATGCCCGGCAGCGGGTTGAGTTTGGAAAACTTAGGTTGCAGCGATTTCGCGCTGAACACCAGTCCGCCCAGCATAACGGGTGAGACGATAGCCACCAGCACCACGCCGGTTATCAGCGGCAGCAAGGCAATCATGGCGCCTTTGATGAGCAGAATGATTTGGCTAAGGATCAGGTTCGGATCGTTGACCATGCTGTGATCAAAACGTAATCCGGTAGAGAGCATTCCAGCCAGTCTTCGGGCGAGCGACTCCCCACCCAGCCAGATAATGCAAACACCCACTACTAAAATAAGCAGGGATGTCAGTTCTCTGGAACGGGGGATCTGCCCTTCCTCACGCGCTTTTTCAAGTCGGTGGGGTGTGGGGGCTTCCGTTTTGTCGTCGTTTTCTTCTGACACTGTACGTGCTCGCAGCCCATTAAGTCACGGTTATCATGCCAGAGCTCAGGGCATTCAATGGCTGGAAAAGACTCTATAACTCACCGTTTTTACCTGGTTTACTTTCCACAAGGCTATTTCAACACGGCTTCATTTTTCAGAAAAATGCCCAGATGTATTATTCGTTAACAATGTTTGTTAACCCCTTACGTGTTTCAAAACTTATTACTACAACTCATACACAATAAATTTACGGCAATCGCCGCAACACGCAGAAATAGCTTTTACATTACCGAATCACATTCCCGATATGTATACAAACAAATACAAAGATCAATTCGATCAATTAAACAAAAGAATTCACAAAATAAATAGCACGTTTATCAAGTCCATTTCAATTTCACCGATCTTTTCAGCTCTACATAAGGGTGTATACTCCCCGCAGCATCAGCATCACTATTACCAAACCCTCTAACACTCAACGAATAGATGCATTATTTATTAAAGGACACTAGTTATGAAACGTACCAAAACAATGGTAGCCAGTTTTATTCTTAGCCTCGTTTCTGTTAGCGCAATTGCTGCTGAAATGAATGCAGGGACAATTCACTTTACCGGGCAAATTATTGAACCAAGCTGTACGATTGATGGTGATAACGGCACAGACAGCACTGTCCCTTTGGGTACGTATCCAAACTCATTGTTTGACAAGGTGGGTAAAGAAAGTGAATTGATCCCTTTTAGTATCAGGCTCTCAGACTGCCCGGTCAAAAGTGATGGTCTACCGTCAGTACAGCTAACGTTTAACGGGAGCACTGCCGTCACAGGTTCAACGACCTTACTGGACGTCAGTAAAATCACCACAGATGGCGATACGGCAGCGACAGGCATTGGCATTGCCGTGACCCCGGCAGATGATAACGAAGACTATATTTCCTTCGATGGCAGCGAAGATCAGGTACGTATTACGCTACCCACGACGAAAGAAGATCAGGTTCATGCTGATTTCAATGCGCGTTATCAATCTTTTGCATCTGATGTCACGCCAGGCCCAGCAGATGCCGATATGACAATTAACATTCTTTACCGTTAACAGATCGCCATCGAACATTCATCAATTCAATTTTTAACTAAAAACACACTCTCAGAATACCAAATAGAATAGTTCGGATAAGCCCGGATTATTCTATTTTATTTTAAATTACGAACAGCAGGCTGACCATGCGTAAATTGTCGAAAGCATTTATCTACCTCTCGCTAATAATGCCCACACTGAGCCATGCAGCAGGTGTCCAGATTGGCCGCACGCGTATTATTTACAACGCCGAAAAAAAAGAGATAGCCCTTCCGCTCGTCAACAAAGATAACGCACTTCCCTGGCTCATCCAGTCCTGGACGGACACAGGCGACGAGACAACGCGTGGCCCCTTTATTGTCACCCCCCCGCTTTTCCGACTGGATGCGCAAAAGGAGCAAAGTCTCCGCATCGCCTGGAATGGATCCTCGCTCCCTGAAGACCGTGAATCGTTGTTTTATATGAACATCCGCACCATTCCAGCAACCGCGAAAGAGGACAGCGATAAAAACATGCTGCGCCTTATTTATAAGACCCGCCTGAAGCTGTTCTGGCGCCCTTCTGGGCTTAAAGGGACGCCCGGTGACACCTGTAAAAACCTGCATTTTCGCCAGGAAAAGGGCGACGTAATTATCATTAACGACGGGGCATTTTACAGCGTTTTTGACAGCCTACAGTTCGGGAATACACCGCTATCAAAGGCGGATATGGTTGCGCCGTTTTCCCGTGTCTCCGTTCCTCTTCCGGCGAAGACCTCAGGCGCTCAAGTTAGTTGGCGTTGTATTACTGATTACGGAAATGCATCGGAAAAATACACATCCACAATGATTCAGGGATAAATCAACAAAATGACGAATGGACTATGCCATTTACCCGGCAAACGGAACAACACATTCGCATCGCTGGTACATTGCTTTTGCGGCGTTTTACTGATGACCTCTACGCCCCTTCTCGCACGGGAATACCTTTTTTCACCCTCTTCACTGGAAGGCAGCACGCTTGCTCAGCAGGACATCGACCTTTCACTCTTTTCGAAGCCCAACGCTCAGCCTCCTGGCCGTTATTCATCCCATATTGTCATCAACAAAACGCGGATGCGCGATGCCGACATACATTATGTGAACAGCCCGACGGGCGAGCTGGTCGCAGAGATCACGCCGGATATGCTGCGTCAGTGGGGGGTGGATGTCGATATGTACCCTAAACTTGCAGACTACGATGTTCAGACGCCGCTCGATAAGCCCCTCGGCGATTTTATTCCTTTCGCCTCCTCAGCGCTTGATTTCAGCAAAATGACGCTGAGCCTTAGCATTCCGCAGGCGGGTATGGTCAGCAATGCCGAGGATTATATTGACCCGTCAAGGTGGAACGACGGTGTGCCGGTCATGTTCTCGGATTATGCCTTTTCGGGTACCCGCCATAATGACGACGCGCAGAATACGACCACCAGTCAGTACCTAAATCTGCGCAGCGGCGCCAATCTTGGTGGCTGGCGGCTTCGCAACTACTCAACCTGGAGCAAAACGCAGGACGCCGCTCACTGGAGTACCATTAATACCTATCTACAGCATGATATTGATGCCCTGAAAGCACAATTCACCGCTGGTGAAAACAGTACACGGGGAGAGGTTTTTGACAGTCTCCAGTATCGCGGGGTGAATATAGCGTCTGACGAAGAGATGCTACCCTATAGCCTGCGGGGGTATGCCCCCGTAATACGAGGGATAGCCAGTTCCAGTGCCGAGGTGTCCATTCGCCAGAACGGCTATCTGATCTACCAGCAGAGCGTTGCGCCTGGGGCGTTTGAGATACACGACCTCTACTCGACGACTAACAGCGGCGACCTTGAGGTCACGGTGAAAGAAGCCGACGGCAGCGAGCACCACTTCACCCAGCCCTACTCTAGTGTCGCCGTGATGCAGCGCCCCGGTCATCTGAAGTATGAAGTAACCGCTGCACGCTACCGCGCCGACAGCGGCAGCGGTCAAAAAGAACCCACGTTTGTGCAGGGCAGTGCTATCTATGGTCTGAACAATGCCATGACGCTGTTTGGCGGCGTCACCGCGTCTGAAGACTATCAGGCGGTTAACAGCGGCGCGGGAATTGCACTCGGCGTAGTGGGTTCACTTTCAGCGGACGTGACGGTGGCCAAAACCCGGCTGGATAATGGGGAAGAAAGCACCGGGCAGTCTTACCGCCTGCTCTACTCAGGGAAAGTCGATGCCACAGAGACCAACTTCACGCTCGGCAGTTATCGCTACTCCACGGCGGGCTATTACAGTTTTGCTGATGCCAACCAGAAGTATGAAGGTAATGAAAACGACTGGCTGTATCAGTACAACAAACGCAGCCGTCTTCAGGCCAGTATCAGCCAGAGCCTGTTTGGCAGCAGTTTTTATCTGAATGGCTATCAGCAGGATTACTGGGGAAGCTCGCGTAAAGAGCGCAGCCTTTCCGCTGGCGCAAACACCGTTGTGGAAGGGGTCAGCCTGCACATGGCTTACACCTACAGTAAAACCAGCGACTACAGCAGCGATCAGATGGTCTCCTTTGGTTTCAGCATCCCACTCAGCAAATGGCTGCCGCGAGCGTGGAGCAGTTATTCCTTAAGCAACAGTAAAAAGGGTTACACCCGACAAAACCTGGGTCTCAGCGGCACCCTTCTGGACGATGAACGGCTCAGCTATTCGTTGCAACAGAGCCATGCCAACCACGATGCTGACGATAGCAGTAGCCTGTACGGCAGTTATCGTTCGCAGTACGCCAATCTCAATGCGGGCTATTACTACTCATCAGATAACAGCCAGCAGCTCAGTTACGGCGCCAGCGGCGCAATCGTAGCTCATCCACACGGGATCACTCTTGCCCAGCCATTAGGCGATCAGTTTGCCATCGTCAGTGCTTCCGGTGCGGCGGGGGTTCGCTTCAAGAATCAGCGGGGAGTCCAGACAGACTGGCAGGGAAATGCGGTGATCCCCTCACTCACGCCCTATCAGGAAAACCGCATACGCATCGATACCACCAGCCTGCCACGAGATGTGGATACCAGCGACACCTCGATCACCGTAGTACCTTCGCGAAATGCCGCCGTGACCGCGAGCTTTGACGCCCATGTTGGTTACCGTGCCCTGATCACACTTACCCGCCAGGATGGCAGGAACGTCCCTTTCGGTGCGATAGCGACGATGAGAGCGTCCAGTATGACAGGAATTGTCGACGATATGGGCACGCTCTACCTTGCAGGGATAAGCAAAAATGCTGAACTTGACGTCGTCTGGGGAGACACCAGCGATCGACGCTGCACGGCGCCCATCACGCTTTCCGATTTGCAAAATTCAAACAACCCCACGGGGATCCGCCAGGCCCGCGTGATATGCCAGCAGGAACAACCGCATGATCAGTAAACGCCAGAAATCTGTTTTGACGCGCCTTCAGGTCCTCCTGTACGCCTTCGCCTTCCCCCTTACAGGACAAGCCGCAACGATATTAAAGAATTGCTTCGCGGCCCCTCAGGATTACCAGATTTCCTATAGCCGGGAGCTCTCCACCACGGATAACGTTGTGGGTAATGCGGTAAATGATAACGAGCACCTTGTCGGTAGCGGTAGCGAAATGGAAGCTAACTGTAGCTGCCCAAAAGATCTGGATGAAAGTACAGCAATCATGGAGCTGACGCTTGCCGGCAGCCCGCTTAGCCCCGGTGCCAGCGGCTATGGTTATCTTACAGACTCGCTGGATATTCACGTATCCGGCTACAATGATGCGATTAACTCGCCCGATGGGGCGAATTTAACCAAACTCGATATCAACGCGTACCCTTCGTCGCTCTCGTCGATGGATAAATTGATCGAAAAGATAAAAACCACTGAGGGCACTGCCAGCGTTTGCAGTGAAAGCACCCGCCCTGAAAGCACTCTCCCCGTGAAGCGGCAATTCCGATGGAATGTCATTGTGGCGAGATTTCTGGTCAAAAAAACCATTCTGGGAGAAGCCATCATTCCCCCGACCATCGTGGTACAAAACTATGCCTGCCTCTACTACGGCTCCGGCAGCTGCGACCCAACCAACGCTGAACAGGTATCAAATATCTGGTTAAGCGGTTCTCTTACTGCCCCTCTAAGTTGCACGATTAACGAGGGAAGTACCATCGAGGTCGATTTTGGCGACCTGGTCTCCAGTCAGTTTGTGAATAAGGGACAACAACCGAAAGGCTTTACGCTGAAAGATGTCGACATTTCCTACCAGTGCGGCAGTAACACCGTAGGTAAAAATGACAGGATTAAACTCACGCTGAGTGCCGATCAGGGGGTCATAGACAGCAGTAATCCCGTGATTGCGAAAATGATCGGAAGGGATGATATCGGCGTAAGGGTGTTCGATGAACAGAATCAGGATATTGCGCTGGACGGCAGCTATGCGTTTCCCGTCACGGTGGATGAACAAGGAAATGGTGTGATTCGTATTAAAGCCGCGCCAGTCAGCACCACCAGTGCGACACCCGGTTCCGGGAGCTTTGAGGGTAATGTCACAGTAAAAATGGATCTTCGTTAGTCAAAATACCCTCAGGTTGAACAAACAACCTGAGGGTAACAGCACAATCAGAAACCAAGGCTGTCCAGCAGATCGTCCACCTGATCCTGGCTTGCCACAACGCCCGCTTTGGTCGCGTCGAGCTGTGGGCCATTGAGCAGGCTTTCGTTCTCACGTTTCGGACGCGCAGCCGGTTCCGGGATGTTCTCCAGCAGAACCATCAGCAGCTGACGCTCAATCTCCTGAATCACATCCATCATGCGCTTGATAACCTGACCAGTCAGGTCCTGGAAATCCTGCGCCATCATGATGTCCAGCAATTGCGCGTTGGTAAAGCTGGTGTGACCCGGCACATCCCCCAGGAACTGACGGGTATCGGTCACCAGCTCACGGGCATCCGCCAGCTCGATTGGATTTTCGAACCACTCGTCCCAGCGTTTGGTCAGGGATTTAGCCCCTTTCTCCATAGCGTCCTGGTGTGGCTGTGATGCTTCGACACTGTTCAGTGCACGTTCAGCCGCCTGAGCAGTCATCTGCACAACATAGTCCAGACGATCGCGCGCGTCCGGAATCGCTTCCGCCGCTTCAGCAATTGCCTGATCCAGCCCTAATTCACGCAGGCTGTCACGCAACATACGCGTCAGGCTACCAATGCGGGCAATAATGTCGCTCGGTGAATGTTCTTCAACAGGTTTCATAGTAGGTTGCAACATATTCATCACCTCACATGCCGAGTTTCTCGAAGATCTTACCGAGCTTCTCTTCCAGGGTTGCAGCGGTGAATGGCTTCACCACATAGCCGCTTGCGCCCGCCTGTGCTGCTGCAATGATGTTCTCTTTCTTCGCTTCTGCGGTCACCATCAGCACCGGCAGTGATGCCATACCTGCATCTGCGCGAATGGTTTTCAGCAGTTCCAGACCGTCCATGTTAGGCATGTTCCAGTCAGAAATTACAAACCCAAAGCTACCAGCCTGCAGTTTGTTCAGCGCATCCACGCCGTCTTCTGCTTCTTCAACGTTGTTGAAGCCCAGCTCTTTCAGCAGGTTGCGCACGATGCGACGCATGGTGGAAAAGTCATCCACAACCAAAAATCTGAGCTCTTTGTCCGCCATAAAACTACACTCCTCTTTAAATACGTATTGCCTGTCCGGCACTGATTTTCGCCAGCATCTGCTGGCTTACCTGGCTAAGATCGACCACTTCGCTCACGCCACCCATATTGATGGCCTCGCGCGGCATGCCGAACACCACACAACTTGCTTCATTCTGCGCAATCGTCCAGGCGCCAGCCTGGTGCATTGCTAACATTCCGGCGGCACCGTCGTTGCCCATCCCCGTCAGGATCACCCCAACGGCGTTGCGCCCCGCATGTTTCGCCACCGAATGAAACAGCACATCCACCGACGGACGGTGCCGGTTAACCGGCGGCCCGTCATGAATTTTGATTTGATAGTTCGCGCCACTGCGCGCCAGCTCCATATGCTTGTCGCCCGGCGCGATATACGCGTGCCCCGGAAGAACACGTTCGCCGTCCTCCGCCTCTTTCACGCTTATCTGACACAATTTGTTCAGACGTTCCGCGAACGAGCGGGTAAAGCCTGGCGGCATATGCTGCGTAATAAGAATACCTGGGCTTGAAAGCGGCAATGGCTGGAGTACATGGCGAATTGCCTCTGTTCCCCCGGTTGATGCACCAATCACCAGCAGTTTTTCCGAACTGAGTAACGGGCCAGCCTTCAGTGTTGCCGGTACTGCGGTCGGTGTATGAGCCGCCAGCTTTGCGCGCGATGCAGTGCGGATTTTCTCGGCGATCATCTCGCTGTAGGCCAGCATCCCTTCCCGGATACCCAGTTGAGGTTTGGTGACAAAATCCACCGCCCCCAGCTCCAGCGCGCGCAGCGTGATTTCGGATCCTTTCCCCGTCAGGGATGACACCATCACCACCGGCATCGGGCGCAGACGCATTAATTTTTCCAGAAAATCGATGCCATCCATGCGCGGCATTTCGACATCCAGCGTTAGCACGTCGGGGTTATATTTTTTGATTAAATCCCGCGCAACTAACGGATCAGGCGCTGTTGCCACCATCTCCATATCGCTGTGGCTATTGATAATTTCAGTCATGATCTGGCGCATCAGCGCCGAATCATCGACAGACAACACCCTGATTTTACTCATGCTTTTTCCTTACTCAGCGCATATACCGTTTGCCCACGCAGGCTAAACTCACGCACGAGGTTGCTAAAGTTTTCCGAGTGCCCGGCAAACAGTAAACCGTCAGGCTTGAGCAACGGAACAAAGCGACGCAGAATGTCCTGTTGCGTCGTTTTATCAAAATAAATCATCACGTTACGGCAAAAAATGGCGTCAAAAGGCCCCGGAACGTTGTACTGCTTATCCAGCAGGTTTACAGAGGTGAACTCCACGCAGTTCGCCAGCTCCTGGCGAACGCGCACCAGCCCTTCATGCGGGCCTGTGCCGCGCATGAAGTAACGCTGGAGCTGCTGAGGCGAGAGCGTCTTCAGTTCATCCTGGCGATAGACCCCGTTACGGGCTTTCTCCAGCACTTCAGTGTCGATATCACTGGCGAACACTTTCCAGCGCCCTGGCGCCATCCCCAGCGTGTCCGCCAGCGTGATCGCCAGCGAGTACGGCTCTTCCCCGGTTGAGGCTGCCGCACTCCAGACGCGATACTCTCCGCTACGACGACGCGCATGATCCGCCAGCACCGGAAAGTGGTGCCCTTCGCGGAAAAACGCGGTCAGGTTAGTGGTTAATGAGTTAATAAATGCCTGCCATTCCGCGCTGTTCTGGTTCGCTTCGAGCATACTCAGATAGCGGCCAAAATCATCCAGCCCGAGAGTGCGCAAGCGCCGCACCAGCCGGTTGTAAACCATGTCTCGCTTATGATCGGCAAGCACGATCCCCGCACGCTGGTAGATTAACTGACATATCCGACGAAAATGCGCGTCGGACAGCGCGAGGCGCTGTGTCATCTGTAACAGTAATGACGTTTGCCCTGAGGGCATTGGTGATGTCATAGCGCCTTCTTAATCACATTCAGGTTCCAACTGGCACGGCCTGCGACCGCCCGACTTCTGTTACTGCTTCAACGTGCTCATTTACATTAAATACCGCGACCAGGCCGGTTAAGTGATCGGCCTGGTTTGCCAGCTGATCGGTTGCCGCGGCCGCCTCTTCCACAAGTGAGGCGTTCTGCTGTGTCACCTGATCCATCTGGCTGACAGCCTGGGCTACCTGCTCAATCCCGCGACGTTGTTCATCTGACGCGGAGGCAATCTCACCCATGATGTCGTTAACCCGGGTCACTGAGGTGACAATCTCGGTCATCGTTTTTGCTGCCGTGTCCACCAGCGCAGAGCCTTGCTCAACGCGAGACACCGACTCTTCAATCAGTACCTTAATCTCTTTCGCCGCGTTGGCACTGCGGCTTGCCAGGTTACGGACTTCACCGGCGACGACCGCAAACCCGCGCCCCTGTTCCCCTGCGCGCGCTGCCTCAACGGCGGCGTTCAGGGCCAGAATGTTGGTCTGGAAAGCAATACCGTCAATCACGCTGATAATGTCGCCAATTTTCTGAGAACTGGCGGCTATCTCATGCATAGTGCTGGCAACGTGAGTCGCCTGGTCGCCCCCTTTCTTCGCCGTTTGCGCGGCCTGTTTTGACAGGTCCGATGCCTGGCGCGCGTTATCGGCGTTCTGGCTTACCGTCGCCGTCAGTTGCTCCATGCTGGCGGCCGTTTGTGCCAGCGAGGCCGCCTGTTGCTCGGTTCTTGAAGAGAGATCGTTATTGCCTGCCGCAATCTCTGAAATCCCGGTGTGCATGGCATAACTGCCCTGACGCACATCGGTCACTGTTTCACGCAGTGACCCCTGCATCGCCTTCAGGCTGGCGAAGATCGCCGAAATCTCGTTCTTACCGTACACCGCAACCGGGCGCGCCAGGTTGCCCTTCGCGATGCTGTCGAAATGGCTGCTGATGATCGCCAGCGGTTGCACAATCATCCTGCGCGACCAGAACAGTGCCCCTCCGGTCAGCAATGCCGCCAGAATCACCACCACGGTAAAAATCACGCCGGACATGTGGTAGCTGGTGCGGCTGTCTGCCTCCGCACGCTCAACAAACTGGTTGATGTCCTGCTGCCATGCGTTAAAGCTGCCATCAAAGGCCGCCTGTGATTCCTGCACTGGCGCAGTCATAAAATCAGAAAGCTGGTTGTTCTCAAGCCACGTCGCCTGGTGATCCAGATCGCTGTGCCACTGCTCAAAGTTCTTCTTCATGGCGACTTTCAGCGTTTTGCCCTTCTCGCTGACAGCCTCCTGAGACGTGAAGGCTTTAAACTGCGCGTCAGCCTGTTTAAGGCTGTCGCGCGCCGTTGCCATCAGCGCCTTAATGTCATCCGGCGGATAACTTAACGCGGTCAACGTCCCCGCCTTGTTCAGCGCAGTGCTTGCCTGCAACAGCACGGCACGTGTTTGTGCCAGTGCGGAGCGCTGTTGATTACTCGCCTCAACTTCCTGCAAATTCTGATAGCCATCGCGAAACGCCCAAAAAGACAACCCGTTACTGCCAACCTGCAACACACCGCAAAGGATCAGAATCAAAAACAGTGTGGTCGAGATACGAATACGATTTAACATCCACGCTCCCATTAAGCGGCAAGTAGCCGCGGTTTAAAGTTCAGTCAAAATGTTTCCCAGTTTTCATCTTGTCCGGTCGTCACGGTGCGGGTGCGAGCCGCTGCCGGGGCAGTCGCTGACCCACTGTGCATTGCACGCGTGATGGCCGTATTTGTCGTTTTTGAAGCAAGACGGAACGCCGAGACGGCCATCTTCAGACGGCTCGCCTGGTCTTCCAGTGCAGCCGCCGCCGTGGCGGACTCCTGCACCAGCGCGGCGTTTTGCTGTGTCACGCGATCCATTTCAGATACCGCCAGGGCGACCTGGTCAATACCACGACTCTGCTCATCCGATGCAGAGGCGATTTCACCCATGATGTCCGTTACGCGGGTAACGGCATTCACGATGTCATTCATGGTTTCCCCTGCGCTTTCAACCAGCACGGAGCCGGTATCCACACGGGAAACAGAATCTTCAATCAGCGCTTTAATCTCTTTCGCCGCGTTGGCACTGCGGCTTGCCAGGTTGCGCACTTCACCGGCCACCACCGCAAACCCGCGGCCCTGTTCGCCGGCACGCGCCGCTTCAACGGCGGCGTTCAGCGCCAGGATGTTGGTCTGGAAGGCAATACCATCGATAACACTGATGATGTCGGCGATTTTCTTCGAGCTGTCGGCGATTTCATGCATGGTTTTCACCACGCCATCCACCACACGACCACCGCGCTGTGCGGTGTCGGAAGCGCTTTCGGCAAGCTGAGAAGCCTGACGGGCGTTATCCGCATTCTGCTTCACGGTCGCGGTTAACTCTTCCATGCTGGCTGCCGTCTCTTCCAGCGCCGAAGCTTGCTGTTCGGTACGAGAAGAAAGGTCATTGTTGCCCATCGCAATTTCGCTGGTGCCGGTATAGATGGCATCCGATCCCTGACGCACATTGGTCACGGTATCAATCAGCGAGCGCTGCATGTGGTCAACGGTGTTTGCCAGCTCCGTGATTTCATTACGCCCGGATACGGTAAGCGTTTTGGTCAGATCGCCGCTGGCGATTTCACGGATATGGGCAATCACGCGGCCCAGTGGATTCAGCAGAATGTGGCGAATGCCATACCACACGCCAACCAGCACAATCACCAGCGCCAGCGCCAGTACGGCCATCTGCCATTTGGCGAAGCGGTAATCGTTCTGACTTTCCGTAAAGGAGGTGTGATACAGGTCGCTACTGGCTTTGGCGTATTCACCCAGCGCTGCACCGAGGGCGTTTTGCATCCCCTGAGTTGGCTGCGCGAAGTAGGCATCCATGTTGCCGCTTTCCAGGAACTGAATAAGCTCCGTCAGGCCCGCGAAGTAGGCCGTGTATTTCTCATCAATGTTGCTGCTCACCTGCTCCATTGCAGGCTGCGGGGCAATTTTTTTGAAGGCGTCGTAGTGTTTCGCGGCGTCGGCAAGCGTTGCGCGGGCATTTTTCAGCAGATCCGTTTTCGCGGTGCTCTGCTGGTTATTGGGGTCCATCATCATGCGGGCAGAAGAGCGGCTCAGGTTAATGCGCGTTTGCAGCATCAGATCCCAGGTCGATGTCAGCTCGCTTTGTTGCAAACGCAGATCGTTTGATGCGGCAAAGCTGTCCTGATTATTTTTTAACGACGAGAAAAAAAGCCCGCCTGAAATGAGCTGAAGAAGCGCGAAAATGACCAGCACCATCATGAGCATTGTGACAACGCGGATACGGTTCAACATACAACACCTTCTCATAGATTTATTAACGGTGTTATCGGCACCGACCACAGGAACTTTACATTTGCGAAAGGGAAAAGCGCCGGTTAAAACGCCACGTCGACAATTAGCGTATCGCTGTAGGTCCCGGCAGATGGGGTAGTCTGGTTGGTGAGCACTTTGGCCGTGTAGTTATAGGTACGCAGCAGGCCGTCAGTGCTCAGCTGTGAAGAGGCTGAGCTGGCCCAGCGCTCGGTGCCGCTGCCGCCCCAGCGGCTGGTGGTCGCTTCTTTGTAGATGTCGTAACTCATATAGTTACTGCCGCTAACCATACGACGCACATTGTTCAGCGCGTTGGCACCATCGTTAATTCCTATGGTGTAAGTGCTGCCTTTGGTGCAGGTCACGGCGATGGCTTGCGAAATGGTGGGGAAATTTTGTACCAGCGGCGCACTGTTGAAGTTCACGTCCGGCGTAGTCATGGCGCTACAGTCGTTGGTCACGGTCATGTTGAGCAGAATACTTGTCGTCGCCGTCCCCGTTTGTGGCGTAGTGCACAGCCCCAGAACCCCCACAGAACAGACATTGTAGTTAATGCTGAAGGTCAACAGCACCTGATACGGCCCGGCCGTCACGTTTTGCCCGGCCACGGTTCGGAAATAGAGCGGAATGTTGTACTGCTTCGACCCCAGCAGCCCCAACAGCGTGTTACCACTCCAGGTGTAGGTCTTGCTGATTTGCACTTCACTGTTGCTTGCACAGCCCGATAAACCGCACAGCCGCGTGGGGATCACGTCGGTGATGGTTGCGTTGTCGGTGCGTTTCATCGTGGCGCGGCTGTTACCGGATACCGAAGCCGACGTGTAGCTCAGCGTCACCGAATCGTTAGTCAACAGATTGAGTATCGCATCACAGGAAACCACCAGAGTGCCGGTAGTTTCCACCTCCCCGGTTCCGCTAAGGGAAAATGACCCTACGCTGCCAAATGCAGCATTCACAGTACTGATGGTACACACCGCCCCACTGCCGCCGGAAAAGAGCAGCATAATCACCAGCAGCAGGCGCTTCATGGCCTCTCCCGGCACACCAGTGGCCCATAGGTTTGCAGCTTATGATCCGGGTTTGCACCAATGGTCAGCGTCGCCGTGCAGTGTTTGCCTTCCGGGGTGGTAATATCCAGCGGATTCACGTCGCTGAGATTTTCCAGCCAGGCAATGCCGTCATACCCCACCACCGCATTGCTGCGCGAGGCGCGTCTCACCTGGCTTCCAACCGGAATATCCTGCCCCTGCGCATCATGCAGAATCACGCTTGCCACCCGTTCCTGCTCCATCGGGAAATCGACCAGATAACCGCTGTGACGACGAATAGCCACCCGCCTCTCGGTCTCTTTCAGCCGGGTATCGGCAGGCAGATTCAGGGTATCAATACTGTAGCTCGCCGGATAATAGGCCGACACGCCGCTCACCAGCAGATAACCATTGTTATTGGTTTTGCCGACCGGCTGGTTCTCATAGCTAACGGGAACATCCGGGTGGCCATCAGTACTGATCACCACGAACGCATCATTGATTTTGTTGGCGGCAAACAACTCGCCGTCCATCAGCACAAGGGAGCCCATCGCCTCGCCCCACCAGGTCATCATGTCCTGTTCGCCGTATCCCCCGCCCTGCAATTCAATATTATTGTTGCGCCAGCCCAGCGTTCCCTGCTGATAGTTATTCGCCCGCGACTGGTTGGCCCACGCCATATTCCAGCTAAACCCACCGTCGGAAGGCATGGAATGGTTGTAGTTGATGCGCTGTGTGCTGCCTGCATCCGGGGTATTTTCAAAGGTGACGGCGGTGCTGTCACGTTCGCCCAGCGGAACCTGTAGCGAGAGTGCGACCGTCCAGTCCCCCCGCTGCTGGTCGCGGCTGGCCGCCAGATAGATACTGCTGGCACCCCACAGATTGCGGCTCCAGGAGAGATTCAGCAGCTCCGTTTTCTGGTTATCAAAACTCTCAACACCGATCCAGGCCGCGCCAATATTACCGTACTGCCCGAGGTTAAAGGTCAGCGAATACTGGTCAGTATTGCGGCTAAAACTGGCAATCGGACGGTTGTTTTCATCATAGACCGTCGGCTGGTCATACAGTGCCAGGTTGCCAAAGCCGCGACCTCGCCGGCTATGCTGGGTGGCAAGGTTAAACTCACTGGTGCTGTACTGATAACCCCAGTTGATTTGCCCGCCATCGTCCCCACGCATCTGACTGCAGGTATATGACGTATTCACCACACCAAAACGTCCGAGCTTCACCACCGTTCCCGCCCCGCCCAGCGCCAGCTCTTGCGCGCCTTCTGCGTGTCCTTCCAGCGTCAGCCAGTCTGTAAGGCCATAGCGATACGATCCGCTGCCTGCCGCCGGACCGTAGTCGAAACTTTTGATTCCATAATTACGCCGCAGGCTCCCGAGCGTCACCGCGCCGTCACTAAGCCCTTGTTTGAGCACATCACTGGTGACATAAAACGGCAGCGTCGTGCTGACCTGTCGACCCAGCGCATCGGTGGTCACCAGCACGGCATCCCCGGCGCCGTTGATATAGGGCAGGTTCGTCAGGGTGAATGGCCCGGGCTGGAGCTGAGTCGAGCCCGAACGATAGCCGTTGATAAACAGATCGACGGAGGTGGGCACGGCCGCTTCCCCCGAGAACTCCGGCAGCGGCCAGGTCACCAGATCCGGGCGCAGGGAGAAATCACGCCCGTAGCTTATCCCGCCCATACGCACGCTGCTGCTCCAGCTCAGAGCATCGCTTATCACATCCCCGGCAGTCCAGGTGGTTGCATCGTCTTCGTTGGTCATCAACAAGGTGGTGTCATAGCGAACGTAACCTTCCTGTTGCCCATTGTCCCCGGAGAAATTTTGTCGGGCGTAGCCAGTAGATGAAAACGAGCCGTTTTCATTGAAGTAGCGGAACTCATGCCAGAGAGACGCCTGGCCGCCAATGTGGTCGGTATGATTGGTATAGAGATCGTAATTCAGCAGCGCCCCCCGGCCATAGTGGGGTTTGCTCTGTGCCGCCAGGCCGCTAAACGGCGTGATGCGGGATGAAACCCAGTCGCGAGGCACGGTTAACAACAGCCGCTGTGCGGTGCTGTCGTACTCCACGCGCACCTGAGAAAGCGTAGAAAGATTGACGTCCCCATTCGGCACATGCTCGGGGGGAAGCCCGGCACGCAGCAGATCGGCGCTGGAAATAAAGTAAGCGCCATCGCGTTGCGTGACGGGCACCACCAGCCCGGTATCATAGTGATTCAGTACAAGAGCAAGCTGGAAAACGGCTTCACCGTTTATTGCCTGGGCTTGCGGTGGCGGCGGCAAACTGTCATCGCCAGGCTCGGCCCAGGTGCTGGTACTGATACAGAGCAGGATAATCATCGCCGGTTTCAGTTGACGGGCGTCGACTGCCATTGCGTATCCCTGGCATTAATCTGCGCGCTCATCTGCTCTGGCTGGCGAATTCCCGCCGGGATCGGCCACCTGCGGGTACTGTCGGGCAGCACGTACCCCAGCAATCCATCAGCAACCGTTCGTTTCTGCCCGCCCTGCTCCAGCGTCACCTGACTCAGCCTGACGTGCACATCTCCCTGGTTACGAACCTCGAGCGCAGGATGCCCCCCTTCCTGCGTTACCCGCCAGCTCAGATTTTTACTCTCCACCAGCGCATGATGCGCACCCTCTTTTATTGTCGGGATCCCTTGCCCGTAAACAAAGAGCGGAATGGAGTAGCGCATCTGGAGTTTAAGGCCGATGGTCGGTTCAGCTTTGGCATCAGGCTGGGGAATTTCATCCACGATAATGCGGTAGGCTTGTTCGACGCCCATCGGGACAGCGCCCTGCTTGATCAGACGGATAAGCTGCTTGCTGTCTTTGCCGATGGTGACAATCGGCGGGCTGGCAACGACATCCTGCTGTGCGGTATAGCGTTCAAACCCTTCTTCCTGCTTCCAGCGCACAATGCGTACCTGCATGGTCGTCGAGCTGTTGCCCTGATTCTGGATCCATAATTCCGTGGCTTTGGCGTCTGCCGAAAGCCACGGGTCGATGGGCCATAACAGAATAGTCGCCGCCGCGTGCGCCTGGCTTGTTGCAACGGCGGTGACTCCCAACATACTTACCAGACAAATACGCCTGAATAATGGCTGCATCGATTTTCTCCCTTAATCACCATGACAACGTCACGACGAGTTGATCAGAATACACACCTGCCGGGCTAAACCCGGTCAGGAGCGCCACACCGAAGAGCGGCAGTGAGATGTTATTGCTGTTGGTATAGGTCACCGCGACCGCCTGGTTGACCCCAATCTCACTGTTCGCGGCCAGAGAACTGTTACTGTAGAGTCGGTACGCCACAACATCGGTTCCGCCTGAACGTTTCATTTGCCGTTCAGAAGCGTAATTCTGTCCACCATCAATGCTCATACTCAGCGACACGCCTGGCGTACAGGCAATGGACAATGCCCCGTTGGGCACAAAGCTGGTATTGACCGGGGCGCTTTCTACCCCGGTATGTGTGCCAAAATCCAGCGTACCCAACAGCCCACCGGTTCCGGAAATTACCGAGCAGCCCGGCACAATGGTCGCACTGACCTTAAATGGCTGCGACGTCACCGCCCCGGCGATGGGCGCCAGCATCAGCCCCACAGTGAGTACAAAAAAAGGTTGCAGGAAACTCTCTGCGCTTTCGCGCAGACATAACCAGAATGCCTTCATGACTGGAACTAGTAGGTTACGCTGACGTTAATGGTGTCAGTGTAGGTTCCCGGGACAACCGTAACGCTGTTGCCGCCTCCGGTGATGCGTCCGTACAGGGTGTAACTGCTCACCCCGCCCGTCGTCGACGCTGCCGGCAACGCCGCGTTATTGGCGATGATGTTGTTAAATCCGCTGTCGCTGTACAGGCTGTATGCCACACCCTGTGCCGCGTCGGTGGTATTAATCAGGTAACGCGCGGGCGTACCTGGTGTCCCTACCACGGTGGTTGGAGCGGTGGAGTTGGTATTGCCGGTTATCGCCACCGTATAACTGGCGGTGGTGCATTGAATACTGAAGGAGTTACCGCCGCTGGCCCCGGTCAACTGGGTTGTCAGCGTAGAAAAGGTCGCAGGATGGGTCCCGAAATCCAGCGTCCCGAAGTTAATTCCGTTTTGAGTGGGTGATCCGTTGATCAAACAACCGTTGGTCAGAGTCAGTATCGCGCCGATGGTGCCGCTACTGGTTACCGCCAGCGCCTGCCAGGCGGTCGTTGCGATAAGCAGGGTGCCTGCAAATATTAAAAGGCGTTTTCTTTTCATTTTTCCCCCTCCAGAAGATGTCGCCGTTCGCTTACCACATTTTATTTATACTGTTCAAGATGTTAGCCCCACTGAACAATCCCGAGAGGGGGTTATTGTGAATTTAGTTGATGGATACCGCTTCAACCACCCTTGCCAGGATACGTGCAACTTTTGCCGTATTGACAACTTAGTTAATTAAAAAACAATCAGTTAAAACAATTTACGGGAAGTAAATGCGTCTCATCCTGAGAATATATCCATAAAAACGTGATAAGCGTCACAATATATCGTTGAGGCATTAGCAACAAAATTAATAAAAATTAAAAACCAGTTGTATCCCCACTCACTTTACGTCAATTTATGTGCCGAATATTTTCCTGCGCTGTAATAAAAAATCTATATGTATCGGCGCGGGGATGAATCTTAAGCGCATAGAGGGTCTTTTTTCGTGGCAAGTGCAAACAAACTCACACTCTTCATCGTGATATTCATGCTGGCGGGTATTCTTTCAGGGGCAGTAATTCACGAGTACGCATCACAGGATGTCATTACCGCCTGGGCGGATAACATCACGCTGCTGACCGATATTTTCCTGCGACTGATTAAAATGGTGATAGCGCCGTTGGTGTTCAGTACGTTAACCGTCGGCATTATGAAGCTGGGCGAAACCTCTACCATTGGCCGCGTTGGCGGAAAAGCGATGGTGTGGTTTATCAGCTCTTCCGTGCTTTCTATTCTGGTGGGGCTGTTTATTGTCACCCTGGAACACCCGGGTAGCGGCCTGAACCTGACTATCCCGAAAGAAGCGGTTGATACCGGCCTGGCCGTGGGGGGGATGACGCTGAAAGCCTTCCTGTCTCACACCATTCCAACCAGTATTGCGGGCGCGATGGCGAATAACGAGATCCTGCAAATTGTGGTGTTCTCGATGTTCTTCGGTATTGCAGGCGCGTCACTGGGTCAAAAATTCAATGCTCCGCTGGTTGCCGCGCTGGATGTGGTTTCGCACATCATGCTGAAGGTGACAGGCTACGTGATGTACGTTGCGCCGCTGGCCATTTTCGCGGCGATTTCATCCGTCATTGCCACGCAGGGTCTGGGCATTTTGCTGAACTACGCGTCATTTATTGGCGGTTACTATGTTGCCATCCTGCTCACCTGCATGGTGCTGCTGGCGGTGGGTTACATGGTGCTGAAAAAAGAGGTGTTTCGTCTGGTCAGTATGCTGAAAGATCCGGTACTGGTCGCGTTTACCACCAGCAGTTCTGAAGCCGCTTATCCAAAAACGCTGGAACAGCTGGAGCGCTTTGGCTGTTCACGTAATATCGCCTCTTTCGTTCTGCCGATTGGTTATTCCTTTAACCTGGTGGGCTCGATGGTGTATTGCTCTTTTGCCTCTATGTTTATCGCCCAGGCGTACAACATTCATCTGAGTTTCTCCGAAGTCACCGTTCTGATGCTGACGCTGATGCTGGCCTCTAAAGGGATTGCGGGTGTGCCGCGCTCTTCGCTGGTGGTGCTGGCTGCGACCATTCCAAGCTTTAATATCCCGGTGGCGGGTATTCTGTTGCTGATGGGGATTGACCACTTCCTGGATATGGGGCGTTCTGCAATTAACGTGCTGGGGAACGGGATTGCGACGGCGATGCTTTCACAGAATGAAGGTGCGCGGGAAGCGGAAGCTGAGCTGGTAGAGCAGGAAGCTTAAGATGTAAAAAAGCCGGGTGGCGGCTTCGCCTTACCCGGCCTACAAATGGCTCGCACACGTAGGCCGGGTAAGCGTTAGCGCCACCCGGCTTTGTTTTAAGCTACATGACTCGCTGCGATATCCAGCAGCGCCATCTCATCGCTGTTCAGCAGCTTCTCGATATTCACCAGAATCAGCATACGCTCGCCGAGCGCACCCAGACCGGTCAGATATTCGGTGGACAGCGTTACCGCAAACTCTGGCGCAGGACGGATTTGGTCAGAGGTCAGTGACAGCACATCCGACACGCCATCAACAACAATACCCACAACACGTTGGCCCAGATTCAGGACAATCACCACAGTGTTGTCATTGTAGTCCACGTCGCCCTGGCTGAACTTCACGCGCAGGTCAACGATTGGCACAATCACACCGCGCAGGTTCGTCACGCCCTTGATAAAAGATGGGGTGTTAGCAATACGCGTAACCTGGTCATAACCGCGGATCTCCTGCACCTTAAGGATGTCGATTCCGTACTCTTCATCGCCTAAAGTGAAGACCAGGAACTCCTGTCCAGATGGCTCGCCCGCCAGTTTCGTTACATTACTCATACCGGTCATGTTATTACCTTTTTCTTAATCAGGCGGCTGTGTATGCCACACGTTGTTCACGATTTAATCCCTGAAGCGCTGATACATCAACGATCAGCGCAACGCTACCATCACCCAGGATGGTGGCGGCAGAAATTCCCGGCACCTTGCGGTAGTTGCTTTCGAGGTTCTTCACCACGACCTGGTGCTGACCAATCAACTGATCGACCAGCAGCGCATAGCGGCGTCCTGCGCTTTGCAAAATAACCACAATGCCTTGCGTCGCTTCGGTTTTCGCACCATCGACTTCGAATACTTTCCACAGTTCAACCAGTGGCAGATACTCGCCACGCACTTCCAGTACGCGCTCGCCACCCGCCAGTGGATGCAGATCTTCTTCACGCGGTTGCAGAGATTCCATTACCGCATTCAGTGGCAGAATGAAGACTTCACCAGCAACTTTGACAGACATACCATCCAGAATCGCCAGCGTCAGTGGCAGCAGGATGCGAATGGTCGTACCGGAACCTTGTTTAGACTTGATCTCAACGTGGCCGCCCATCTCCTGGATATTACGTTTCACCACATCCATGCCCACGCCACGGCCGGAAACGTCCGTCACCTGTTCAGCCGTCGAGAAGCCAGGCGCGAAGATAAGCATCCCCACTTCTTCATCGGTCATGTTTTCACTTACCGCCATACCCTGAGACATTGCCTTCGCCAGAATACGTTCGCGGTTCAGGCCAGCACCGTCATCGGTCACTTCGATGCAGATATTGCCGCCCTGGTGTTCCGCAGACAAAATCAGGTTACCGACCGGTGATTTCCCCGCAGCAACGCGGTTTTCCGGCAGTTCGATACCGTGGTCAAGGCTGTTACGCACCAGGTGCGTTAATGGATCGATGATGCGCTCGATCAGGCTCTTATCCAGTTCGGTAGAGCTACCCATCAGCGTCAGTTCGATTTGCTTGTTCAGTTTACCGGCTAAATCGCGCACCAGACGCGGGAAACGGCTGAAGACATATTCCATCGGCATCATACGGATGGACATTACCGATTCCTGCAAATCGCGGGCGTTACGTTGTAACTGACCCATGCTGGTGATGAGATCACCATGAGTGACCGGGTCCAGTTCGTTGGAACGCTGGGCAAGCATGGACTGGGTGATCACCAGTTCGCCCACCAGGTTAATCAGCTGGTCAACTTTCTCGACTGCAACACGAATACTGGTGGATTCACTTGAACGTGCCGCCGGTTTTTCACCGCGGGCAGGTGCTGCTGATTCTTTTGGCACCGCTTTCAGCGCCGGCGCGGCAGGAACAACAGCAGGAGCCGCCACTTCAGCGACCGCAACAACCGCTTCTGCCGCCGCAGGGGCTTGAGCAGTTTCTTCTTCAAAATCAATCTGATCGGCTTCGATTACAAAGCACAGCACTGCCACGATATCGTCCTGGCTAATGCCGTCTTCAAGCGTTGCGGCAAGGCTGTCTTTCCCCTTCACCACATTGCTTAATTTGGCCAGATTACCCAGCTCTTCTTCCAGCAGATTGACTTCGCTCTCTTTAAGGCGAGATAGCACAACGCGCAACTTACTTGCCGCAGCGGCAGGCGCGACGTCTTCAGCGGTATCGACAACGCTCAGGGTTGCCGGGCTAACAGCGGGAGCCGCTGCTTCACCTTTTGCTTCCAGCGCTAACTGACGCAGCGCGTTGCAGATGTATTCAAAGCTGGCGGCATCAGGCTCTGCCGAGCTTTTATAGGCGTCGAGCTGTTCCTGCATAATATCTTTGGTTTCCAAAAACAGGTTAATAATGTCGGTATTGAGCTGCATCTCACCGCGGCGCGCTTCATCGAGCAGGTTTTCCATTAAATGGGTTGTTTCCTGCAAGATGGTAAAACCAAACGTCCCTGCTCCGCCCTTAATAGAATGCGCCGCACGGAAGATGGCATTGAGCTGCTCTGAATCCGGTGCTTCAGGCACCAGATCCAAAAGATGTTGCTCCATGTCAGCCAACAATTCGTCGGCTTCATCAAAGAATGTCTGATAAAAATCGCTAATATCCATGCTCACGCTATCACCTCGGATTGGCTGGTGGCGATGTTGGAACGGCAGCCGAAGGTACGGCCCCAGGCTGTTTTAAATCGTCCAGTGACTCATTCTGACTTTCGGCGTTTTCATGCAGGATGGCCTGCTCCGCCTGCTGGTTCAGCACTAAAAGACTGATACGACGGTTGATGGCATCATCTGGCCCGCGGTCGGAGACGCGCATCGTTGCGGCCATGCCGACCACGCGCAGTACCTTGCCATCATCAAGCCCACCCGCCACCAGCTCGCGACGCGAGGAGTTGGCACGGTCGGCAGAAAGTTCCCAGTTGCTGTATCCCTTCTCACCCGTGGCATACGGGAAATCATCCGTGTGTCCTGACAAGCTGACGCGATTTGGGATCCCGTTCAGAACTGGCGCAATTGCACGCAAAATGTCGCGCATATAAGGTTCAACTTCAGCACTGCCGGTTTTAAACATTGGGCGGTTCTGGCTATCAATAATCTGTATACGCAAGCCTTCCTGCACCAGGTCTATCTTCAGATGCGGGCGTAATGCGCGCAGTTTCGGATCGGCTTCAATCAACTGATCCAGATCGCCACGCAGTTTTTTCAGGCGCGCCTGTTCCATCCGTCTTTTCAGCTCGTCAATGTTCGGCTCTTTTTTCACTTCACCCTTTTGTTGGGTGTAGTCATCACCGCCGCCAGGGATTGGGCTGTCGCTGTTCGCGATACGCTGCCCCCCTGTCACCGCCGTCGCCAGCGGTGTTCTGAAATACTCAGCAATCTGGATAAGCTCTTTCGGGCTGGAGATGGAGATAAGCCACATCACCAGAAAGAACGCCATCATTGCGGTCATAAAGTCGGCGTAAGCAATTTTCCAGGAGCCGTGCGAACCATGTCCGCCGCCCTTGTGCTTGCGCTTTTTTACGATGACGATCGGATGGGACTGGTTTTTCATGCGTCCTCAGTTGTCGTCTGTTGATTTGGGTTTTTCACCGCACGCACGTGTTCTTCCAGCTCGATAAACGATGGACGTTCGCTGGAGTAAAGCGTTTTACGACCGAATTCGACAGCGATCGGCGGTGCATAGCCGTTGAGGTTAGAGAGCAGCGTGATCTTCACGCATTGCATCATTTTGGTGGTTTCCGCGCTCTTCTGACGCAGCACGCTTGCCAGCGGAGAAATAAAACCGTAGGCCAGCAAAATACCGAGGAAGGTCCCGACCATTGCGTGTGCAATCAGGGCACCCAGTTCTGCCGCCGGACGATCCGCAGACGCCAGGGCGTGTACTACCCCCATTACCGCCGCAACGATACCGAAGGCCGGAAGGGAGTCACCCACAAGCGCCAGGCTGTTTGCTGGCACTTCGGATTCGCTTTCGTGGGTTTCGATCTCTTCGTCCATCAGCGCTTCGATTTCGAAGGTGTTCATGTTGCCGCTGATGATAAGGCGCAGATAATCAACGATAAAATCCAGCATCATTGCATCGGCAATAA
The DNA here is from genome assembly GCF_056156645.1 of Enterobacter sp. Li2LvB3. Classification (NCBI taxonomy): domain Bacteria; kingdom Pseudomonadati; phylum Pseudomonadota; class Gammaproteobacteria; order Enterobacterales; family Enterobacteriaceae; genus Enterobacter; species Enterobacter sp. Li2LvB3. Next base: position 206,114 of record NZ_JBSICG010000001.1, on the reverse strand, counting down.
TGCGCGGATAGCTGGCAAAGATTTCGCTCTCTTTTGGATTTTCAATGTCTCGCTCCAGCGAGAACATTCCCTGCTGACGCGACTTCGCCATCAGGCGATAGAGCAGCGCCAGCAAATCCATATACATGCTTTTGGTGTATTTCGAGCGACGGAACAGCAGTGGAATAGCTTTCAGCGTCCCTTTGATCGATTTACCGTTGTTACCAACGATAAAAGCCCCTACCCCTGCGCCGCCGATGATAATAAGTTCAGCCGGTTGATAGAGTGCTCCAAGGTGCCCGCCGGTCATCATGTAACCGCCGAAAACTGTACCGAGAACTACCAGGTAACCTAATAAGATAAGCACGACATCATCCTTCCGCTAGTGACTAAGGCAGGACGTTCATTTCGAATGAGTGACCGGAATGCGGGGTAAAAAAAAGCAGCGGTAATTTCTTACCGCTGCTGGAATCTTGCCCACACGTTCGGGTTAAACAGCTTGTTCGATCTGTTCATCCAGCAGTTGTGGAATAATATCGGCAGCATCCCGGGAAAGTTTACGTCTTTTTACGGCTCGGGATGGAGGCTGGCATAAACTACAGGCAAAGCTGCCAGCAGGCTGATGAGCATGGGTAATAAAATTACCGTCACAGCAATTGCAGCGTGACAGTTCAAGCATTCCGCTTTCAACAAAACGCACCAGCGTCCAGGCGCGAGTTAAGGCCAGCAGCGGACCGTCGTCATTCTGCTGTGGGCATTGCTCAAGGTAAAGTTTATACGCTTTGATCACGGCATCAACGCCGCTGCATAGACCTGTTTTCAGCAGATATTGCCAGGCATTGCAGAACATCGACGCGTGGATGTTCTGTTCCCAGGTCATAAACCAGTCCGTTGAGAACGGTAGCATCCCTTTTGGCGGTGGGCTGCCACGTAATTCTTTGTACAGTTTGATGAGGCGACCACGGCTGAGCTGGGTTTCGCTTTCCAGCATTTGCAAACGAGCACCCAGCGTAATCAGTTCCATTGCCAGCTGTATGTCACGCGCTTCCTGAACAATGCTTTTTTCACTCATTTTTACGCCCTTTTCTTACGGGCTGCGTCATCAGGCTGGCTGATTTCGTTGAGCAAGCGGGTAGAAAGTAAAATACCGGTGTGGATCTGTTGCAGATCGTCAACACGAGAATCTTGAGTCAAACGCGTGATAGTCTGAGGATTATCAAAACGGAACTGACATACTAGTTGATTCGTTTCCGCCAGCTTCACCATCTGTGGAAGAGTTAACCCACCCAGCATGGTTGCCATTTCTTCGCTAACACCCAAACGAAACATCGCGGACGCCTTGTCCTGACTAATCAAACGCTGCGCGAGCAGTAAATATGACAAATTGATGTCATAGATATGTTTTAGCAACTCGGATGTATGCATTTTTCCCATCCCGAATAACTACTATTATTTTTAAGCGGAAAAACCGCACCCCGTGATGTCGCCGGGAAATCACCCGGTATAAAAAAAGAAGGCCAAATGCATAGTTGAATTAAGGTTTGTATGTAGCAAAACGCGCAACACCCAACTGCGTTGTTTACACGTTTTATCATTTCTTACAAATAACTAAGATTTTTCCTAATTCGACGCAAACTCTACTCGTCAGCTCTAACACATACAATGCGACCCCACCCAAAATTTAAAAAAAATGTGATCTCCATCACATAATTTAAGCGAATGTTATCGATAAATCCATCAGCATGACTTGTAAATTGATTATTTATTGACCTGTTGACACTATTTTATATTCTTAATGGACGAATACTCATGCAGAAGTATGAAGTAGTTGGGTATGACAATTGCTTAGCGGCCTGATAATTAGCGAGTTTGTCCCTGACGATATCTCTATCATAGAGACATTCGATCATAATCCATTAAAAACATATAGTTATATATATATTGCATTTAACAAATTTCTCTGCGTGATCATCCCGCTTGTGTTGATAACCCGTTAAAACGATTTAGCAGCCCAACACAATGTTTGTTTTATTTACGTTAAGTTGTTAATTTTTATCATTCAGCTGCATTATTTGATTATTCCTCTTATAAGAATAATTAATGAATAATTATGATAAGGTTCACACTAATGTCGTATTCACCTCTTGCAGAAGCGGCAATTTCGCGGTAATGCTGATTGAAACACCGTATTTCAGATGCCAAAGGAGTGCGTGATGAGCTACGCCCATCTTCTTGTTTCTGTTGCTGTTTCACCCGAAAGCCACCAGCTTGTCGCCCGTGCTGTCTCCATCGCCAGGCCCACCAATGCCCGGATCACCCTGATAACTCTTGCTACTGAGCCAGAGATGTACAATCAACTGGCCGCACCCATGCTTGAAGATATTCGTGAGGTATTGCAGGAAGAGACACAGCAATTTCTGCGGGAGCTGGTTGAGAAGGCGCAATATCCTGTTTATGACACCATCATTGCGACAGGTGAATTAAACGAACATATTCTTAGCATGTGCCGAAAACAGAATATTGATCTGGTTATTTGCGGTAATCATAACCACAGTTTCTTTTCCAGAGCGTCTTGTTCTGCAAAATCGATTGTTGCATCAAGCCAGGTTGACGTGCTGTTAGTACCTCTCGGGGGTAAATAATACCCCCGGAGGGGGGTCATGCCAGCTTAGGGAATGTCGCGACTTTTTTTTGCAAACGCTGTTCCGTATCCCGCGGCGTGATACTGCGCAGGTCGCGAATAAAATGCGCCTGCCAGTGGTTGATGTCATTTTTACGGAGTGTTTCCATCATCTCCGCATGACGTGAAATACGCTCAGTAAGCGGCATATTCAGTGCACGATCGAGCGCATTCGCAACATCATCACGATCGTAAGGGTTCACGATAAGCGCAGACGTCAATTCGTTTGCAGCACCGGCAAACTGTGACAACACCAATACGCCAGGATCGGCAGGATCCTGCGCGGCGACATACTCTTTCGCCACCAGATTCATGCCGTCGCGCAGCGGTGTGACCAGCCCGACATCGGCATAGCGGAATACCTTCATCAGGATCTTACGTTCAAAATGCTGGTTTAAATAAAAGAGCGGTGTCCAGCCTAATTGCCCGTAGCGACCGTTAATGCGCCCCGCTTCCGTTTCTAACTGATGACGAATGTCCTGATAGGCCTGCACCTCACCGCGTGAAGTGGGTGCTATCTGGGTGTAGCGAATTTTGCCGTGATGCTGAGGGAATTTTTCCAGCAGCGCTTCATAGGCAAGAAAACGCTCCGGCAGGCCTTTGGAATAATCTAATCGTTCAACCGAAAAGATATTTTTAACATGCTTGAGTTCATTCTTAAGCTGCGCCAGTTTCGGCGGCAATGGCCCCGCGGCCTGCCCGGCGATTTCATCAGGCTCGATGCCGATGGGGTACACATCAGTATGGAACGGTTTCCCCCACGCGGTATGCGACTTGCCGCCATGTGTTACCAGCCGGGTTTTGCCTGAGACGCTGTCAAGGAATGCCAGCCGGTCATTTTCGGTCTGAAATCCCAGCAGGTCATAGTCACATAATCCTTCCAGTAATTCCTCATGTGGCGGCAACGCGTTGAATATCTCGGGCGTAGGGAAAGGGATATGCAGGAAAAAACCTATCCGATTATTTACGCCCCGTTTTCGCAGCTCTCTGGCAAAAGGTAACAGGTGGTAATCATGCACCCATAAAGTGTCGTCGGGCTCAATTAATGGCAGCAGTTTATCCGCCAACAGCGCATTGACGCGCATATAGCCTTCGAAGGATCCACGCTGAAAATTCACCAGATCGAGTCGATAGTGAAACGCAGGCCATAACACGGCATTCGAGAACTCAGAGTAATACTCTTCGTAATCTTTTTCATTGAGGGCGAAGGATGCCCAGGTGATGTTACCCCGCGTCACTTTCTTCAGGGGTTTATCTTCATTACTGATATCACCGCTCCAGCCAAACCAAAGGCCTCCGGCGGCTTTTAAGGCACCTAACACCCCTACCGCCAGACCCCCTGCACCAGACTTCTTATCATCAGGCGGCGCGATCCGGTTAGAGATGACGACTAAGCGACCCATACTGGCTCCTCCCGCTGTGTTGTGCGATTTGCTGATTAGCGACATCTGTTATCCACTGCCAGACGCTACTGACATTTCCCAGACGCCATCCGGCGTTGGTTTCGCCCGGCCCAACCTTTACCGACATGCCTTTGGCCCGGTTGACGACCTTGAACCCGGCTTCATCTGTCAGGTCATCCCCCACAAATACCGGCGTCCGGTCTTTAAACGGCGCGGTTCCCATAAAGGCGTTGATGGCCGCGCCTTTGTTGATCCCCGCAGGTTTTATCTCGACCACACATTTTCCTGGCTGAAGCGCCAGCTGAGGATGCGCATCCAGCAGCGTCTTTGCCAGCGCAAGCACCGCCGCTTCATGCTGCGGTGCCTGACGGTAGTGCAGCGCAAAGGCCATGCCCTTGGCTTCAAGCTCCGTGCCCGGAAGCCGGGCAAGCCCAGACGTAAGCTGCGTGTGCAGCAGCGCAATTAAATCATCCGGGAGAGAAACGATATGGGTTTGGCCATGGATGTCGCGGCGCTCCGCTCCGTGGACACCCGCCAGCGGAAAGCGATAAGGCCTGGCGAGCGCGTCCAGCTCGGCCATTGAGCGCCCTGATATCAATGCCAGTGCTCCCTCATTCATCTGTGAGAGCTGATACAACATCTGAAGAACCGCAGTGGGTATGACCACCTGGTCGGGATGAGGTTTTATCTCGGCGAGTGTGCCGTCGAGGTCAAAAAAGAATGCAAAGTGTCCGGGCAGTACAGGCGGTGCAGTTAACAGGTCAGCCACCCTCTTCCTCCTTACAGGGTTACGTGAGGTAAAACCTTTACCTCATCATTAGCCATGTAAGTGTAGACAGTGTGACGTTGCTCGCCATTCAGGAACCCATCGGCCAGGGAAACTGGCCGGTGGGTTAGAGGGTCAACTACAGTTATAAGTTGGGTCGTTAAAAGGCAGGAAATGGCTTATACGGTGCGCTTCGCTTTTTGCTTGTAACGGTCGAAGATAACCGCTGCCAGCAGGATCAGACCACGAACCACATACTGCGAGAACGGAGAGATGTTCAGCAGGTTCATGGCGTTTTCCACCGTCCCCAGGATCAGAATACCGGCCACCACATATGAGATTTTTCCGATGCCGCCTTTCAGGGATACCCCGCCCAGAACACAGGCCGAAATCACAATCAGCTCATAACCGATAGAGGTCATTGGCTGGCCGCTGGTCATACGCGATGCCAGGATAATCCCCGCCGCTGCCGACACCAGCCCGGACAACACAAAGATGATTATCTTGGTGCGTACCACCGGTACACCCGCCAGACGCGCCGCTTCTTCGTTACCACCAATAGCCAGCGTATTGCGGCCAAAGGTGGTCCGGTTAAGCAGGAAACCGAACAGGATAAGACAGGCCACCGTCAGCCAGATTGGCGCAGGCAGGCCCAGCCAGTTGGCATAACCCAGGGTAAAGAAACGCTCGTCTTCAATCCCGACCGCTTTACCGTCAGAGATGATATAGGCCAGACCACGCACAATCTGCATCGTCGCAAGGGTGGTAATCAGTGCGTTAATCTTGAGGCGCGCAATTACGAAACCGTTCACCAGACCGCTTATCACCCCAAGCATCAGACCGGCAAAGACGCCGATCCACAGGCTTTCGGTCATATTGATGACCACCGCCGTTGTGACACCAGCACAGGCAATCACAGAGGCAACAGACAAATCAAAATCGCCGGACGCCAGGCAGAACAACATCCCACAGGCCACCATGCCAGACATGGAAATCGCCAGCCCAAGCCCCTTCATATTAATGAAGGTGGCAAAGTTCGGGACAAAGAGAGAACAGGCGATGAACAGGGCGGCAAAAACCACCAGCATCCCGTACTGATCCCAGATGCGGCCAAAACTGAAAGCCGACTTTGGTGCTCCAGATGTAGTAACAGAGGACATCATTAACTCCTTACTCAGGCGACAGCCTGGCTAACTTTAGGCATGGCGAGACTCAACGCCTGTTGTTCATTCGCCTGTTCATGAAGCAATTCACCGGCAATTTCACCTTCACGCATCACCACAATGCGGTCGGCAACCCCCAGCACCTCAGGCAGATCGCTTGAGGCGAATAGCACTGCCACACCGCGTTTTGCCAGTTCATAAATCACGTTATAGATTTCGTGTTTTGCCCCCACGTCGATACCACGGGTGGGTTCATCCAGCAAAATGACCTTCATATCTTCCGACAGCCAGCGCCCTAAGATCGCCTTTTGCTGGTTGCCGCCGGAGAGGTTCATGATTAACTGCTCCGCCCCCGGGGTTTTAATATTTAACGAACGGATATGATGATCGGCATTGCTCAACTCCCAGCCATCGTTAATCAGACATCCAGCGCGGATAAACTTACGTCTTGCTGAAATGTTGATGTTGTCGCGCACGGAGTGCACAGGAATGATCCCTTCGGCTTTGCGGTCTTCCGGGCAAAGCATCATCCCTGCCCTGATGGCATGGGCGGGTTTGCGGATATCGACCTGCTCACCATCGATAGTGACCTGGCCTTCGGTGATACGTGTCCCGCCAAACAGCCCTTTCATTAATTCGCTGCGCCCCGCCCCGACAAGGCCGAACAACCCAACGATTTCACCGCTGCGTACAGATAATGAAATCGGCGTACGCACGCCAGGTGCTTTGACGTTATCCAGACGCAGGCGTTCAGGGCCATACTCTCTGGATTTCCAGTGATAAATATCTCCCAGTTCGCGTCCGACCATCGCCTGCACCAGCTGATCGTGATTGACCTGCTGCATATCGCTAAAGGTGCGCACATAACGCCCGTCTTTGAACACGGTAATGGCATCGCTGAGGGCGAAAATTTCTTCCATGCGGTGCGAAACGTACAAAATAATGCGGCCTTCTTTACGCAGCTCGCGTATCACGCGGAATAAATTTTCAATTTCGCGCGCAGAGAGCGAACTGGTGGGTTCATCAAAGGCGATAATCTTGGCGTTACGCGCCAGCGCCTTCGCAATTTCAACCATCTGCCACTGGCCAATAGAGAGATACTTCAGGGGCGTTTGTGGATCGACATCCAGCCCAAGGTGTTTTAATTGCAGCCCCGCTTCATAATTGAGTAGCGAACGATTTACCACGCCGCTTTTGTGCGGAAGCTGGCCTAAATAGATGTTTTCTGCCACCGTCATTTCAGGGATCAGATGCAGCTCCTGATAAATGATGGCCACACCCGCATTCAGTGCGGCTGTTGTGTCGGCAAATGCCACCTCTTCGCCGCGAATGGCAAGCGTACCGGTGGTTGGCGCGTAGTTGCCGCTGAGGATTTTCAACAGCGTAGATTTCCCCGCGCCGTTCTCCCCCATCAGGGCGTGAACCTGGCCGGCATAGCAATCGAAGCTGATATCGGTCAGCGCGTTTACGCCGGGGAATGTTTTACCGATGCCGCGAAAAGAGAGATACGGTAAGGACTGTTGCATAACGACTCCGTGATTCCTGTAGTGTGTACGTCTGGCCCCTCACGGCGACATGAGGGGCGCAATCACAGCGAATTACTTATGACTTACCACCCAGTCCTTTTTTCGCCAGTTCCTCTTTGAAGTTATCGCGGGTGATCAGCACCACATCGGTCACTTCGGTGAATTTCGGCGGTTCCGCCCCTTTGGTCACCCAGTTGTAGAGCATCTCGCTGGATTTATAGCCGTGTACGTCCGGGCTTGGCAGCAGAGAGCCGTAGAAACCGGTAGCCTGGGCTTTAGAGAGTTCGCTCACAGCGTCAACACCGTTGATACCAATACCGATAACGTCTGGTGCTTTGAAGCCCTGACCTTCTGTTGCACGCACACCACCGAGCACGGTGTTGTCGTTCATACCGACCACCAGCCAGTGTTTCACTTCAGGGTGCTGTACCAGCATGGAGTTAGCCGCGTCAAACGCACCCGGGATGTCGTTGGATTTGGTCGGTACTTTGTAGATTTGTTTTTCAGGGAAACCGGCCGCCTTCAGGGCATCCATTGAACCGCTGGTACGACGGCGGGCAGTATCCAGCTCATCCGCGGTAATGGCCATCACGCCGGTTTCTTTCACGTCCCAGCCGCGTTTTTGCATCTCTTTATAAAGTTCCTGGCCCTGGCGTTCACCGATTTTGGTGGCTGCCATCATGACCAGCGGCACGGTGTCCATTGGTTTACCTTTAGCATTGACGAACTGGTCGTCAACGGCGATGACTTTCATGTCATAGCCACGTGCTTTTGCGGCAATCGCGGAACCGAGTTTTGGATCAGGCGTACAGATAACGAATCCTTTCGCACCGCTGGCCGCCAGGCTATCAATGGCATTCAGGGTCTTTTCACCGTCCGGCACGGCAATTTTAATCACGTCAAAACCTAAATCTTTCCCGGCTTTATCAGCGAATTTCCATTCGGTCTGGAACCAGGGTTCTTCAGGTTGTTTCACCAAAAAACCGAGTTTTAAATTTTCTGCGATAGCGGATTGTGACATAACAGCAGCCAGTCCAACGGCCGCCAGAGCTTTAGTAAATTTGTGCATGGTAAACTCCAGCTTTAGCATTCTTTTCTGTAGGGAATATTTGCGTGCTTCTTATTTAATCGGACTTAAAACAAGGCATTAGCGCTTACCTCGTCATAAGCGTTAGTGCTGGTGATAGTTTTAGCGGGAAATTAATCATCCATAAGAGAGCGCCATCACACCGCAGAATTACAGTAATTGCGTACATAAATTCAGCGGAAAATGACATAAAAACGGCAGATATTGTCGGACAAATGAAAGGCAGCTAAGCAGAATTATCCATAAGGTTAGCTAAGAAATCCCTGTAAGCCGGACGCCATAACGCCCGGCAGGAAAATTACCAGGTGTAATAGATGTGATCCGCGTGATCGCGCACGGGAAGTTCGTCGCCCAGCAGACGTGCAGAAAGCGTCAGGGCGAAATCAAAGGCGTGTCCAAGCCCTTTGCCACCGATGAGGTTTTTGTCCTCCACCACCGGCGCATCGACAAATACGCCGTCGCTGACCTGTTGCCATAAATCACCGGAACAGACATAGCGACGCCCCTTCAGCAGGCCATTTGCGCCGAGTACCCGGGCAGCGGCAGAGCAGATTGGGCAGATAAACTTACCGCTTTCATCATGCGCCGCAACAAACCGCAGGACATCCCGGTTTGCCGCCAGATTTACACTCCCCTGTGGCCCGCCGGGCAACACGACGGCGTCATACAGCGTGTCGATGCGTTCCAGCAGCGTGCTGTCCGCCACCATGGGAATATTGTGGTAGCTCACCACTGCACGCGACTCCGCACAGGCGAGCGTGTCCACCTCAATATTCATACGACGCAGGATATCAATCGTAATAATTGCTTCCGCTTCTTCAAACCCTGGTGCCAGCAGCACCGCAACCTTAGCCATTTTCACCTCACCACCAAATAAAAGATAAAACGATGTTTCATTTTTTCATAATGCGCGAGAGCAAACTTACGAGCGGATCACATAAACAGGCATAAGGAAGAAAAATGATCTGGCGCAATTTTTCTATCACATCATATATTATCGGAAAGATATATTGTTTTACCTGTGATTACAGGGATACACATTACATCCATCTACCGGTTATTTAGTTATTGCAACAATCTATATAATAAATAATCAAAACGTTTATTTTCAATGGGTTAATAAATCAACAACTATGTATCCCCATTTAGTTACTTAAAGTATATTAAAATTTGTAATGTAACGTAAAATAAACAGCCTTAAGAGTTTTCTTACTCCTCTGACAAGGGTATGCTTATTAGCATCGAACACAGGACGTGAATATTCGAGCACATTCAGTCAATGCAGAATATCTCTATTCTGCTCTCCATTATCGTGCGTTGATTACGTTGTGCGGTAAGCGTCAACGACCTGCCGAACCTGGTTAAGCAGCGGGCATTCGTGCCCACAGTAAATAAGGATATTAGTATGGCTACCCAAGCGATGATTCAGAAACTTAATGCCCAGATGAATCTGGAGTTTTACGCCTCTAATCTGCATTTGTATTTGAGCGACTGGTGTTCTGAGAACAGCCTCAACGGTACTGCCACCTTCTTTCGCTCGCAGGCGCAAAGTAATGTCACCCATATGATGCGTGTCTTTGATTTTATGAAGCATGTTGGGGCTAACCCTATCGTTAAAGCCATCGATACGATGGAAGACGATTACTCCTGCCTGGAAGATCTTTTCCAGAAAACGCTGGAGGAGTACGAACAGCGTTGCACCACACTAAACAGCCTGGCAGATGAAGCCAAAGCGCAGAAAGACAGCACCACGCTGCTTTTTTTGCAGGATATGGGCAAAGAGCAACAGCAGGATGGCGTGTTGCTGAAAACCCTGGCAGCTGAGATCCATAATGCGAAACGTGCCGGATTGTGCCAGGAACAGACCGACCGCCATTTACTTGATATTGTGAATTACCAGCACCACTGATCCTGTAGCCTGCATCTTCTTCCCGATGCAGGCACCCTTCTCTATTATCAACCCTCTGCTTTTTCTGACATTTAACAAATCAGATCTCGCTCCCAATGAATATCCCTACATCATGTAATGATTTACGTAATTTCATTATCTTTGACGAGGGAGCTTCATGATTACCATCGAGTTTATTGTCATTATCCTCTGCCTGCTTGCGGGAACGCGGTTCGGCGGTATGGGTCTTGGCCTGATAAGCGGTATCGGTCTGTTCGTTTTGTGTTTTGTCTTTGGCCTGCAACCGGGTAAACCCCCGGTTGACGTGATGTTGACGATCCTGGCCGTTATTGGCTGTGCGGCTACATTGCAGACGGCAGGCGGCCTGAATGTGATGATGCAATTCGCCGAGCGGCTGTTACGTAAGCACCCGCAGCACATCACCCTCCTTGCCCCCTTTACCACATGGATGTTGACGTTTTTATGCGGGACCGGGCATGTGGTTTACACCATGTTTCCCATCATTGCCGATATCGCGCTGAAAAAAGGCATTCGCCCTGAACGCCCGATGGCGGTGGCCTCTGTGGCCTCGCAAATGGCGATCACCGCGTCCCCAGTGTCCGTGGCGGTGGTTTCTCTGGTGTCGATTCTTGGCGCGCAACACGGTATTGGTCACGCCTGGGGGATCCTCGAAATCCTGGCGGTATCGGTTCCTGCCTCTCTCTTTGGCGTGGCTATCGCGGCACTCTGGAGCCTGCGGCGAGGCAAAGATTTGGCGGATGACGTGGAGTTTCAGGAGAGGATAAAAGACCCTAAACAGCGTGAGTTTATTTATGGCGGCACGGAAACCCTAATGAATCAGCGCTTCCCGAAACAGGCGTACTGGTCCACGTGGATCTTCTTTGCCGGGATTGCCGTGGTCGTGCTGCTGGGGGCGTTGCCAGAGCTGCGGCCAGCCTTCGACGTGAAAGGCAAAATGACAGCTCTTTCGATGAATCTGGTCATCCAGATGATGATGCTCATTGCCGGGGCAGTGATGTTAGTCGCCTGTAAGGTTAATGCGGCAACCATATCAAACGGCGCCGTATTCAAAGCCGGGATGGTCGCGATTTTCTCGGTATTTGGCGTGGCGTGGATGAGCGATACCTTTTTCCAGGCGCACCTTGATGAGCTAAAAATGGCGCTTGAAGGCGTGGTGAAAAGTCATCCCTGGACGTATGCCATTGTACTGTTTCTGGTTTCTAAGCTGGTCAACAGTCAGGCTGCCGCACTCACGGCGGTGGCGCCGATGGGGCTAATGCTGGGTATCGATCCTAAAATGCTGATCGCTTTCTTCCCGGCATCTTACGGATACTTTGTCCTGCCCACCTATCCAAGCGATCTGGCCTGTATCGGCTTTGACCGTTCAGGAACCACGCGTATTGGCCGGTTTATCCTTAACCACAGCTTCATACTGCCGGGTCTGATTGGTGTGAGTTGCGCATGTGCGGCGAGTTATTTGCTGGTGCAGACGTTCTTTTAAGAATCTCTCCGGGCGACAGTCCTGTCGCCCTTCGACGTTTTTCAGAAAAGTGTTTCTAATTTCAAAACATCGGTTTATTTTAGTGGGACTCACCCTGCGGTGTGAATCGTAACTCGATTAGCGCAATGGCTTTCTGGATAGCACGGAGCGTAACCGGGTCTGCCGCAGCAGGATGGCTGGTGAAATCGATGGTTTTCAGTTGGCTGGACATTTTTTCGCGCACTTCAACCGGCGCAATCACGTCCAGCACATCAAGGATTTGTTTGATAACCAACTGACATGCAACGACGTCAGACACCAGTTCCTGATCGGCGCTCAGGTTTTGAGACATAGGCTTTCTCCTTATTTAAAGGTAGCCATAGTAACAAAACGTAGCCCCTTTCATCTCCCTCTCGTCGTTTACAGGCATAAAAAAACCTGCCGAAGCAGGTTTTTCCATCAGAACATAGCACCCGGTGGTACGTCTTTAAATGTATTGCAGTAGTTAGCCCACATGCTTTTCAGGATTTTGCGCAGTTTCATTGTGATGCTCCGGTAATTTGTTATGCAGGTGTTATTGTCAATGCGCTTATAATATGACCATCGTCACATAAATCAATATTTTTGTGACCTCCATCACAATTGTAAATCCACCAGTGCTACCAGCTTGTTAAGAAAAATCGCGGTAAATCCGTAAGTTACGCACCTATAAATTCCAGTAAATTTTTATAATTTTTTTTGATACGGCAGGAAGAAAATGAGTGAAAACATAACCGGCAAAGAGAGTCGGGGCTTGTCGCCTGCGGCGCTGTTGGTCGCCGGTGCTTTCTTTATGGAGTTTCTTGACGGTACGGTTATCGCCACGGCACTGCCGGACATGGCAAAAAGTTTCGGCGTACAGGCGGTTGACCTTAATATTGGTATCAGTGCATATCTGATTACGCTTGCCGTGCTGATCCCCGCCAGTGGCTGGATTGCCGACCGCTTCGGCGCGCGCAAGGTATTCGCCCTTGCACTGGCTATCTTCACCCTGGCATCGGTATTTTGCGGCCTCTCGACTACGGTGGATCAGTTCGTTGCCATGCGCGTGCTTCAGGGGATGGGCGGCGCGCTGATGGTGCCCGTCGGCCGCCTGGCCGTTTTACGCACCACACCGAAACACCAGCTTATTACCGCTATCGCCACGCTGACCTGGCCTGCGCTGGTTGCCCCGATTATCGGCCCGCCGCTCGGCGGTTTTATTACCAGCTACGCCGACTGGCGCTGGATCTTTTTCATCAATGTCCCGTTGGGTATCGCCGCTATTATTCTGGCGCTGAAGATCATTCCCGACCTTCATGAAAATGCCCGCCGTCCCTTTGATTTACCGGGTTTTGTCGCCACAACGGTGGCTATGGTAAGCCTGGTGTACGCGATGGAATCCATGGGTGGTCAACACATGCAGGAGGGGCTGACGCTGCTGCTGTTAGCCATCGGCTCCGCCGCCCTGACGTTCGCCCTGCGCCATTTCCAGCGCGCGCAGTGGCCGATGATCCGCCTGGACGCGATGCAGGTGCCGACCTTTCGGGTCACGATGTACGGTGGCTCGCTATTTCGTGCATCAATAAGTGCCGTGCCTTTCCTGTTGCCGCTGATGTTCCAGGTCGGCTTTGGCATGGATGCGTTTCATTCCGGCCTGCTGGTGCTGGCAGTATTTGTCGGGAATCTGACGATTAAACCCGTAACCACACCACTCATCCGCCGTTTAGGGTTTAAACGCCTGTTACTGATTAATGGCGCATTAAACGTGCTGGCGCTGCTGGCCTGTGCATTTCTTACCCCGCACACGCCGGTCTGGCTGATTATGCTGATCCTCTATCTGGGTGGCGTATTCCGCTCTATTCAGTTTACGGCCGTGAGCACGCTGGCTTTTGCCGATGTTCCGTCGGCCCAGATGAGCTATGCCAACACGCTGTTTTCCACTGCCACGCAGCTTGCCGTTGGGCTGGGCATTACGCTCGGGGCAATTGGTATTCGTATTGGCGAAAAGGTCAGTGATACCATCGGGATGGCGGCGATACCCGGCATCAGCTTCAGGCTGGCATTTGTGGTTATCGCGATCATTTGCCTGGTGGGGATGTTTGATACATTACGCCTGACCAAAGATGCAGGCAGCGCAGTGTCGCTGAAGAAATAAAAAGCCCGATATTGCTTATCGGGCCTGTGATGAACACTGTTTATCGGCCGGATCATCCGGCCGACACGGGATTAGCCAACAATCCCGCGAACAAAGGCTTCAATCTCTTTGTCCTGGCAGTTTTCGAAGAAGCACTGCTGGAAACGCTGGCCGGATACGGCGGTTTTCACCAGCTCAGGATCGATAGCGCGCAGGGTATCAAGATAATTTTCTTTCACCACCGCCGCTTTCACCTGGTTCAGGATCCCGGCGTTACGCACCTGTGGCTCTTTACGCTCTGGTGGGTAGCCTTCACCTTTACGGCCAGTAAAGGCTTTTTCGAAGATGAAGCGCACGTTCAGTTCGGCACCCCAGCCAAAGCCTTTAGCAAATGGCAGTGACAGCGCGTTACCGTTGTTGATCTGTGAAAACAGGAATGCGTCAGCCGGGTCAATGCAATATCCGCAGATAACGCCCGGATGAATGTTCAGGGACATCAGCGCCCCCTGCCCTGTACCGCAGCCGGTCACAACGAAATCCACGGCTTTGGAATTCAGCAGAATGCTCGCCATAATCCCCAGGTGGATGTAGGTCAGATGATGATCGTTTTCATCACTCATCCCGACGTTATACACCGGGAAGCCTTTCTCATCGGCAACAGCGTTCAACTCGTTAAGGATGATGGCATTTTTACCCGCCTGGCTGTTTTCCATCATCAGTGCAATTTTCATCTTTACTCTCCTGAATGCGTTGCGGGGTAGCCCGCCGTGGATACCTGAAGACATCACCTTACTATCAAATAAACACGCTTTCAAATTAAGTGAAAACTTGTTTTAAAAAACAGAATGGCGCTCACAAATTCGAGGTGATTCGGCGCGAAACATGCGCCTGTGGCAGGTGTGTTGTACTCCGTTGCAAAGAGAAAGGGCAGTTTGTCTGGCTATTCCTGGCATTGCGCCAGGCATCTGCGGTTAGGATAACGTATCTCCATCTATTCAGAGCGATATATGAAAAGAGTATTCGTTGCCGCTACGCTCCTGTTACTTGCGGGTTGTTCTGTCACCCGGAAGGCCGAAGTGAGTAACCTG
Source organism: Enterobacter sp. Li2LvB3 (assembly GCF_056156645.1). Lineage (NCBI taxonomy): Bacteria > Pseudomonadati > Pseudomonadota > Gammaproteobacteria > Enterobacterales > Enterobacteriaceae > Enterobacter > Enterobacter sp. Li2LvB3. The sequence continues at coordinate 190,878 of NZ_JBSICG010000001.1, read as the reverse complement.
GATGCACCAAACGGGATAGTCCGTCTCGACTACGGTCAGGCAATGCTCCAGAACGCCCATTACGATGACTACGTTACTAACGGCACCGCGGCAAAAGCCTGTCAAAGCATGGGTTATGCCACTGCCTCAGCCTACGGCCAGCCGATTAAAACCTGTACCCTGATCAGTGGTTCACTGTGCCTGAACGAAAGCGTTACCATCCAGTACAAGTGCATGGGTTATGCCGTTAATCCAAATAGCGCTAATCCCTGGTATTAATCCTTACTGCCAGTGCTGACTGGCAGTATATTCAATTAAGAACAAAAACAATTCTCATTAATAAATATAAAAAGCGCCAATGCGTTTTATTCCCATTCGTATTTTTAATAAAAAGTTATTTATTTTACTTTTTGCAAATAATTAAATAACAAATTATAGTGGCGCTCATCGTGAACCAGAAATAATAAACCGGAGCTGCACCATGCTGAAAACTGAAATGATCGACAAGCTCAATGCTCAAATGAACCTTGAACTGTGCTCATCCCTGCTCTATCAACAGATGAGCGCCTGGTGCAGCTATCACAGCTTTGAAGGTGCGGCCGCGTTTCTGCGCCGTCATGCTCAGGAAGAGATGACGCACATGCAGCGTCTGTTTGATTATCTGACAGATACGGGCAGCCTGCCGCGCATTGCCACCGTTGAGTCACCATTCGCGGAATACGCTTCGCTTGATGAACTGTTCCGCGCCACCTACGAACACGAGCAACTGATCACCCAGAAAATTAACGAACTGGCGCACGCAGCAATGACCAGCCAGGATTATCCGACCTTTAATTTCCTGCAATGGTATGTTGCCGAGCAACACGAAGAAGAGAAGCTGTTTAAATCCGTGCTGGATAAATTATCTCTGGCGGGTAAATCCGGTGAAGGTCTTTACTTTATCGATAAAGAGCTTTCAACTCTCGATACACAAAATTAAGATCATGCGGAGCTGAATATTCAGCTCCGCACTGTTTTAATGACGGCAAATTTTACTTTCGTGTGTTGAAAATCCTTCCGCAGCCGGAATAAACTTGCCGCGCGCCGCCAGAAATGCCACCAGCTCACCCGCCGTCATATCTTCTGCTGAACAGGTATGAAAACGTTCTGCTTCGCCAAAACGCGCCTGAATAGCCGCAACCAGGCTTTGCTCTGTGTACTGTTCGCCAGACTCAACCATCATATTGAGCACTTCATGTCCGTGGATCGACATTTTTACCCCCTCTGAAAAGAAGTCAGCAGACTATACGTTCCAGGGGAAATACGCCTTGCGCTGGCGCAGGTTTACATGCACCCCGCGCAGCTGGTACAACGCCAGTCATGTGGATTAACGGCCTGGTAGAAGTAACGATAATTTGCCGTTTCCAGCGGTACACCGGCATCGAAGAAGAGATCGGTCAGCCACTCGACATTTTCGATGATCCAGTCATCTTCCGTTAGCCCCTGGGCAAAGGTTTCATCTTCCGGGTCAATAATGGAATAAATGGCCCAGGTGCCCATGTCTTTGTCCTGCCGGGACTCCGGCAGCGTCAGTGCTTTATCCTGCCAGCTGATAATCCAGTGTCCGTGACAAAGTAAATTACCGCCGCGACTCCAGGCTGCCGTGAATGGATTTGTCCCCGCCATTGCCCCTCACTTTTTTTGATAATTTATCTTTACTGTTTAAGGTACGCCTGATTTTCGCGCGATAACATTGCCCTTATGAAGTAGGCAGAACCCCAAAAAGGATCAGTGAGTTGCCCAGGTTTAAGCCCCCCGGGCAAAGCGTAAACTAATGATTACACCACTTGTAACGGTGATTTGACGAGATAGCGCTTTTCCCTTACTCTGCGCCGCAGATTTTGTCGCGATGTAAGTTCGTTGTAGAGGAAAGCGTGAAAAACAGAACCCTGGGAAGTATTTTTATCGTCGCTGGCACCACAATTGGCGCAGGAATGCTGGCCATGCCGCTGGCGGCGGCAGGTGTCGGATTCAGCGTAACGCTGATATTGCTGTTCTGCCTGTGGGCATTGATGTGCTACACCGCGTTATTACTGCTGGAAGTGTATCAGCACGTTCCCGCTGATACCGGCCTGGGGTCACTTGCGGCACGCTACCTGGGGCGCTACGGCCAGTGGATAACCGGATTTAGCATGATGTTCCTGATGTATGCCCTGACTGCGGCCTACATCAGCGGCGCCGGGGAGCTTATCGCCTCCAGCGTCAACGACTGGTTCGGCACCGGCATCACACCAGCCACCGGGGCAATTTGCTTTGCCCTCATCGGCGGCGGCGTTGTTTGTGTGGGCACATCGCTGGTTGATCTGTTCAACCGTTTTCTGTTCAGCGCCAAAATTCTGTTTCTGATCGTGATGCTGGTTTTACTGGCACCGCATGTTCACAAGGTTAACCTGCTGACGCTACCGCTGGAAAAAGGGCTGGCGCTTTCCGCTATTCCGGTGATTTTCACCTCGTTTGGTTTCCACGGCAGCGTGCCTAGTATCGTCAGCTACATGAATGGTGATATCCGCAAGCTACGCCGCATCTTTATGATTGGTAGCGCCATTCCGCTGATTGCCTATATTTTCTGGCAGCTGGTGACGCTGGGCAGTATTGATTCTTCAACTTTTGTTGGCCTGATGGCCGAACATTCGGGTCTGAATGGTTTCCTGGTGGCGGTGCGTGACGTGGTGACCTCTTCACACGTTGAGCTGGCAGTGCATCTGTTTGCCGACCTGGCGCTGGCAACATCGTTCCTCGGCGTGGCGCTTGGCCTGTTTGACTACCTGGCCGATCTGTTCCAGCGTCGTAACACCGCTGCCGGGCGTATTCAGACAGGGGCAATCACCTTCCTGCCACCGCTGGCGTTTGCGCTGTTTTATCCGCGTGGTTTTGTGATGGCGCTGGGTTATGCCGGTGTGGCGTTATCCGTCCTTGCCCTGCTGCTACCTTCCCTGCTGGCATGGAAAAGCCGCCAGCAGCATCCGGAACAAGGCTACCGGGTTGCGGGTGGTAAACCGCTGCTGTGTATTGTGTTCGCCTGCGGTGTGGTGGTTATTCTCGTGCAGTTTTTGATTGCAGCAGGGCTGCTGCCGGAAGTGGGTTAAAAAAAAGGGGCTACCTGGTAGCCCCTTTTTTTATCAGTGCAGACAGCAGCTTTTAAACTTCTTGCCGCTACCGCACGGACACGGATCGTTGCGCCCAACTTTCGCGCCATTTACGACCGGTTTTTGTGCGACAGGCTGCTGCGGATTCTCGACCCAGTAGTTGTACAAACGCAGCGCCGCAGGCTGGATGCCCTCAATACTGGCGGTGTATTCTTCTTCGGTCAGTTCATCCAGCTTGTCGCTGTTCTCTTCGGTACCGTGCAGAGCAATCACATCCAGATCGGCTTTCAGCTCTTGCGGTAATGATGACCAGTCGGTCAGCGCCACACCGCGCATGTAGCCGTAGCACCACTCTTCAACCACCGTGTAGCTCTGACCATCCACATCGTTAAAACCAAACATCGGTTCAAACTGTTCCGGATATTCGCTCAGTCGCTCGGCAATATCGTTCATATGCTTAAAGCAAAGGTCGATAAAGCGGTTCATTTCGCGATCGTTTTTCCAGCGTGGGATATATTTTTCGCCACCCCAGACAGCCACCAGCCATGCATCGGGTTCAACCACAACAGGGCCAGAAAGGACTGCGGTGAGCATACCGTCCAGTTCAGACACGTCGATAACTGACGCATCTTCATGCCCGTAAGAGATTAATGTCTCTTCCAGCCACGCCATTTCGCCTTCATTTAATGGGCCTTCCGTCATCGCTGACACTCCTGATAAAAAAGGAAAAGATCCTGGCATATATCGCACGCCATGCCTATCTGAAGTTTAGGTCTTTATTGGTGCAAAAAAGCACAAACCGTGACCATTGCACAACTTATGGGCATTCTTGTTAACGAGATGTGATCTCCGCTGTAATTTCATTGCGTCCCGCAAGGCGGCGTAAAACGGCACTCTATACTCAAACATGTCGCAGCCCGGTCAATGGGTTAACAATTCTGGCAACTATTTTGCTTGTTGTTTTGCGCGCGAATTTTGCGCAAGGAACCCTCGCCGTAATAAGCAGTATGTTGTCGTGTTTAGTGCATTTTGTTCTCGTTTTTGTTTTTGGATTGGCAACGCCGTCGGGCGTTCGGGCTTTAACCTCGTGCAAAAACCTCTTCGCTAAGGAACATAATAATGTCGCTGAAATTTATCAGAAGTCCTCTTTCTCTTGTGCTGGCAGGTTGTCTGGTGACCGCATTCTCCGCCCAGGCGGATATTGTTATTGGTGTCGCCGGACCGTTCACTGGCCCTAATGCCACGTATGGCGATCAGTACTGGCATGGTGCCACACAGGCAGCAGAAGACATTAACGCCGCAGGAGGGATCAACGGTGAGAAAATTAAGCTGGTTCAGGGCGATGACGCCTGCGAGCCTAAACAGGCCGTTGCGGTTGCTAACCGATTAGTCGACCAGGATAAAGTCAAAGCCGTTATTGGCCATTTCTGCTCCTCCTCAACCATGCCCGCCTCAGAGGTGTATAGCGATGCGGGGATTATTGCCATCACCCCTGGTTCAACCAACCCGCTTATCACTGAACGCGGCATGAGCGATATGTTCCGCATGTGCGGACGCGATGACCAGCAGGGTCTGGTTGCCAGCGATTTCATCATCGATAAGCTGAAAGCCAAACGGGTCGTCATCATTCACGATAAAGATACCTACGGTCAGGGGCTGGCAGATGCCACCAAAGCCGCGCTGGCAAAACGCGGTGTCCAGGATGTGATGTACGAAGGTTTATCGCGTGGTGAAAAAGACTTTAACGCCCTGGTCACCAAAATTGGTGCCCAGAAGCCAGACGTGGTGTTCTTCGGCGGCTGTCACCCGGAAGCCGGCCCGCTGGTGCGTCAGATGCGTGAGCAAGGTGTACAGGCCAAATTCTTCTCTGGCGACTGTATCGTCAATGAAGAGATGGTGACCGCCGCAGGTGGGCCGCAATACACCAACGGTATTTATATGACCTTCGGTAAAGATCCGCGTCTGATCCCGGATGGCAAAGCCGTTATCGAGAAATTCCGCGCAGGCAAATTTGAACCGGAAGGTTACACCCTTTACTCCTATGCCTCTGTGCAGGCCATTGCTGCGGCATTCAAAGCGACCGGTGGTACGGATTCCGCCAAAGCCAGCGAGTGGCTGAAAGCCAACCCGGTTGAAACCGTAATGGGTAAAAAAGCCTGGGACAGCAAAGGCGACCTGAAAGTGTCTGACTACGTTGTGTATCAGTGGGATGACAAAGGAAAATATAAGGAAGTGCAGTAACAGGACGGAGTCACGCTCAACGCCGGCAGGTCTTCTGCCGGCGCGAAATAAACATCAGGCTGCGCGGTTCGCGCGGCCTTTATAAAGAGCGCGCTAAGATGAGTACATTCTTCCTGCAACAATTAATCAATGGCCTAACACTCGGTTCTGTCTATGGATTGATCGCCATTGGTTACACCATGGTTTATGGCATTATCGGCATGATTAACTTCGCTCATGGCGAGGTGTATATGATTTCTGCCTATCTCTGCGCCATCGGCCTGGCGCTGCTGTCGTTCTTCGGTTTGCAATCGTTCCCCCTGCTCATTCTCGGCACACTGGTCTTTACCATTGTGGTGACGGGCGTGTATGGCTGGACGATAGAGCGCATTGCGTATAAACCGCTACGCAACTCCACCCGTTTAGCACCGCTGATTTCCGCCATCGGGATGTCACTCATCCTGCAAAACTACGCGCAAATCAGCCAGGGGCCGCGTCAGCAAGGGGTTCCCACTATGCTTGATGGCGTGCTCCGTTTCCATCTGGGTGATGGTTTTGTCCAGATAACCTATACCAAAGTCTTTATTCTGGTCGCCTCGTTCCTGGGAATGCTGTTGCTGACCTGGATAATCGGCAATACCCGCTTAGGACGCATGTGCCGCGCGGTTCAGCAGGATCGCAAAATGGCTTCGATCCTCGGGATCAACACAGACAGGATCATTTCACTGGTCTTTGTGATTGGCGCGGCAATGGCAGGCCTTGCCGGGGTGTTGATCACCATGAACTACGGCACGTTTGATTTTTACGCCGGGTTCGTCATTGGTATTAAGGCTTTTACCGCAGCGGTACTTGGGGGAATAGGTTCATTACCAGGCGCCATGCTCGGCGGGTTGATCCTCGGCGTCGCCGAAGCGCAGTTCTCCGGGATGGTGAACTCGGATTATAAAGATGTGTTCTCGTTTGGATTACTGGTGGTTATCCTGATTTTCCGCCCACAGGGACTGCTTGGCCGCCCTGTCGTGGCTAAAGTGTGAGGGAGAATGACATGACATCACACGCTGTGTCGTCTGACGGTTTCTCACTGAAGCGCTGTATCCTGGATACGATTTTCTCAGGCATGGTTGCGCTCATCATTTTCGGCCCGATCGTGGGTGTTGTTCTGGATGGTTACAGCTTTAACTTTGCGGGGCCCCGGCTGGCGTGGATTGTCGCCATCGTCATGGTCGGGCGGTTTATGCTCAGCGCCTTTTTAGGTACTCATGCCGGGATGCGTTTCTTGTCCCGTTTTGAAACGGATAACGCGGGCGTTTATGTTCGCCCGGCAGATTATAAAAGCCGGATGCGCTGGATTATCCCGCTGGTTATCGCGCTCGCCGTGTGCTTCCCCTTTGTCGCCACAAAGTACGTGTTGACCGTTGCCATTCTGGGCCTGATTTATGTGTTGCTCGGTCTTGGGCTGAATATTGTGGTGGGTCTGGCGGGGTTGCTGGATTTGGGGTATGTCGCCTTTTATGCCATTGGCGCTTATGGCCTGGCACTGGGGTATCAGTATCTTGGGCTGGGTTTCTGGTCCATGCTGCCGCTTGCCGCACTGATGGCCGCCGCCGCGGGTGCCTTGCTGGGCTTTCCGGTGCTGCGAATGCACGGGGATTACCTGGCGATTGTGACACTGGGGTTTGGAGAGATTATCCGCCTGATCCTCAATAACTGGCTGTCGTTCACCGGCGGTCCGAATGGTATCTCCGCCCCGCCGCCGACCTTTTTTGGCCTGGAATTTGGACGGCGCGCCAAAGAGGGAGGCGTCCCCTTCCATGAGTTTTTCCACCTGACCTATAACCCGAACCTGAAGTTTATCTTTATCTATGCAGTCCTCTTCCTGGTGGTGCTTCTGGTGCTGTACATCAAACATCGTCTGACACGGATGCCGATCGGCCGGGCATGGGAAGCGCTGCGCGAGGACGAGATTGCCTGCCGTTCAATGGGGCTAAATCATGTGCTGGTGAAGCTCTCGGCCTTTACTCTGGGTGCGTCCACCGCCGGGATTGCCGGGGTGTTCTTCGCGACTTATCAGGGTTTTGTGAATCCCACCTCGTTTACCTTTTTTGAGTCGGCGCTGATCCTCGCCATTGTGGTGCTGGGCGGTATGGGTTCGACCGTGGGCGTGGTGCTTGCCGCCTTTGTGCTTACCGTCACGCCGGAACTGTTGCGCAGCTTTGCGGAGTATCGCGTTCTGCTGTTTGGCATGTTGATGGTGGTCATGATGATCTGGCGACCGCGCGGCCTGATCCGCATTAACCGCAGCGGTTTTGCCGTACGTAAGGGAGTCGCGCCATGAACGGAACGATCTTAAGCGTTGAACATCTGATGATGCATTTTGGCGGTATTAAGGCGTTAAACGATGTCAATCTGGAGGTACAACGCGGTTCGATAACCGCCCTGATTGGGCCGAACGGTGCGGGTAAAACCACGGTATTTAACTGCCTGACCGGGTTCTATAAGGCATCCGGCGGCAACATTATGTTCAACACCCGCAGTAAAACCACCAATGTGATTCAGGTGCTGGGGCAAAAATTTCAGCCAGGCGACTGGATAAAACCGACGCAGTTGGGGCAGCGTCTTTTTTACAAGATGTTCGGTGGAACGCATCTGGTGAACCGCGCCGGGCTTGCCCGTACCTTTCAAAATATTCGGCTATTTCGGGAGATGTCGGTAGTGGAAAACCTGCTGGTCGCGCAGCACATGCAGGTAAACCGTAATCTGATTGCCGGTGTGCTTAATACCCCTGCCTATCGCCGGGCGGAAAGTGCAGCCCTGGACCGGGCCTTTTACTGGCTGGAGGTGGTGGATCTGGTGGATTGCGCCAACCGGCTGGCGGGCGAGATGTCTTACGGGCAGCAGCGTCGGCTGGAAATTGCGCGCGCCATGTGCACCGGGCCAGAGATGATTTGTCTGGACGAACCTGCCGCCGGGTTGAACCCGGTTGAAACCCGCACGCTCAGTAAAATCATCCGTTTTCTGCGCGATCATCACCAGATAACGGTGCTACTGATTGAACATGATATGGGGATGGTGATGGAGATTTCGGACGACATTATTGTGCTCGACCACGGTGATGTCATTGCTCAGGGAAAACCCGAGCAGATCCAGCACGATGAAAAAGTGATTGCCGCTTATCTGGGCACCGATGAGAGCGAGGTCAATATATGAGCGAGGCAATGCTGGAGTTTCGTGAAGTGGATGTGTTCTACGGCGTGATCCAGGCGTTAAAACAGGTTTCCTTGCAGGTTAACCCGGGGGAAACCGTGGCGCTGATTGGCGCGAACGGCGCGGGGAAATCCACTCTGCTGATGTCTATCTTCGGGCAGCCGCGCATCAGAAAGGGTCAAATCCTGTTTTGCGGGGATGATATCAGCCACCAGTCGACGCACTTCGTTGCCGCCGGCGGCATTGCACAGGCACCGGAAGGACGGCGTATTTTCCCGGATATGACGGTGGAAGAAAATCTGTTGATGGGGACTATCCCCATCGGCAATCAGTATGCCGCGCAGGATATGCAAAGCATGTTTGATCTGTTCCCGCGTCTGAAGGAGCGCCGCAAACAGCGCGCGATGACCATGTCCGGCGGGGAGCAACAAATGCTGGCCATCGCCCGGGCGCTGATGAGCCGGCCCAAGCTACTGCTGCTGGATGAACCGAGCCTGGGGTTAGCCCCTATCGTGGTGAAACAGATCTTCCAGACCCTGCGCGAACTGGCCCGCAACGGGATGACCATTTTCCTGGTGGAGCAAAATGCGCATCACGCGCTGAAGCTCTCTGACCGGGGTTATGTGATGGTCAACGGGCAAATCAGACTGAGCGGCAGCGGTGAGGAGCTGCTGGGGAATCAGGAGGTAAGGAAGGCTTATTTGGGCGGGGCGTAGCGATGCCTTAACAGGTGATTTCTTGCTGGTGATACCCGGATTGAGTTAATAGCCCTTCGCAAATCATGCAATGGGCTATCTCTTCAGTGGTGATAAAATGCAGGGCAGTGAATCGTCTTATTGCAGTCAGCTACGACTATGCCCTTCACGGTTAAGCAATGTCTCAGGGAATAGCGAACTTGCCACGCCAATTAACAGATATTCCAGAAACGTTAATCTTATTGGGCCAAATTCAGGCCATATACCTGTATTATTTTTGTTCCATGCTTTACACCAGAACCAGATATCCTGCTTTAATTGTGGCCGTTCCGCTGGATATGAAACAAACAGGCTTTCCGCCCAATGCTGATATTTTAATGTGACATACCTTGCATCGTGGCCTGGTAGTACAGATGCACTCAGATCCCCAATATGGTACTGGTAGTTATCCCCCCAACGGGCGAATTTATCTTTAACGCGAGCCACATCCTTTATATTGGCAGACACAGGGTTACTGCGTCCTTTGGATTCAGCTTTACCAATATAGAGCGGGATGACATCATCATTTTGACGTGTAAACATCATATAGATAAGACCATCATACTGTTCACTGTTGTGTTCAATATCCTTCAGCAGAATATTTGTTTCAGCAATCACCCGCGCTTCCATCGATTCACTTCGCGAGAGAATGCTTCTGGATAACGTCTTCCCTACCTGCCGGACGCGCACGATAGACTCATGGTCCGTATCGAACAGAAGTGTGCTGTTTTCTGTTATTTTCTGGTTGTGGCAGAAGGCATCCCATAATGCTTTACGTCGTCCAGTTACCTGCGGTTCTGTCATCTTTTTTGTTACCCTTACAAGCCCCTCACTTTTCATCAGATGATATCATCGTTAGATCCAGCAATCCGATGCAAGGCATAATCAATAATGAAAGCCAGTCAAAGTAGCTACGGCGTTATTACCCTGAATGCGGTAGAACTTATCAGGCAGCGATTCACACCTGTCGAAGCATGGAGCCAGGCGGTCGCAGGAAAAGAGAAAGCTTGCCCTAAATCAGCATTCCTTGGGTTATGCCAGTTTGGCTGGGTGAAAGATGTTCCCGCCGGAGAATACCTTTCTACGCGGGCATTAGCCGGGCCGAATAAGGATTATACGATCCGGGCAGCCCAGCTTTTGCTTGCAGAACCAGATGCAGATTATACCCCTCAGGCTTTGTGGACACTGAGCATAGCTGACTGTAGCCAGTTGCCAGCCAACCACAATCAGCAAATGAATGTCGTGCTTGCTCTCAAAGAGGCGGGATTGCTTATCGAGGGGACCGTGCCTTAGCAGGCGCGTACATGACATGAATTTCAGATACAAAAAAACCACCTTTCGGTGGTTTAACGACACTGCTTATCATTGATTTTATTCTTTATTTCCCATGGTAGCCGGAGTGGGACTTGAACCCACACAGCGCGAACGCCGAGGGATTTTAAATCCCTTGTGTCTACCGATTCCACCATCCGGCCAGGGAAGAAAGTGGAGGCGCGTTCCGGAGTCGAACCGGACTAGACGGATTTGCAATCCGCTACATAACCGCTTTGCTAACGCGCCTTAAATCTTTTGTCTCTCGACTCACACCCGCAATTGCCGATGTGTTTAATCTGGAGCGGGAAACGAGACTCGAACTCGCGACCCCGACCTTGGCAAGGTCGTGCTCTACCAACTGAGCTATTCCCGCATGTCACCAGGTAATTATATAATCACTTGATTTCATTATCGTCCGGCTAGCTGTGCCGCCGTTCGATGCGTTGCATTCTACTTATATGACGTTTTGAGTCAACGTTATTTTTTGCATCCCTGGATCGTTTGCTGAAATTTACGGCGAAACGATCACTGTTCAAGCAAATCCCCGCGCGCAGCATTCAAATATTGCAACATTGACCACAATGTCAGAACCGCAGCGACCCACAGCAAACCAATACCGGCCCACTCAACCCAGGCGTTAGGACGCCACAGCATCCAGACCAGCGCTGCCATTTGCGCCGTTGTTTTAACTTTACCGATCCACGACACAGCCACGCTGCTGCGTTTGCCCAGCTCCGCCATCCACTCGCGCAGCGCAGAAATAATAATCTCACGACCAATCATCGTCGCCGCAGGCAGTGTCACCCACCAGGTGTGATAGTGTTCGGCCACCAGCACCATGGCGATAGCCACCATGACTTTATCAGCAACCGGATCAAGGAATGCGCCAAAACGGGTGCTTTGGTTCCAGCGGCGAGCCAGATAACCATCGAACCAGTCAGTTACGGCAGCAACAAGGAAAATCAGTGCACACGCGAAAGGCGCCCAGACAACCGGCAGGTAAAACGCCAATACAAAGAACGGGATGAGCACGACGCGAAAGAGAGTGAGCAACGTAGGGATATTAAATCGCATAATGACGGTAACTGTCTGTTGTCAGTAAAATTTAGCTCTATGTTGCTACAGAGCCCTCAATGTTTCAACGAGTAGTAGATCTTTTCTGCCAGTGCTTGCGAAATACCCGGCACTTTTGCAATTTCCTCAACGCTCGCATTGAGTAATCCTTGCAATCCACCCATATACTTCAACAGCATCTGGCGACGTTTTGGACCCACGCCATCAATGGTTTCAAGTGTACTGGTGTTCTTCACTTTTGCCCGTTTTTTACGGTGTCCGCTGATCGCATGATCGTGGGACTCATCACGAATGTGCTGAATCACGTGCAGCGCAGGAGAATCCGGCGGCAAACTGAACCCCTCACCTTCAGGCTCGAAGAACAAGGTTTCCAGCCCCGCTTTACGATCCGCCCCTTTTGCGACCCCTAACAGCAACGGATGTTGTTTGTCCCAGGTCACGTCCAGCGATTCAAAAACAGCTTTCGCCTGACCAAGCTGCCCTTTGCCGCCGTCAATCAGGATAACATCCGGGATCTTGCTCTCTTCTATCGCTTTGCCATAACGACGACGCAGCACCTGATTCATGGCCGCGTAGTCATCGCCTGGCGTGATGCCGGTGATGTTATAGCGACGATACTCGGCCCGCACCGGACCGTTCGCATCAAACACCACACAGGACGCCACCGTCTGTTCACCCATCGTATGGCTGATGTCAAAACACTCCATACGCTTCACTTCAGGTAATTTCAGGAGCGTTGCCAGGGCGGTCAAGCGCTGGCTGACTGTCGACTGCTGCGAGAGCCTGGTGGTCAATGCCGTGGCGGCATTGGTTCGCGCCAGCTTGAGATAACGCGCGCGATCGCCGCGCGGTTTGGTCTGGACATTAACGCGTCGCCCGGCCAGCTCAGAAAGTGAATCGGCCAGCAGGGTTTTATCATCAAGATTGAAATCGAGCAGGATCTCAGAAGGCAGCGTACGCATCTGGCTGCCCTGGAGGTAGAACTGGCCCACAAAGGTTTCAACAACCTCGCCAAGCTCCGTACCTCCAGGCACTTTCGGGAAATAACTGCGGCTGCCGAGCACTTTGCCCTGGCGAATAAACAACACGTGAACGCAGGCCAGCCCGGCATCAAAGGCAACGCCGATCACATCAAGATCGTCACCCGTATTAGAAACAAACTGCTTCTCGGTCACCCTGCGCACGGCCTGGATCTGATCGCGAATGCGCGCAGCTTCTTCAAACTCCAGCGTGCTGCTGGCTTTTTCCATGCGGGCAATCAGCTGTGTCAGCACCTGATCGTCTTTTCCGGCTAAAAACAGGCGCACATACTCCACCTGCTGGGCATACTCTTCTTCCGTCACCAGGCCGGCAACGCATGGCCCCAGGCAGCGCCCAATCTGGTATTGCAGGCAGGGACGTGAGCGGTTGCGATATACGCTGTTCTCGCATTGACGAACCGGGAAGATTTTTTGCAGCAACGCCAGGGTTTCACGCACGGCGTACCCGTTAGGGAACGGACCAAAATATTCACCCTTCGCATGTTTTGCGCCACGGTGCATTGCCAGGCGTGGATGAGTATCACCGCTCAGAAAAATAAAAGGGTATGACTTGTCGTCACGCAACAACACGTTGTAGCGCGGCTGATAAAGTTTGATGTAGTTATGTTCGAGCAGCAGCGCTTCTGTCTCGGTGTGGGTCACAGTGACATCAATGCTGTTGATAAGCGCGACCAGCGCTTCGGTCTTACGGGAGGCTAGATTGCTGCGAAAATAACTGGAGAGACGCTTTTTAAGATCTTTCGCCTTCCCCACATAGATAACCGTACCGCCAGCGTCATACATCCGATAAACGCCTGGCTGGCTGGTAACGGTTTTCAGAAATGCTTTTGAATCGAACACATCACTCACTGGCTGGTTAAGGTTTCTGCATTACACAGACCATGGCGAATTGCCAGGTGAGTCAGTTCGACATCGCCGTGAATGTTCAGTTTACTGAACATTCGATAGCGGTAGCTGTTCACCGTTTTCGGGCTGAGATTCAACTGCTCTGAAATCTCATTCACCTTCTGGCCTTTGGTGATCATCAGCATAATCTGTAATTCGCGCTCAGACAAACAGGCGAATGGCGATTCTGTTTTGTCGGGTTCAATCTGGCTCAACGCCATTTGTTGAGCGATGTCCGACGCGATATAACGCTGACCAGCAAACACTGAACGGATAGCATTGACCACTTCCTGCGGAGCAGCACCTTTGCTGAGATACCCGGCAGCACCCGCCTGCATCACTTTGGCGGGCAACGGATTTTCAGTGTGTACTGTCAGCATGATGACTTTTGTATCAATAAAGGTACGGGCGATTTTACGCGTGGCTTCCAGTCCGCCAATACCGGGCATGTTCATATCCATCAACACGACGTCCGCCGAGTTAGTGCGACACCATTTAACGGCATCTTCACCACAGCAGGCTTCGCCGGCAACTTTGATACCTTTAATATCTTCAAGAATGCGTCGTATCCCTGCGCGCACCAGTTCGTGGTCATCAACAAGAAGGACGTTGATCAAAGGAAATGTCTCCAGAATAGGGATAACGCAACTGACTGCTAATTTGGTTTATATTAACGGTTTTCCTCACAAGATTAAAACGTTAAAAAACCCGCTATTCGATTTTGCTCTCGTTTTTGGAAATTAGCCTGTACACCAGGTGGAAAGAAACGCAGCGCTGACAGGGTTTATGAGGCTATTTTTAAGCATCTGTATTCAAAAGGTTACAAAACAACCCTAAAAAAACCTAAGAAAAAACAGAACTCAAATTTTTGTAACAATAATTAACGGCAGCGGTACCAACGTTAAACAATTAATTGCAGATAATCTGGCGTACAGATTACCGCCGTTTGTTGTTTACGCGAATAAACAAAAAGCGGAAAAGTACAAAAAACAACCACTGCATTTTTTGGTGCGGCTTGTGGTATACTCCGCGGCCTTAACTTTCATCGTCGCGCTCAAGCGCTGTTTTATAATGAGGAAAATAAATGAGCACACCTGAATTCGCCACTGCGGAGAATAACCAAGAACTGGCACAGGAAGTAACCTGCCTGAAAGCGCTATTGACGCTTATGCTACAGGCAATGGGTCAGGCTGACGCCGGTCGTGTGATCATTAAGATGGAAAAACAAATCGCGCAAATGGAAGACCAGGCTGAATCAGCGGTATTTGCCAATACGGTTAAGCAAATTAAACAAGCTTACCGCCAGTAAAAAAAAACGGCTGGATGCGTCGCATTCAGCCGTTTTCCTCGTCTGCCACGCAGAACGTCTTTTGCTTCAGATAAGCCCCGTCGCCGCCGCATAGCAGGCAATCTGCGTTTTGTTGGGTGCGTTGAATTTCTTCTGCATATTCTTCTGATGGAAGTTAACCGTATTCTCTGAGATTGAGAGAATAATTGCTATTTCCGCAGAGGTTTTGCCTTCCGCAGTCCACTTCAGAATTTCCCGCTCGCGTTTGCTGAATTTCATCTCAGGCGGCATTACCGTCTCGTGTTCAAATCGGAGTAAAGACGTTAAGGCCATTTGCACCAGCATTTGTAAGCGCAGTTCTATTTCTTCGCTGACGAAGGTATTCTCCACCAGACTAGTACGCGATACAGAAAGGAAACCCAGTGCATGATTGGGTAGCATCAGGCATTGTGTTATTCCCTTACGTAAGCCGTGGTCGCGTGCCCCATCCCATAATTCCTGAGCATCAGTGAATAATTCATCTGTCCAGGGTAAATGCCCCTGAACGAAATTCTCAGGTTTCAGCACCGGGTCAATGGCGAAATAATTCTCTGACTGATATTGCGCTATCCACTCTGCCGGGTAAGTGGTCTGCACAGAAATCTTAGGGCGTGTAAATGGCACTGGATGACGAACGCAGAGAGCGAAATAATCAAATTCTAGTTCCTGAGTTTGTCTCTGAAGTTCGAGATAAACCTCGTCGGCGGTTGTCATTTCCTGAAACCGGAGGAAGCATTTCCGACGCCATGTGAAAAAGTCTGTATCCTTCATACTTACTGAATGAAGCCTCTGATAAAGATAATCATTATTATGGTGAATATAAACTAACACATAAAACTTATTTAGATATACAAAATATCGGCTATATGACTGTTAACTTCAGTTTTAATACGGTTAATCCGAACTGTGCGGAATAAAAAATCAATACGAATGCGCTCAGGGGAGAATAATTTGCTCCAGGGGGAAAATCTGGAGCAAATTAGTGCAAAAATGCTACTGCATAAGGAATTTTTCAAGGAACTGGCGGGTACGCGGCTGTTGTGGGTTAGCAAATAAGCTCTTTGCAAGCCCCTGTTCTACAATTCGCCCCTGATCCATGAATATAGCCCGGTCAGCCACATCCCTGGCGAAGCTCATCTCATGCGTCACGATAACCATTGTCCGTTTCTCTTTCGCCAGCTGGCGGATAGTGTTGAGCACCTCCCCCACCAGCTCAGGATCAAGCGCGGAGGTAGGTTCATCAAACAGGATCACATCAGGGCGCATGGCCAAGGCGCGGGCGATGGCGACACGCTGCTGCTGGCCGCCCGACAAACGACGCGGGTAGCTGGTCTCCTTCCCGGCAAGCCCCACTTTCGCCAGCAGTTCGCGAGCGCGGGCTGTAGCTTCGTCTTTAGGCTCACCTTTTACAATAACCGGCCCTTCGATAATGTTTTCCAGCACCGTCCGGTGCGGGAAAAGATTAAAGCTCTGAAAGACAAACCCGACATGCTGACGCAGGCGGCGGATTAGCCCTTTCTGCTGGTTAATGGACTTCCCGGTGTCGATGGTGATATCACCCACGCGAATAGTTCCACCTTCCGGTTGCTCCAGCAGATTGATACTGCGCAACAGCGTGGTTTTCCCGGAGCCGCTTGGCCCGATAATCGCTACCACTTCCCCTTGCTCAACTTCAAGGTCGATACCGTGCAGTACCGTCTGTCCGTGGAATTTTTTCACCAGGTTTTTGACGTCGATAGCACTCATTTCGGATCACGCTCCTGGCGGTTAAGCTGGTTTTCAAAATAGTTTTGCAGTGCAGACAGTACCGTCGCCATCACCCAGTAAATCAGCGAGGCCGCCAGATACATGGTGAACACTTCGAGTGTACGCGAGGTAATAAGCTGCGCCTGGCGGAACAGCTCGGGCACCTGGATAGTCGCCGCCAGCGAGGTGTCTTTCACCAGGCTGATAAAGCTGTTGCTGAGCGGCGGGAGCGCCACGCGTGCCGCCTGCGGCAGAATTGCCCTGCGCAGCGTCTGCCACGGCGTCATACCGATACTGGCCGCTGCTTCCCATTGGCCTTTATCAATAGAGGAAATCGCCGCGCGCAGAGTTTCCGAGGTATAGGCCGCGGTATTCAGCGACAACCCGATCATCGCCGCCGGGATCGGATCAAGCTCAATCCCAAACTGCGGTAAACCGTAGTAGATCATAAAGAGCTGGGCGATAAGCGGCGTTCCGCGAAAGACAGAGATATAAAAACGCGCCAGCCAGCGCACCGGCCCTACCGGCGACATCCGCATCAATGCCAGCAAAAACCCCAGCATCAGGCCAAAGAACATCCCGCCGATACTGAGCTGTAATGTAAATACCGCGCCTTTAAGCAGGAACGGCAACGAATCAATAACCAGTTGAATACTTTCTTGCATTATTATTTTTCGACCTGATGTTTAGACATGAGGATGGTAGGCAAACAACGCGGGTGCCCCGCCAGTGTGAACAAATAAGATCGGGCCTTCATCCTTAAAGCGTTTCTGCGCAACACCGTCGATAAGCCCTGCCATTGCCTTGCCGGTATAAACCGGGTCAAGCAGGATGCCTTCCAGGCGCGCCAGCAATTTTACCGCTTCCATGCCTTCTTCATTTGGCGTGCCGTAGCCTGGGGCAAAGTAGTCATCCCAGAGAATAATATCGGCCTTCGCCTGAAGTTCGAGCTGCTCTGCCACCGCCTGCTGCAAGGTCACCACTTTCGGTTTTTGATCGGCAACGCTTCGGGAAACCGTCACACCAATCAGCTCAGCGTCGGGCATCAGTTGCTCCAGACCTACCGCCAGCCCGGCGTGTGTTCCTGCGCTGCCAGAGGCGACCACCACCGAAGACAAATTAACTGCGCCTTCACACTGCTGAGCAATCTCCAGCGCGCTTTCCACATAGCCCAGCGCCCCCAGCGCATTCGAGCCACCCACCGGAATAACATACGGACGAAAACCCTGCGCTTCCAGGCGCGTAGCCAGCTCATCAAGCTGTGCCGTCGGGTTGGTCAACGCATCACACATTTCGACCTGGGTATTAAACAAGTCCAGCAGCAGGCGGTTACCGTTGGTCAGGTAATTTTCTGCGCGCGTGCCAATTGGGTTTTCCAGCAGAGCGACACAATGCAGGCCCAGTTTTGCCGCCACGGCTGCCGTCTGACGTACATGGTTGGACTGAATCGCCCCGGCGGTCACCAGCGTATCCGCCCCTTCGCGCAGCGCATCTGCGGCCAAAAACTCCAGCTTGCGCAGCTTATTGCCGCCCATCGCCATTGGCGTCACATCGTCACGTTTAATAAAAATATCGCGCCCTAAATAATCAGAAAATCGCGGTAAATACTCCAGCGGCGTGGGTGCGCCAATGAACTCCAGGCGTGGGAAGCGCGTTAAATTTTGCAGTGACATGGATCCTCCGGTAACGCTGTCTTTAATAGATACTTTTTATTATGCACGCAGACGCGTAAGAAATAAAAAAGGCGCTTTTAAAAGCGCCTTTTTTTTACAGCCAACGACTTATTTCGTGACGTCAGCACCGAACCACTTCTCGGAGAGCGCCTTCAGGCTGCCATCCTTTTGCATGTCGGCGATGGCCGCATCAATGGCTTTCACCAGATCGTCGTTGCCTTTACGCACCGCAATACCTGACTCCTGACGAGAGAACGCATCACCCGCTACGGCCAGGGTGTTGTTGGTTTTCTTCACCAGATCCAGCGCCGCCAGGCGGTCAACCAGGATGGCATCGATACGACCAACACGCAGATCCTGGTATTTAGTTGGGTCATCATCATAGGTACGGATATCAACGCCCTGCACGTTCTGGCGCAACCACTCTTCGTAGTTCGTCCCCAGACCAACACCCACTTTTTTACCTTTCAGGTCAGCAGCAGTTTTGATGCTGCCTTCGTTACCTTTCTTCACCAGCGCCTGGATGCCCGACACGGTATATGGCGTAGAGAAGTCATACTTCTTCTTACGCTCATCAGAAATGGTCACCTGGTTAATCACCACGTCGATACGTTTAGAATCCAGCGATGCCAGCATCCCGTCCCATTTGGTCGGTTTGAGCGATGCTTTCACGCCAAGATGTTTCGCCAGCTCTTCGGCAAACTCCACTTCGAAACCGGTCAGTTTTCCGTCATCGCCCTGGAAGCTGAACGGAGGATAGGTTCCTTCCAGCCCAACCAACAGCGTGCCGCGTTCTTTGACTTTATTCAGCAGATTTTCCGCCGCGAACGTTTTCACGCTCATGCCAGCGACCAGCGCAACTGCCATTACACCCATCAGCGCCTGACGACCCAGAAGTGCTAATTTCATAATTACCCCGATATAGTGGAATTTTTGAGTAGTGTAGTGAATTCGCCTGCAACGTCAAAGGCGGCTACGCTACATCTTATTCTTTTTTAATATATATCAGAAGTTGTCTCTGCGTGGACTTTCTGCTTCCCCACACCCGGCATTTGTACCTTATATTGCGCGTACTTGCGCAGTGCAATGCGGTAGTTATTGGTGCTGGTTGCAGGCAACCACGGCTCCAGATTTTCATCAAGATAGCCGGTCTTAAGCAGATCACGAGAAATGTTATGCACGGTCAGATGCTGGCCAAGGCGACGCAGGCGAACCACATATTCGCGCACGGTGCCGTGACTCATCTCCGTTTGTTCAAACAGGAATTGTTTGAAGCCGATAATGTCGAAGAAGTCGCTTTGCTCTTTGCAGTGTAAATCGCCACAGAAACGGCAAAGCGCCACCCACTCTTTTTGCTCTTCAAACCATGCTGATTCATCCATCAACGTGTCGAGGCGAGAGATCGCAATTTTGTTAACGATTTCGCCACGACGAACCAGCGTGATACGGTCGAGTAATTTATTACAGTGGGCGCAATGCGTCTGGCTGTGTTTAAAGTCTTTCAGGTAGCGGCTTAGAGGCCGTCTTTTTGATTGCTGCACCGTCATGATAACTCCTGGTTGTCAATACGTTGTGCGGCATTTCTCAGGTGAATCAATCACCTATAACTTACCCAGCTTAGTACGTAAGCGCTTAATGGCCTGGCTGTGCAGCTGGCTGACCCGCGACTCGCCCACTTCAAGAACAGCGCCAATCTCTTTGAGGTTGAGCTCTTCCTGATAATAGAGGGTCAACACCAGTTGTTCACGTTCTGGTAAAGCTTCAATAGCTTCCATTACGCGATGGCGTAAATTACCTTCCATTAAATGGTGTAACGGGTTTTCTTGCTGGTGTTCATCTGTTACCAGCTCGATGCTATCGCCATGCTCTTCACGCCACTCATCATAAGAGAAGAGTTGGCTATTATTGGTATCGAGCAACATCTGACGATACTCTTCAACAGCAATGCCAAGACGTTCCGCTACTTCAGTTTCCGTCGCGTTGCGTCCCAGTTCCTGTTCCAGCTGCCCCATCGCATGTGCCACTTCGCGTGCGTTGCGGCGAACACTGCGCGGCACCCAGTCACGGCTGCGCAGCTCGTCCAGCATCGCACCACGAATACGCTGTACTGCGTAAGTCGTAAATGCCGTTCCTTGCAGAGCGTCGTATCGGTCAACTGCATTCAATAACCCGATACCGCCCGCCTGTAGCAGATCGTCCAGTTCCACGCTCGCCGGCAAACGCACCTGGAGGCGCAATGCTTCGTGACGCACCAGCGGAACATAACGCTGCCACAGCGAGTGTTTATCCATTACACCATCAGCGGTATAGAGTGAATTCACGATAAACAGCCCTGCGTTAATTGAGTTATCGGCATGATTATCCGATTCTGCAGGGGTTTTAATTGGGTGAATAGTGGGTGAAATGAGGGGTTATTTGGGGGTTACGAATGAATTCGAGCGGAAAAAAACCCCGCCGAAGCGGGGTTTGTGCGTAATCAGGCGATTAGCCCTGCAGCAGAGACAGAACCTGCTGAGGAACCTGGTTAGCTTTGGACAGCACGGAGTTACCAGCCTGCTGGATGATCTGCGCTTTAGACATATTTGACACTTCGGTCGCATAGTCGGCGTCCTGAATACGGGACTGCGCTTCAGACAGGTTAGTGGTGGTGTTGTTCAGGTTGGTTACAGCAGAGCTCAGACGGTTCTGTACCGCACCCAGAGAAGAACGGAATTTATCAACAGAAGCGATAGCTTTGTCCAGCAGAGCCAGTGGATCTGCGGTAGAAACACCAGTGAACTCGCCAGCGGTGTTCAGGGTCACTGCTTCAGCAACACCAGTAGTACCGCCTGCGCCACCGTTAACAATAGAAGCTGCGCTCAGGGAGTAGTTTTTACCCTGAACTTCGGTGTAACCTTGAGCAGCACCAGTAGCATCAGCACCAACTTTAACTGCAACGCCAGTCAGAGTACCAGTACCACCGTTTGCATCAGTGTAAGTAACGTTTGCAGTGTTCAGGGAAACTGCACCGGTAGCATCAGCAACAGATACTGCATAGTTATCGGAGCCAGAAGATACAACGTAAGTTGCAGTCGCTGCACCGGTAGAGTCCTGCACGTTGTGCAGAGTCAGGGTGCTTGCGTCCACACCCAGAGAAGTTGCAACTGCGCTCAGGTCAACATCTTTCAGAGAGCCGCTTGCGCCAACCTGAGTGATAGAATCGCTCAGTTTCAGTGCATTGTTAGAAACAGAGAAGCCGCCCAGGCCCAGAGTAGAAGAGTCGATTTTCTGCAGGTCGATGTTGATGGTCTGGCCATCGTTCGCGCCAACCTGAATCGCCATAGAACCGTTTTTAGCCAGTACGTTCACGCCGTTGAACTGAGTCTGACCAGATACGCGGTCGATTTCAGACAGACGGGATTTGATTTCGTCCTGGATTGAAGACAGGTCAGAATCGGAGTTAGTACCGGTAGTTGCCTGAACAGTCAGTTCACGAACACGCTGTAAGTTGTTGTTGATTTCAGACAGTGCGCCTTCAGTGGTCTGTGCCAGAGAGATACCGTCGTTTGCGTTACGCGCAGCCTGAGTCAGACCTTTGATGTTAGAAGTGAAGCGGTTAGCAATCGCCTGGCCCGCAGCGTCATCTTTAGCGCTGTTGATGCGCAGACCGGAAGACAGACGCTCGATAGAAGAAGACAGAGCAGACTGGTTCTTGTTGATGTTGTTCTGAGTGATCAGCGAGAGGCTGTTGGTATTAATGACTTGTGCCATGATTTCGTTTCCTGTTGTTCATCAAATCTGTTTGGTTAGATTTGGGTTTCCACCCTTCGGCTTCATCGCCGTCAAAGGTGTTATCGTCTGGTCCAAAACAACCTTTAGATTTTTTTTCAGGATCTCGTTATTTTTTTTAGCCACAGAAATACTCTTCTCTATTAGCGTTATTCCCGCCATTAAAAAAAAAGAATTAACCGTAAACTTTCCCCTGATGAGGCCGATAACCCCAGTATTCGTTCTACGTGTCGATACATTAAGGAATAAATATGGCAAGTATTTCAACGCTGGGTGTGGGCTCGGGTCTGCAATTAAGCGATATTCTGGACAGCCTGACAGCCGCAGAAAAAACGCAGCTGACCCCGATTTCAAATCAGCAGTCGTCTTATACAGCCAAGCTGAGCGCTTACGGCACCTTAAGTAGCGCTGTGTCAGCATTCCAGACGGCAAACACCGCGCTGAATAAAGCCGACCTGTTTACTGCAACCAGCACGTCGAGCAGCTCCACTGCGTTTAGCGCCACCACAACCGGTAGCGCTATTGCGGGTAAATACACCATTAGCGTGTCACAGCTGGCACAAGCCCAGACGCTGACAACCAAAAGCACGCAGACCGATACCAAAACGGCTATCGCCTCGGCCGACAGCAAAATCACCTTTACCGCGGGCAACGGAAAAGACCCGGTGAGTGTGGATATCAGCGCTGCGAACTCGTCGCTGTCGGGCATTCGTGATGCCATCAACAAGGCGGATGCCGGCGTAACAGCCAGTATTATCAACGTCGGCAATGGTCAGTATCGTCTGTCTATCACCTCTACCGAAACCGGTTCTGATAATGCGGTAAGCGTCAGCGTAAGCGGTGACAGCGCCCTGCAATCCTTTATGGGTTACAACGGCACCAGCACTGATGCCAGCAACGGCATGACCGAAAGTGTGACTGCGCAAAACGCAAAATTGAAAGTGAATAACGTTGATATCGAAAACAGCAGCAACACCATCAGTGATGCGCTGGAAGATATCACGCTGAACCTGAATGACGTCACCTCCGGCAACCAGACGCTGACTATCTCAAAAGATACGTCTAAAGCGGAAACTGCACTGAAAGCCTGGGTAGATGCCTATAACACCCTTCAGGACAGCTTTGCGTCGTTAACCAAATATACTGCCGTTGATGCGGGCACCAGCTCACAGGATTCCAGCAACGGCGCACTGCTTGGCGACAGCACGCTGCGTACTATTCAGACTCAGCTGAAAAGCCTGCTCACAAACTCTGCGGGCGGAACGTCATATAAATCTTTAACCCAGCTTGGCATTACCAGTGATCCATCGACAGGTAAATTGTCGCTGGATAGCACCAAACTGGAAACTGCCCTGACAAACAACCCATCGGCCGTGAAAGATCTGGTTGTGGGTGACGGTAAAACGACCGGCATCACCACCACCATGGCGACCAAACTGACTGACTGGCTTTCAACGAAAGGCATCATTCAGGCTGCAAAAGATGGCGTCAGTAAAACGCTGAACAATTTGACCGACCAGTACAACGCTGTAAGCACGCGTATTGATGCCACCGTGGCACAGTACAAGGCCCAGTTTACCCAGCTGGACGTACTGATGACGTCACTGAATAACACCAGCAGCTACCTGACTCAGCAGTTCGATACTTCATCGTCCAGTAGCAAAAGCTAATCACACCCGAGGGGGATAACATGTACGGCGCAAAAGGCACGCAAGCCTACGCAAAAATAGAGGTTGAAAGCGCGGTGATGAGCGCCAGCCAGCATCAGCTGGTTATCATGCTATTTGATGGAGCCCTCAGCGCGCTGGTACGCGCGCGTCTGTTCTTGCAGGACGGCAATATCCCGGCTAAAGGACTGGCGCTTTCGAAGGCCATCAACATTATCGAGAATGGGCTGAAGGTTGGCCTGGTCGAAAATAATGGTGATGAGCTGACACAAAACCTGATCGCACTTTATGCCTATATGGTAAGACGCCTACTGCACGCCAACGTGAATAACGACGCCAGTGCCATCGAAGAGGTGGAAAACTTGCTGCGCAATATCGCTGACGGGTGGAAGGAAGTTGCCGGTTCGCCACAACTGATTCAGGACGCCGTCTAATGAGTAATGCACCGCAACTCTACACCCTTTATCAGCAGCTCCTGGATCAAAGTCAGATGATGCTGCGCCTTGCTCGTCAGGGCTTATGGGATGAACTGATCGCCTGTGAAACCGATTATGTTAATGCGGTGCACTCGCTGGCTCAACTCACAGAAGAAATTCAGCCCTCTTCACAAGTGCAGGAACAACTTCGACCTACCCTGCGGGTGATCCTGGACAACGAAAGCCAGGTCAAAATGCTGCTGCAAAACAGAATGGATGAACTGGCAAAGCTGGTTGGTCAAAATTCTATGCAAAAGTCAGTTCTTTCTACCTACAGCAACCAGGGCGGTCATGTTCTGGTTCCGCAAAGCAATTTCGATTTAAATTAGCCATCAGTTGGCGAACGAGCGTTTCTCGCTTCGTTCGCCAGGCATTTCTGCGCGACCTATCCCATACTTGAGTTTCGCGACCTCATGGAGATGGTACATGCGCAATCCAACCTTACTGCAATGCTTTCACTGGTATTACCCCGCTGGCGGTGAATTGTGGCAAGAAGTGACAGCTTTAGCCCCCAATCTTAACGAAATCGGCATCAATATGGTCTGGCTGCCCCCGGCTTATAAAGGGGCATCGGGCGGATTTTCTGTTGGATATGATTCTTATGATCTCTTTGACCTCGGTGAATTTGATCAAAAAGGATCTGTTCCCACCAAATATGGCGACAAAGCACAGTTGCTGGAAGCTATCGCCGCGTTAAAAAGCAACGATATCGCCGTGCTGCTGGACGTGGTGGTGAATCATAAAATGGGGGCAGATGAGAAAGAGCTTATTCACGTTCAGTGTGTAAACGAACAGGACCGCACGCAAATTGACGATGAAATCATTAACTGCGAAGCCTGGACCCGTTACACCTTCCCTGCCCGCGCGGGTGAATATTCGCAATTTATCTGGGATTTTAAATGTTTCAGTGGCGTTGACCACATTGAAAATCCCGATCATGACGGCATCTTTAAAATCGTTAATGACTACAGCGGTGAAGGCTGGAATGACCAGGTTGATGATGAGCTGGGTAATTTTGATTACCTGATGGGCGAGAATATCGACTTTCGTAATCATGCCGTGACCGAAGAGATAAAATACTGGGCACGCTGGGTCATGGAGCAAACCCAGTGCGATGGTTTTCGTCTGGACGCGGTAAAACATATTCCGGCCTGGTTTTACAAAGAGTGGATTGAGCACGTCCAGGAGGTAGCCACGCACTCCCTCTTTATTGTGGCGGAATACTGGTCTCATGAAGTGGATAAATTGCAGAATTACATCGACCAGGTTGACGGCAAAACCATGCTGTTTGATGCGCCTTTGCAAATGAAATTTCACGAGGCCTCACGCCAGGGGCGTGATTATGATATGAGCCAGATTTTTACCGACACGCTGGTTGAGAGTGACCCTTTCCATGCCGTTACTCTGGTTGCAAACCACGACACCCAGCCCTTGCAGGCCCTGGAAGCACCGGTTGAATCCTGGTTTAAACCGCTGGCCTACGCCCTGATATTACTGCGTGAAAACGGCGTACCGAGCGTGTTCTACCCGGATTTATTCGGCGCAAGCTATGACGATGTGGGCGGTGATGGCGAGACTTATCATATTGATATGCCGGTTATCGAACAACTGCACGAGCTTATTCTGGCGCGCCAGCGATTTGCCCACGGTATTCAGACGCTGTTCTTTGATCATCCAAACTGTATTGCGTTTAGCCGTAGCGGGACGGAAGACTATCCTGGCTGTGTGGTGGTGTTGTCTAACGGTGATGATGGGGAGAAAACCCTGTGTCTGGGCGAGAACTACGGGAATAAAACCTGGCGTGATTTTTTGGGCAATCGCGAAGAAACCGTCACAACGGCAGCAGACGGTGAAGGGATTTTCACCTGCAACGGCGGAAGCGTTAGCGTGTGGGTGATGGAGGATGTTCTGTAAAAATCAGCGGTGATTTATAGGCCGGGTAAGGCAGAGCCGATACCCGGCAACAACGCTTAAGGCAGCTTACTCTCCAGCGGATTTTTGCTCAGGTAATCTGCGCATTCCACGGTAGGACGGTCAACCTTTTGCAGTTCCAGGCCATCGTACTCCAGCGTTGAACCATCACGTTCAAGCGGATAGATATCCAGTTTACTGGTCACGTTATAATAGCTGTCTGAACGCAACATGATTTTCCCCGGCACAGCCAAAACGCGCTGCCACTGACGGCAATCCAGCGTATCGCCCTCTTCCGTTACCACCAGCGTGGCAATCGCCTTCGGGCTCACCATTTTGCTTTGCGGCCCTTTCGACTGCCAGTACCCCGCCAGATGCTTTGGAACCGGATGCTTGATGACATCCTGATAGTTATCCACCTGAACACACCCGGTCAACGCCAGCAGCGCGCCAGCAATTGCTATTTTTTTCATCATCTTTCCTGTGTGCGAAGAAAAAAAGATTGTGGCATTAAAGCGTTGAGGGTGCCAGTGGAAGATAGTAAGCAAACTAAGGCTTTTCTGGCACACACTTATACCTAAGGTGGAACTGCTAACTATGAGACTCGATCAGAAAAAGCGTAAGTGGTAAACTCCTCCAACTTTAAGAATTAACTGATACCTATAATGATTAAACTTTTTTCGCGCTACATTTCCGTAGGTGTTATTAACACAGGGATACACTGGATAATATTTGGTCTTCTCGTATCCGTTTTTGAATATGGTCAGGCGATCAGCAATGTCATTGCTTTCCTTATTGCTGTCACATTCTCTTTCTTCGCCAATGCCAGATTTACCTTCAAAGCGACAGCGACGGGTAAAGGCTACCTTCTGTTTGTTGGCTTTATGGGTTTACTCAGTTTTGTCTCAGGCAAAATTTCGGATCACTACAACATCAACCCACTCATCACCCTGATTGAGTTTTCCGCCATCAGTCTCGTATGCGGTTTCATCTATTCAAAATTCATTGTCTTTAGGGATGCGAAATGAAAATTTCCCTGGTTGTTCCAGTCTTCAATGAAGAAGATGCTATTCCCCTTTTTTATAAGGCCGTGCGGGAATTTGAAGCGTTAAAGCAACACGCAATAGAGATCGTCTTTATTAATGACGGCAGTAAAGATGCCACAGAATCTATCATCAGAACATTGGCAGTTGCAGATCCCCTGGTTGTAGCACTCTCATTTACCCGTAACTTTGGGAAAGAGCCAGCGCTGTTTGCAGGTTTAGACCACGCGACCGGGGATGCGATAGTGCCTATAGATGTTGATTTACAAGATCCAATAGAAGTCATTCCTCACTTGATTGAAAAATGGCAGGCAGGTGCGGATATGGTTCTGGCTAAACGCACAGACCGTTCTACTGATGGCAGATTAAAGCGCAAAACAGCCGAGTGGTTCTACAAACTTCACAATAAAATCAGCAATCCACAAATCGAAGAAAACGTGGGGGATTTCCGCTTAATGTCGCGTGAAGTCGTCGATAACATCAAAAAAATGCCCGAACGTAATCTGTTTATGAAAGGTGTTTTGAGCTGGGTAGGTGGCACTACAGGTGTCGTCGACTATGCCCGTGCTGAACGCGTGGCAGGTAATTCAAAATTTAATGGCTGGAAATTGTGGAACCTGGCGCTTGAAGGTATTACCAGTTTCTCTACCTTCCCACTGCGTATGTGGACTTACATCGGGCTACTCGTGGCCGGGATTGCATTCCTGTACGGCGCATGGATGATTGTTGACACACTCGCATTCGGAAACCCGGTTCGTGGTTATCCGTCGATGCTTGTTTCTGTCTTATTCCTTGGTGGAGTTCAGTTAATAGGAATTGGTGTCCTCGGCGAATATATTGGTAGAATTTACGTCGAGGTGAAAAACCGCCCACGCTATATTCTGAAAAAAATGAATTAACTTGCAAAAAAAAAGAGAATAAAATGAATAAATATTTAATGAACAAAGAAGATCTAAGAAAAGGATTGTACTTTTTGTTCATATTCATCTCAACTGCTGTTTTTTTCACAACAATCCATCCTGTAACCGTTATTTCAGGTGATGACTGGATTAACCTATCTACTGGACGTCCGGCCATTCCAGAGTGGAATGGCTTCAACCCAATAAAGGTATTACCAGAAATTTCATTTCCTTTTTTTGGTAACATAGCCTCATCCATAATGATATTGTTTGGCTTCAATTTTTTTGAAGCCATCGCATATACCACAGCCATATTGATTGCAACTTTGGCTGTAGCTTTTCTTTACCAACTGTATATGTTATACCGAGAAAAAGTAATATTTAGCGAATACACGAGCTTTATTTTAGTTTCTTTCTATTTCCTTTGTCTATTTGGCATGTTTAGAACACTGAATAATAACAACAGCCCTTACATGCTCTGGGAACAGAACATTACTTGTTATTATCACTATATCATCCCGGCTTTACTTAATGGCATTATGTCTCTTTTCTTGATAAGGAAATCTGACAGCTTAGATACATTTTTTAAAGGACAAAGCACTTTAAAGATAATCACACTTTTATTAATTTACCTTTGCATTTTCTCAAATATATTTGCCAGCATTTTCCTTGCTGTAGTCTGCGGTGCAGTAATATTATTTAGTTTATTAAAATTAAAATTCAACTTTATTAGCACCATAAAAAAACATCCTTTGCATGTTTTGACCCTAATCGCTTGGCTAATCTCCGCAATTTATGAAATGAATGGTGGCCGTGCAGATAGAATGGCGAAAGATCATCTTGAAATTTCTGCGGCAGCCAAATCATTATGGTCTCTACTTAGCCTAACAGATACTCTATTCCTTTCTATTATAATGATAGGAGTAGCAGCAGGTTTATTTAATTATATTTTCAAAAGAAATGAAGTCACTCATTCTACTCAGAGGTACGTTTTTTGGGTCGTAGTACTTTCTGGAATCATTACCTCGATTGGACTACTACTCATCTGCGCTAAAGCAAGCCCCGGATATGCAACCAGGCCAGCAGCAATGTGGGGGTTGTTTATGTTTATGATCATTGCAGCCAGTCTTGGTTTAGGTTATTTACTAACACGCTTCTTTTTACTTCATTATATTTCCGCTATCCTTTTACTATGCCTTGTAAATATTACGACCGGGCAAAATAATTCGCTGCGAGAGTCTCATAATGGGAATGTCTCTTTTAAGGTTGCAAATGCAATTGGTCAAAGTATCATTGCCCAAGTTAAGGCAGCAGAAAATGAAAACAAGAGAAGTATGATTCTTTATGTACCCAAAGGGGATAATAATGATAACTGGCCATTCCCAATCACACGAGGAAAGGCCATTTCTGAGACACTAAAATCCAATGGTATTATCAATAAAAACATTCAAATTGAAATTATTCCTGACAAAGCATTAAATAAACAATTTGATATGCCTATGTAAAACCAGTGCCCACATAAGTGGGCATTTTTATCTAACATTTATTCCATTCAACTTTTTATAAGCAAACGGAACTGCTCTTCTCATAAACGAGAGAATAAAAATTGAAACGATAAAACTTGTAAAAAGTTTCACCAGTGAGTTACTTTCAAAAATCCCACCAACGTCATGAAGCATGATATATAAAACAAAAGGATGAATAAGATACACACCCAAAGAATAATTCATTCCCAATTTTGAAATCCAGTTATCTTTGAGTTTTGAATTAACACAAAGAGATAACAGCGCTATGCAAACAGGCACGCACAACAATGGGAATTGTCTTTCAATCATATCGGCATTAAATAATTTATTCATAAAATAGACTTCTAATACCATAAGTCCTAAACCAATAATTAATACAAGCAGTGATATTTTAGTGCTAATACCTTCTAATAAAGATTTTTTCGCAAACAAATACCCAATGTAGACAAGTGAAAAAGCAATTAATGTTCTAAGCACGTAGAAAATATAAATTTTATATCCTAATGATTTTATTAAATCACCAAACCAACAGCCTAAGATTATACTCACCGCAATTGCCAATGCTGCTTGTACCTTGACATTCTTAAGCATGTAATTGGTTAGTATCACCCCAAGAATTAGCGCATTTATAAACCACAGATGAAAGAACGTACCACCATGGAGAGTATCATTTGAGAAGACCTTCCCTATAACACGCTCCAGATCTCCGCCAACCATTCTGTAAAGGATAGGAATATACAGAAGAGAGGTATAAAACAATATTGATACAAGTTTGTTTAGCTTTTTCCCTAGGTCATCCCTTTCAGGAAGTCCCATTAGATAACCTGATGCAAGGAAAAAGAATGGCAATGCCCATCGTGAAGAAACTCTGAACAGTTCCCCAAAATTCGCTGACATCTCAGGATAGTTTCCCACATGCACTACAATTATAAAAAAACAAGCAACAAGTTTAGCTGCATCCAATGCATTGTTACGCATTATTGTTCACCGTTTAGTCTGTAATTTCAAAGATGATAATCTAAAATAAAAGATCATGCCCTTATAATTTTTAGCTCACCAAAAATATAGACTGTATAAGGGGTCAAACTGTAAGTATCCCGGCAAAACGACCCATTCACTTTTAGAGATCGTCCGACATACTGATTATGTCCACTGAGGAGATCGCAATGCGTAAAACCCGATTCACCGAGCACCAGATTATTGCCGTTCTAAAGTCCGTCGAAACCGGACGTACCGTCAAGGATGTCTGCCGTGAAACCGGTATCTCTTAAGCCTCATACTTTAACTGGAAAGCAAAATATGGCGGTATGGAAGCCTCTGAAATCAAAAAGATGAAAGATCTGGAGGATGAAAGCCGACGCCTCAGACAGAGGTTTGCTGATCAAAGCCTTGAGTGCCAGACACTTAATGATGTCATTGAAAAAAGCTATAAACCAGCGATAAAGCGTGAACTCATCAGCTATCTGACGGCGCAATTTGTTATAAGTTTAGGCCAGATCTGCAGGACGTTTTCGCTGAGCAGGACGGTGTATTTTTATCAGCCCGATACCCGGCGTGATGAACCGGTGATCCATGCACTGACTGAACTGGCAGAACGCTATCCGCGCTATGGTTTTAAGAAGCTGTTCCACCTGCTTCTCAGGCAGCGCAATACTTGGAACCATAAACGCATTCACCAGATTTACTGCCTGCTGAAACTGAATTTTCGTCGTAAGAGAAAACAGCGGCTACCAATGCGTAATCCAGCACCACTGCGATGCCGCAAGCGTTAAACCATAGATGGTCCATCGATTTTATGCGCGACGCGCTGGTCTGGGGCAGACGCTTCGGGACCTTCAATGTGATGGATTAGTTTAACCGCGAAGCACTGGCGATCGAAATTGACCTGAATATCCCGGTGTAGCGGGTCGTGAGAGTGCTAGACAGGATCGTGGTAAACCGCGGAGATGCGGATGGACAATGGGCCAGAACCGGTCTCACTGGCGCTGGCAAAATTGGGTGCAGAATATGGCGTGCAGCTTGAATTTATCAAGCCTGATAAGCCTACACAAAATGCGTTTATCGAACGTTCCAACTGGACATACTGTACAGAAATCCTGGATTTTTACCTATTCAGAACACTGAATGAAGCATGGGATATGACATAGCGCTGGCTGATGGCTGAAAACCGGAACTCTCAAAAAAGGGCGTGGAACTAAAGCTGGGATACTGACACTGTTACGCTTTGATGAGTGAATTTTTAATTAGAAAGAGCTATACTATGATTCAAAATAGTGCGTTTGTTTTTTTAAAAAAACCAAATAAAAATTACAGCAATAAGGAATGTTTTTTCAATGAATGGTGAAATAAAATCATTAACAGGAATTCGTGGAATTGCGGCAGTTTACGTTATCCTGTATCACATAATGCACTATTCTACTAAAATTCAGTTCATAAAAAATGGTTACATTGCAGTAGACCTATTTTTTGTATTGAGTGGCTTCATAATGACTTACACATACAAAAAACAGTTCATCCAGTCTCTTAGTGCCACCAATTATTTAGTTTTTATGAATCACCGCTTTTCAAGAATTTGGCCTGTTTATGCTTTCTGGGTGTTTTATTTTATGATATTTCTTACTGAAAAAGTAAACTTCTCACCTATCCCGCTAATATCTAACTTGCTTTTAATACAGAACTGGGGGCTAGCATCACCTTATATCGGTCTGTCAGCGTTGAGCTTGCTACTTATTTAACCTTCCCGTTCCTTTGCATGTCTATATTTAATAGAGGGGAACTGTTTACATTACTTGCTATTGTTACAAGTGTATTAATATTGGCGGTTCTGGCATATAGCAAGGAGTTATCAATAGACTGGCTTCAGCACGGATATAGCGGGAGAATGGATGTTGCATCTCATGACAACGTCGGCCCAGTACTGCGATGCATGGCTGGCTTCACTCTTGGTGTTGCGTCATGGAAGCTATTTCATTACATGCAGAAATCATTTAGCGTTGTCCAGGCTAATATTACAACAATAATTATTAGCTTTGCCATTATTGCTAGCCTCTCAACATCAGGCTTAGATGTCTTAACGATTGTTCTTTTTGCTTTGTTGATCCCTTCTCTCGGAGCGAAAGATTCAATTATTAGCAAAGCCATCTCATGTAAGCCAATACACTTCCTTGGAGTGATATCTTATTCTATGTATATATGTCACATTCTTGTACTGTCATTATATAAAGGTTATATTAATGACTTTGTTAGCTTCGCAATTAGGGATGCAAAATATAGAAGCGATGCCTCAACATTCTTATCATTAATGATGATAATCATAATTGCTACCGCGTCATATTATCTTATTGAAAAACCGACAAGAAAGGTACTTAGAACATCTAAAAAATTTCAACCTGCTACAGCTTAAGGAGAAAGGAGGCTAAATGCCTCCTTCTTATTTCACACAACAGGAGTTTCAAAACCACTGTCGTCACATACCCCTTCGTTTATAGTTACGCCGTCGATTACTTCGTCTTTCTGTTGCAACACAGCTCCACAGATAGGGAAATACTTTGGTAGAGTTGAAAGTTCTGAAGCAGGTCACGGCGCGAAGATTATTCGTCGAAACCACACGTTAACGAATGAGTTCCCCCTTCCGAAAACAGAGACTGGAACGGATCGCATCATCAACCTCATTCAGCCAGCTATAGACGTGCTGAAAAACCAGGCTGAATTAACACGCCTGGCTAAACAGTATCAGGTCGAGGTTAAACTGCGCGAGTATGGCTGCACCGATGTGCATCCGCGCACATTCATGTTCAACCCGCAGATAGCTTCACGTAATCGCCGTACCGGGTATCATTACGCTGTAGGGTCGATTAACCAGTCAAGGGAGGCGGCAATGCGACGCGCCGAGATTCGCTATCGCAGAACATACCAGTCCAGACACACGTATACATGTTGGTCATTAGCAGCAGGTGCCAACCCTAACTTCATCGCGAAGCAAATGGGCCACACAGATGCGCAAATGGTTTACCGGGTGTACGGCTCCAGGATGTCAGAAAACAATCAGGACCAGGTACTCATCCTCAACCAGAAATTGAGTGAGTTTGCCCCATCCATGCCCCACGCAGTAGGATCGGATGGTTAATAAATATAAATATCATTAGGTTAGATAACCTAAACCTGCATCCCCATCACTTCCTGGTACGCAGAAACCATCTTATTCCTTACCTGGATCCCCATCTGCAACGACACAGACGCTTTTTGCAAATCGGTCATCACATCGTTAAGCGCCACGCCTGGTTCACCAAGACTGAACTTCTCCGCCTGCGTACGCGCAGCGGTCTGGGTATCGCTGATACGGTCAAGAGCGGCGTGCAGTTGTCCCGCAAAGCTGATGGTCGGCTGTTCTTCTGCCACGTTCTGATTACGGGCCGTCATCGCCGTTGCCTGCAACTGACTGATCACCCCTTCAATGCCCTGTATAGCCATGACTCTCCCCTGGATGGTTTTTTACGCGGACAAGACTAACAGCTTGTCAATAAGATAAAGGCGGTAAATAGCGTGAAAAAACCAGGTTATTTGACGCATAGAAAATCCCGAATCATCAAATAATGGCAGGGCCATCAGTATGGAACTTTTGTCGTGTTTGCCGACCCGGGAGTCAGTTTTGTTTCTCTACACGAATAACGTAACCCACCAGGATTTAAGAGGTGCGCAATGAGTGCGACAGCATCGACAGCGCCGCAGACTAAATCACTAGAGTGGATGAACCGCCTTCGCGCGAATCCTAAAATCCCGTTGATCGTGGCAGGCGCTGCCGCAATTGCGATTATTGTTGCGATGGTCTTGTGGGCGAAAAGCCCTGACTACCGCACGCTCTACAGTAATCTTTCTGACCAGGATGGCGGTGCCATCGTCACCCAACTTACCCAGATGAACATCCCTTATCGCTTCGCCGATAATGGCGGTGCGCTTGAGGTTCCGGCGGATAAAGTGCACGAACTGCGCCTGCGTCTCGCGCAGCAGGGTCTGCCAAAAGGCGGCGCGGTAGGTTTTGAACTGCTGGATCAGGAAAAATTCGGTATCAGCCAGTTCAGCGAGCAGGTTAACTACCAGCGTGCGCTGGAAGGTGAACTGGCCCGCACCATTGAAACATTAGGCCCGGTGAAAAGCGCCCGTGTGCACCTCGCCATGCCAAAACCTTCTCTCTTTGTTCGTGAACAAAAATCCCCGTCTGCTTCTGTGACTGTTAACCTCGAACCTGGCCGCGCGCTGGATGAGGGGCAAATCAGCGCGGTGACACATCTGGTATCCAGCGCTGTTGCCGGTTTACCGCCAGGTAACGTTACCCTGGTTGATCAGAGTGGCCACTTGCTGACGCAGAACAACAGCGCAGGTCGCGATTTAAATGATGCACAGCTGAAATATGCCGCCGATGTCGAAGGCCGGCTGCAACGTCGTATCGAAGCCATTCTTGGCCCGGTCGTGGGGAATTCCAACGTCCATGCGCAGGTTACCGCTCAGATTGACTTCGCGAATAAAGAACAAACAGAAGAACAGTACAGCCCGAATGGCGATCCTGCTCAGGCCGTGATGCGTTCTCGCCAGGTTAATGAAAACGAACAAGTCGGTGGTCCTTACCCGGGTGGCGTACCAGGCGCGCTGTCTAACCAGCCTGCCCCGGCTAACGCTGCACCAATTTCTACTCCGCCAGCAAACCAGCAGAACGGTCAGCAAACTAATCAGCAAACGACCTCTTCAAGCACGTCTTCTGGCCCGCGTACCAGCAGCCGTAATGAAACAACCAACTACGAAGTCGACCGTACCATTCGCCACACCAAGCTGAACGTGGGCGATGTTCAACGTCTTTCAGTTGCCGTGGTTGTGAACTACAAAACGCTGCCAGACGGCAAACCGCTGCCGCTGACCGCAGAACAAATGAAGCAGATCGAAGACCTGACCCGTGAAGCCATGGGTTACTCCGAGAAGCGTGGCGATACCCTCAACGTGGTGAACTCACCGTTTAACTCGGTTGATGAAACAGGTGGCGAACTGCCGTTCTGGCAACAGCAGGCGTTTATCGATCAGCTGATGTCTGCCGGTCGCTGGCTGCTGGTTCTGATTGTCGCGTGGCTGCTGTGGCGTAAAGCGATTCGTCCGCAGCTAACGCGCCGCGCGGAAGAAGCCAAAGCCGCTCAGGAACTCATGAGTACGCGTCAGGAAGTAGAAGAAGCCGTTGAAGTTCGCCTGAGCAAAGACGAACAAATGCAGCAGCGCCGTGCTAATCAGCGCATGGGTGCTGAGGTAATGAGTCAACGTATTCGCGAAATGTCAGATAACGATCCGCGCGTCGTCGCGCTGGTCATCCGCGGCTGGATGGGTAACGAACATGAGTAATACGCTTACAGGTACCGATAAAAGCGTCATCCTGCTGATGACCATTGGCGAAGACCGCGCGGCAGAGGTGTTCAAACACCTCTCCCAGCGGGAAGTGCAAATTCTCAGTGCGGCAATGGCGAACGTTCGTCAGATCTCCAATAAACAGCTGACCGAAGTGTTAGCTGAGTTTGAGCAGGAAGCCGAGCAGTTTGCCGCGCTCAATGTCAACGCCAACGAATACCTGCGCTCTGTGCTGGTCAAGGCGCTTGGCGAAGAACGCGCCGCCAGCCTGCTGGAAGATATTCTGGAAACCCGCGATACCGCCAGCGGTATCGAGACGCTCAACTTTATGGAGCCGCAGAGTGCCGCCGACCTTATTCGCGACGAGCACCCACAGATTATCGCTACCATCCTGGTTCACCTCAAACGTGGCCAGGCGGCCGATATTCTGGCGCTGTTCGAAGAGCGCCTGCGTCACGACGTTATGCTGCGTATCGCCACCTTTGGTGGTGTCCAGCCGGCAGCACTGGCAGAACTGACTGAAGTCCTGAACAGCCTGCTCGATGGCCAGAACCTCAAGCGCAGCAAAATGGGCGGCGTGAGAACGGCGGCAGAGATCATCAACCTGATGAAAACGCAGCAGGAAGAAGCGGTTATTACGGCGGTTCGCGAATTCGACGGCGAGCTGGCACAGAAAATTATCGACGAGATGTTCCTGTTCGAAAACCTGGTCGAAGTGGACGATCGCAGCATCCAGCGCCTGCTTCAGGAAGTGGACTCCGAATCGCTGCTTATCGCCCTCAAAGGCGCCGAACAGCCACTGCGCGAGAAGTTCCTGCGCAACATGTCTCAGCGTGCGGCCGATATCCTGCGCGACGACCTTGCCAACCGTGGCCCGGTGCGTCTGTCTCAGGTGGAAAACGAACAGAAAGCCATCCTGCTTATTGTTCGTCGTCTGGCAGAAACCGGCGAGATGGTGATTGGCAGCGGAGAAGACACGTATGTCTAATGAGCTGCCGTGGAAGCGCTGGACGCCCGACGATCTGGCCCCTCCTCTTTCCGAGTTTACCCCGGCTATGATATCGCCCGACGAGGGCGATACTGGCACAGAACCCCCTGCGCTCAGCGAAGAAGAGCAACGCGCGCAGATGCTGGCGCAGATGCAAATGCAGGCGCACGAACAGGGTTATAACGCGGGTTTAAATGAAGGACGGCAGAAAGGTCAGGAGCAGGGTTACCAGGAAGGTCTGGCGAAAGGGTTAGAGCAAGGTATTGAACAGGCGCGCCAGCAACAGGCGCCGCTTCATGCCCGGATGCAGCAACTGGTCAGCGAATTCCAGCACACCCTCGATGCGCTCGACAGCGTGATTGCCTCACGCCTGATGCAGATGGCGCTTGAAGCCGCACGTCAGGTGATTGGCCAGACGCCAACGGTAGATAACTCGGCGCTGATCAAACAAATTCAGGGTCTGCTTCAGCAGGAGCCGTTGTTCAGCGGCAAACCGCAGCTGCGCGTTCATCCTGACGATTTACAGCGTGTGGAAGAGAGCCTCGGTGCCACGCTCAGCCTGCACGGCTGGCGTCTGCGCGGCGATCCGTCCTTACACCACGGCGGCTGCAAAGTCTCTGCGGATGAGGGCGATCTGGATGCCAGCGTCGCCACCCGCTGGCAGGAACTGTGCCGCCTGGCGGCACCGGGAGTCATCTGATGACCGCACGGCTCACTCGCTGGCTTACCACCCTTGATAACTTTGAAACGAAGATGGCGCAACTGCCATCTGTTCGTCGTTATGGACGTCTGACCCGCGCGACAGGCCTGGTGCTGGAAGCCACGGGCTTGCAGCTTCCGCTGGGCGCCACTTGCGTTATCGAACGTCAGGACAGGAACGAAACACGCGAAGTGGAAAGTGAAGTCGTTGGTTTTAACGGCCAGCGTCTGTTCCTGATGCCGCTTGAAGAGGTCGAAGGCATTCTGCCCGGCGCGCGCGTCTATGCAAAAAACAACTCAGGCGATGGCCTGCAAAGTGGTAAACAATTGCCGCTTGGCCCGGCGCTGTTAGGCCGTGTGCTGGACGGGAGCGGCAAGCCGCTCGACGGCCTCCCCTCTCCTGACACCACCGAAACCGGGGCGCTGATTACTCAGCCATTTAACCCGTTGCAACGTACCCCTATCGAGCATGTACTTGATACCGGTGTGCGCCCGATTAACGCCTTGCTCACCGTTGGGCGCGGGCAACGTATGGGCCTGTTCGCCGGTTCCGGCGTGGGTAAATCGGTACTGCTCGGCATGATGGCGCGCTACACCCAGGCCGATGTCATCGTCGTGGGGCTTATCGGTGAACGTGGTCGTGAAGTAAAAGACTTTATTGAAAATATTTTGGGTGCAGAAGGCCGCGCACGCTCGGTGGTGATCGCCGCCCCGGCGGATGTTTCGCCCCTGCTGCGTATGCAGGGTGCAGCCTATGCCACCCGTATTGCCGAGGATTTCCGTGACCGCGGGCAGCACGTGCTGCTGATCATGGACTCCCTGACCCGTTATGCGATGGCGCAGCGTGAAATTGCGCTGGCTATCGGCGAACCACCAGCCACCAAAGGCTATCCACCTTCAGTGTTTGCCAAGCTGCCAGCACTGGTTGAACGTGCCGGTAACGGCATCACCGGTGGCGGTTCGATTACCGCGTTTTACACGGTTCTGACCGAAGGCGATGACCAGCAAGACCCAATTGCCGACTCCGCGCGTGCAATCCTTGACGGCCACATAGTGTTATCGCGTCGTCTGGCCGAAGCCGGGCACTATCCGGCTATCGATATTGAAGCATCGATTAGCCGTGCGATGACGGCACTGATTACAGAGAAGCATTACGCCCGCGTGCGTAACTTCAAACAACTGCTTTCCAGCTTCCAGCGTAACCGTGATCTGGTGAGCGTAGGGGCGTATGCCAAAGGCAGCGACCCGATGCTCGACAAAGCGATTGCTCTGTGGCCGCATCTGGAGGCATTCCTGCAACAAGGTATTTTTGAACGCGCCGACTGGGACGATTCGATTCAGGCTCTGGAGCTGATTTTCCCGCAGGTGTAATACAGGTGGAGGGCGAAGGTCATGGCGCAAAATAGCGCGTTATCAACGCTAAAAGATCTGGCAGAAAAAGAAGTTGATGATGCCGCATTGCAGCTTGGCGCAATGCGACGCGGGTGCCAGCAGGCTGAAGAACAGTTGAAGATGTTGATCGACTATCAGCATGAATATCGCACCAACCTCAATACCGACATGACGCAGGGCATTGGTAGCCAGCGCTGGATTAACTATCAGCAGTTTATCCAGACGCTCGAAAAGGCGATTGAACAGCATCGCCATCAACTTAACCAGTGGACCCAAAAAGTCGATACGGCGCTGAATTTTTGGCGTGAGAAAAAACAGCGGCTCCAGGCATGGCAAACCTTGCAGGACCGGCAGGTGGCTGCAACAACCCTCGCCGAGAACCGACTGGATCAGAAAAAAATGGATGAGTTTGCACAGCGCGCATCAATGAGGAAACCTGAATGATCACACTGCAACAACTGCTGATGACCGACAGTGACCTGTCAGCCGGCACGCAGACGGGAAAAGGCACCGACGGTGCGCAAGATTTTCTCTCCCTGTTGGCTGGCGCCC
Source organism: Enterobacter sp. Li2LvB3 (assembly GCF_056156645.1). Lineage (NCBI taxonomy): Bacteria > Pseudomonadati > Pseudomonadota > Gammaproteobacteria > Enterobacterales > Enterobacteriaceae > Enterobacter > Enterobacter sp. Li2LvB3. The sequence goes on along the minus strand of NZ_JBSICG010000001.1, from coordinate 151,255 downwards.
TGACGGATGCGACCGGTCAGGGTAAAGATGCGCCGCTGACCCTTGCCGACCTGAAAGCGGCCGGCAGCAAGCTGGCAAAAGTCGCACAGGATAAAGACGGCGATACCACCCTTCAGGCAAAAATTGCCGATCTGTTGTCACGCCAGGACACGCTCACCGGGGATGAAACCGCGCAATCCACCGCGCTTCAAAGCCTGGTATCCGGGCTAATGCCTGCAACCCACAGCGATGCCCTGAAAAGCCTGACATCAACGGCCGCCAAAGATGACACCAAAACCGACCTGAACGAAGAAGAGCTGGCCGGATTAAGCGCGTTGATGGCGATGCTGCCACACCAGCAGACCGCAACCGCGGTAACTACCCAGGCCGTCAGCACTGAGGGCCTGGCGGAGAATGTGCTGGCAGGCACTTCACTGGCGCAAGCCAGCACCGGGCAACAACCGGCCCTGACGACGGCCCCGGCGGCTCATGAAAAAGCGCAAACTCCGCTTCAGTACGCACCTCAGCAACAAACCGCTGATGCTTCAGCCGCTAACGCCCCACTGACGCCCGCCGTAGCCGTTACCGCTGAAAAGCAGGACCTGGCAAGCCAGTCCTCTTCAACCAGCCCAACGGCAACGCTTGCGCCGATCGTCAGCAGCCAGGCCACCTCACAGCCAGCCGCTACGGTCGCTACCGCGCCGGTACTGAGCCAGCCGCTTGGCACCAGCGAATGGCAGCAGACGCTGAGCCAGCACATCACCCTGTTCACCAGACAAGGGCAACAAACGGCTGAGCTGCGCCTGCACCCGGAAGATCTGGGCCAGGTACAAATTTCGATTAAGATTGATGATAACCAGGCGCAGTTGCAGATGGTGTCTGCGCACAGCCACGTACGTGCGGCACTGGAAGCAGCGCTGCCGGTTCTGCGTACTTCGCTTGCTGAGAACGGTATTCAGCTTTCACAAAGCAGCGTCAGCAGCGAGAGCTTCTCAGGCCAGCAGCAGTCTTCATCACAGCAGCAACAGCAGGCCTCGCGTTCCGGCCAGCAAGGCGGCTTTAATGAAGAGAGCGACGAGTTACTGACAGCCCCTGCTGCACTGCAATCCGCCGCGCGTGGAAACAGCGCTGTAGACATCTTTGCCTAAACGCCAGAGGTAGCGTGATTATCCCCGTCTTTTCCACGCTTTGAGATAAGGCGGACACGGGATAATCACCTTATTAAGCTGTACCGAAACAGGAAGCTCGTATCAGATGACTGACTCCGCTATAACCAAAAAAAGTAAGCGTTCCATCTGGATCCCGCTGCTGGTGTTGATCACGCTCGCCGCCTGCGCTACCGCGGGCTATAGTTACTGGCGTATGCAGCAGGAACCTTCCTCTGCTACGGCCAAAGCCGAACCACCACCACCACCGGCCCCGGTATTCTTCCCACTGGATACCTTCACCGTTAACCTGGGTGATGCGGATCGTGTGCTTTATGTTGGCATCACGCTGCGCCTGAAAGACGAAGCCACCCGTTCTCGTCTGAACGATTACCTTCCTGAAGTGCGTAGCCGTCTTCTGCTGCTGTTCTCTCGTCAGGATGCTTCCACGCTCGCCACCGATGACGGTAAGCAGAAGCTGGTAGATGCCATTAAACAAACGCTGGCCACGCCGCTGGTAAATGGTCAACCTAAGCAGGAAGTCACTGACGTTCTGTATACAGCCTTCATTCTGCGGTAACGACATGGGCGACAGTATTCTTTCTCAGGCAGAAATCGATGCGTTGCTTAACGGCGACAGCGATAAGAGTGATGATCCGCAACCGGGTCTGAGTGGCGATGACAATATTCGTCCCTATGACCCGAATACCCAGCGTCGCGTGGTGCGCGAGCGTCTTCAGGCGCTGGAGATCATCAACGAACGTTTTGCGCGTCAGTTCCGTATGGGGCTGTTTAACCTGCTGCGTCGTAGCCCGGATATCACCGTCGGTGCGATCCGCATTCAGCCGTATCATGAGTTTGCCCGCAACCTGCCGGTGCCAACCAACCTTAACCTTATTCATCTGAAACCGCTGCGCGGCACCGGGCTGGTTGTGTTCTCGCCAAGCCTGGTCTTCATTGCGGTTGATAACCTGTTTGGTGGCGATGGCCGTTTCCCGACGAAAGTTGAGGGACGCGAGTTTACCCACACCGAGCAGCGCGTTATCAACCGGATGCTGAAGCTAGCGCTGGAGTCCTATAGCGACGCGTGGAAAGCGATTAACCCGCTGGATGTGGAGTACGTCCGTTCCGAGATGCAGGTGAAATTTACCAATATCACCACATCGCCGAACGATATCGTCGTTAACACCCCGTTCCATGTCGAGATCGGCAACCTGACCGGTGAGTTCAACATCTGCCTGCCGTTCAGCATGATTGAACCACTGCGCGAGCTGCTGGTGAACCCTCCGCTGGAGAACTCACGCCACGAAGATCAGAACTGGCGTGAAAACCTGGTGCGCCAGGTTCAACACTCTCAGCTTGAGCTGATCGCGAGTTTTGCCGATATCCCGCTGCGGTTATCCCAGATCCTGAAATTACAACCCGGCGATGTTCTGCCGATAGAAAAACCCGACCGCATTATTGCCCATGTCGATGGCGTGCCTGTGCTGACAAGCCAGTACGGCACGGTAAACGGCCAGTATGCATTACGCGTTGAGCACTTGATCAACCCGATATTGAATTCGCTGAATGAGGAACAGCCCAAATGAGTGACATGAACAATCCGTCCGATGAAAACAGCGGAGCACTGGACGATCTGTGGGCTGACGCGTTAAACGAGCAACAATCCACCCCGAGTAAAAGCGCGGCGGATGCGGTCTTCCAGCAGTTAGGCGGCGGCGATGTCAGCGGCACATTGCAGGATATCGACCTGATTATGGATATCCCGGTCAAGTTGACCGTTGAACTGGGCCGTACCCGCATGACCATTAAAGAACTTCTGCGCCTGACGCAGGGTTCCGTGGTGGCGCTGGATGGCCTGGCCGGTGAACCGCTGGATATTCTGATCAACGGTTATCTGATTGCCCAGGGTGAAGTTGTGGTGGTGGCCGATAAATACGGCGTGCGTATCACCGACATCATCACCCCGTCTGAACGTATGCGTCGTCTGAGCCGTTAAGAATGAAAACCGAGGCAACAGTATCGCAGCCTTCAGCCGTACCCGGTTCGCCCCTGCTCCAGGTGAGCGGCGCGCTGTTTGGTGTTATTGCCTTTATTCTTATCGTCGCCTGGATTGCTAAACGCTTTGGTCTGGCGGGTAAAACCGCCGCCGGGCGAGGCATTAAGGTCAGCGCCAGCACCACGCTTGGGCCACGCGAACGCGTGGTCATTGTCGATGTTGAAGACGCGCGGCTGGTGCTGGGCGTTACCGCAACAAACATCAATGTATTACATAAACTGCCGCCTGCGCCGGATACGGCTGAAGCGAATGCAGAACCCCCAGCGGATTTTCAGTCCGTCATGAAGAGTTTGCTTAAGCGTTCCGGGAGATCCTGATGCGCCGTTTGTTATCCCTTACGCTTGCGGGCATCGCCCTGTTTGCGCCTTCCGTTTACGCGCAACTACCTGGTCTGGTCTCCACTCCGCTCGCTGGCGGCGGTCAAAGCTGGTCGCTTCCCGTTCAGACACTGGTGTTCATTACCTCGCTGACTTTTATCCCGGCAATCCTGCTGATGATGACCAGCTTTACCCGCATCATTATCGTCTTTGGTCTGCTGCGAAATGCGCTGGGTACGCCATCCGCACCACCTAACCAGGTGCTGTTGGGCTTAGCCCTGTTTTTAACCTTTTTCATTATGTCGCCGGTTATCGACAAGATTTATACCGACGCCTATCAGCCCTTCAGCGAAGACAAGATTTCAATGCAGGATGCGCTTGAGAAAGGCGCGCAACCGCTGCGTGAATTTATGCTGCGTCAGACCCGTGAAGCGGATCTGGCCTTATTTGCACGCCTGGCGAACACCGGCGAATTGCAGGGGCCAGAAGCCGTGCCGATGCGCATTCTGCTGCCCGCTTATGTTACCAGCGAACTAAAAACCGCTTTCCAGATTGGTTTTACCATCTTTATTCCGTTCCTGATCATCGACCTGGTGATCGCGAGCGTGTTGATGGCGCTCGGTATGATGATGGTGCCGCCGGCAACCATTGCCCTGCCCTTTAAGATCATGCTTTTTGTGCTGGTTGATGGCTGGCAATTGCTGGTCAGTTCGCTGGCACAGAGTTTCTACAGTTAAGGTACGCGCAATGACGCCAGAATCGGTCATGATGATGGGCACGGAGGCGATGAAAGTCGCGATTGCCGTTGCCGCTCCACTGCTGCTTGTTTCACTGGTGACGGGTCTTATCATCAGTATTTTGCAGGCCGCCACCCAGATTAACGAAATGACGCTGTCGTTCATTCCGAAAATTATCGCGGTCTTCGTGGCGATGATCATTGCCGGGCCGTGGATGCTGAATTTGCTGCTGGACTACATGCGTAACTTGTTTACCAATCTGCCGTACATTATCGGCTGAGATAACGATGCTGCACATCACAAGCGATCAGTGGGTTCAGTGGCTGGGAGTCTACTTCTGGCCAATGCTTCGCATCATGGCGCTTATCTCAACTGCCCCCATTCTTAGCGAAAAGTCTGTCCCCAAACGGGTCAAAGTAGGGCTGGGCATCATCATTACCATCATTGTTGCCCCTTCGCTGCCGCCAGTGAATATCCCGATTGTGTCAGCAAATGCGCTGTGGGTTGCCATGCAGCAGGTGATGATTGGCGTTGCCGTTGGCTTTACCATGCAACTTGCCTTTGCGGCGATTCGTACCGCGGGCGAGCTGATCGGCCTGCAAATGGGCTTATCCTTCGCGACCTTTGTTGACCCGGGTAGTCACCTGAACATGCCGGTACTGGCCCGTATCATCGACCTGCTGGCAATGCTGTTGTTCCTGTCGTTCAACGGACATCTGTGGTTGATCTCGATGCTGGTGGATACCTTCCACACGCTGCCGATTGGCGAGTCGCCGGTCAACAGTAATGCGTTCCTGGCGCTGACGCGTGCCGCCGGGCTTATTTTCCTGAACGGGCTGATGCTGGCGCTGCCGATCATTACGTTGCTGCTCACCGTTAACCTGTCATTAGGTTTACTGAACAGAATGGCACCACAGTTATCGGTATTTGTCATTGGCTTCCCGGTGACGCTTATGGTCGGCCTTTTATTAATGTCATTACTCATGCCACTTATCGCTCCGTTCTGTGAACATTTATTCAGCGAGATATTCAACCTGTTAGCAGATATTGTCAGTGAACTACCACGTAAATAATAACCCGCAATGTTTACATTGTCTTTCTGAGGATATTCCTAAAATAAAACTCGTAAAACATCTTCCAGGATATATCTGACGCGGTTTAATTGTTTCTAAGCAACTCACAATACTTAATATTTACTTTACTTTAAGATGATTCCTGGCAAATTATACGTAACTTTACGGGATAGTGAGTCCGCCTGAAAGTCTTTGTCATGCTCACAGGTTTATTATGTTTTTCCATCCCGTATGGCTGTTTATGAGCTCTCAGGCAGATGGTGAATTATCGTTACGCATTGAGTGAGGGTATGCCATGTCAACGATCATTATGGATTTATGCAGTTACACCCGGCTAGGGTTAACCGGGTACCTGGCAAGCAGAGGGGTAAGAAAGAGGGACATCAACGATGCACACACCGTTGACGAACTTGCAGCCGCTTGTGACGAACTCAAGCCAGGCGTGGTGTTTATTAATGAGGACTGTTTCATTCACGACCCAGCCAACAGTCAGCAAATAAAGCAAATCATTAATCAGCATCCTAAAACTCTGTTTATTGTTTTTATGGCGATCGCAAATATCCATTTCGATGAATATTTGTTAGTCCGTAACAATTTATTGATCAGTTCTAAGTCGATTAAACCAGAGTCGCTGGATGACATTCTGGGCGATTATTTGAATAAAGAAGTTAAGAATGTAGGAGCGGTTAACTTACCGACCCTATCATTAAGCAGAACTGAATCAAGTATGTTAAAAATGTGGATGGCAGGGCAAGGGACAATTCAGATTTCTGACCAAATGAATATCAAAGCCAAAACGGTATCGTCACATAAAGGAAATATTAAAAGGAAAATTAAAACGCATAATAAGCAAGTGATCTACCACGTCGTCCGCCTGACCGATAATGTGACGAACGGGATTTTCGTTAACATGCGCTAACCCGCTTTTTATCTTTCGTACTCTACCTTTGATCTCTGGCCTGGCCAGAGATTTTTGCATTTGCCGGGCACGCAGAGTGCTGCCCGACGCGCGATTATTCCACCGTTTCCACAAAAATCCCATCCGGATGCCCCAGTTCGTTAAAGAACCAGATACCGAGCGGGTAGTCTTCCAGCGACACCAGGTACATGATGCCTTCATTGAACTCTTCTATTGCCAGCACGACGCCTGGGCGGCGCGGCCCACCGTCCGTTTTGACAGTTACCCGATCGTTGACCTTCATACATTCCTCCTGTGGTTTTGAGCCAGTGTAGAACAAATCTCAAAAACTCACATCGGCGCCTGGCGCGAATGGCGTTTTTGTGTGCGGTCTATACTTAAGAGTGGACGGGTTGAAGGAGGTGTAAGTAATGAAGACCGGAAATGAGAAGAGCGATATCGATGTGAATGTCGATGCCCTGCTCGCCGCCATTAATGAAATCAGTGAGAGTGAAGTTCGCCGGAGGGAAGACGACCCTACGCGAGTCATGGTAAACGGGCGGGATTACCATACCTATCGCGAGCTCGCCGAAGCCTTTGAGCTTGATATTCACGACTTTAGCGTGACGGAAATAAACCGTTAACGCGAAAAAAATCCCGGTCATGGGGATGGCCGGGATGAAACTTGCTTATGCAAGAAGCACTTGAAAATTCGTTACACCAGGAAATCTGATGTGCCATCCACACTATCCCCAACAATTTTGTATGACAAGCAAATATTCTCTATATAAATATTCCTTAGTAACAATGTTCGTTTGAGTTATGTGTACCAACATGCGCCGCCAGCGGGTTTAACGGTATCGGTTCCATAACAAAACCATTCGACACATGGCTCTTTTTTAGGAATATTCTTAAAAAATAGCTAATCCTTTATCAGGAGTTGTTATGCCTTCACTACAGGACACCCTGCTGGTCTTTACTGACCTCGACGGTACGCTGCTGGATATCCATACCTACGACTGGCAACCCGCGATGCCCTGGCTGGACAGGCTCCAGGACTATCAGATCCCGGTCATTCTCTGTAGCAGTAAAACGGCAGCGGAGGTTATTGCTATCCAGCAGGATCTGGGTCTTGAAGGATTACCGTTCATTGCTGAAAACGGCGCGGTGATACAACTGGATGTTCGCTGGGAAGCGCACCCTGCGGCTCCCCGGCTGATAAAAGGCATTTCGCATAGCAACATTCGCCACTTCATCGAACAACTCCGCCAGCAAGAGGGCTACAAATTCACCACCTTTGACGATGTCGACGAGCGCGTCATCGGCGAGTGGACCGGCCTTAACCGCGCCCGTGCAACGCTGGCGCGCCGGCATGAGGCTTCCGTTACGCTTATCTGGCGCGACAGCGATGAACAAATGGTACGCTTTGAAGATGATCTCGCCCGTCGGGGGCTGAAGTTTGTTCAGGGTGCCCGCTTCTGGCACATACTGGATGCGCGTGAAGGGAAAGATCGGGCGGTAATCTGGTTAATTGAACAATACCGCGTGCTTGAAGGGATAACACCCACCACGCTGGGCCTGGGTGATGGTCCCAATGATGCCCCGCTTCTGGACAGCGTTGATTTCGCCGTGATAGTCAAAGGGATCAACCGCCAGGGTGTACAGCTTAAAGATGATAATCCCGCGCGGGTGTATCACACCAGACTCCCCGGCCCTGCTGGCTGGCACGAGGGGCTGGATCACTTCTTATCCTGATCGTCCCACACTACCTGATTACGCCCACATTGTTTTGCCAGATACAACCGGGCATCCGCTATAGACTGAAGTTGCTCGAAGTCGTAGTTGCCCTTTTCCTGCGCACAGCTCACGCCAAGTGATGCGCTGACGCGCACAGTGGTGCTTTTTTTCACCAGGATCTCTTTGCTGTTGATGCGTGACCGAATGCGCTCTGCTATCTCTGCCGCCTCTTCCAGGGCAATACCCGGCAGTACCACACAGAACTCCTCTCCACCCACGCGTCCGGCGACATCGTTGGTACGAAGCGCGCTGGCAATCAGCCCCGCCGAATGTGATAACACCCGGTCCCCGGCCTGATGGCCGAAGCGGTCATTAATGTTTTTGAAGTGATCGAGATCGATCTGGATAACCGAGAATGGCAGCGACTGCTGAGAACAGCTCTTCGCCAGTATTTTTGCGCGTTCGAAGAGTGCACCGCGATTATTCAGACGAGTCAACGGGTCATGCCACGCCTGCCATTGCAAGGTGTGCTGAAGCGCATACATGTTACTGACCATCCGACGGATCACCAGCCAGGAGATCAACAGCATGGCGGTAAAGAGCGCCCACAACAACGCAAGAACAATGCTGATACTGCCAAAATCACCCCGTACACCGTCATGCAGCGTATGAACGCGCAGAACAACGCCATCAAAGTGATCCAGCCGTTCCCAGCTCACAAAGCGACTACCCAGGCGGATCCCGCCCTCAGTATCGCTTTCGATATCATAGGCTATCTGCGCCAGCTCGCGTTCGTCAAAATGGTTAATGTTGCCCGCGGTGGGCGCTGAAGTGGCAATCAGATTGAGCCGGGTATCGTAAAGCTGGTACTCCCCTTCCGTTTGATCGGACGTCGCATCTTTCAGGAGACGCTTCATGGTAGAGAAGGAAAAATCCATCGCCACAACGCCGTACCAGTAATGGTCGAAATAGATGGGCACGCTGGCGGTAATTGCCTGCTCCCCACCGGTCCAGGAGGACGGCGGGGAGATAAACCAACGCACCGCGCGCGCGCGATTCGCGCGCTCAGATTGCTGTACAAACCACGGCTGCGTCACCAGTTGATAGTAGCGAGGAACGATATCTTCCGTGTGGGAGACGGTGTCCGTTGAGAGATAAAATCCGGCACGAGAAACGTACACAACCCGCTCTTCCTGACGCGTCGACGAGGAGCCAAGACGCAGCAAATACCCTACTTCAAGCGCTGCAGAGAGTTCGTTATTCAACAGATCGTCATCGCGATTCAGGAGCGTGGTTTTCTCTACAAACGCATCCGACACGCCATTTATCGGTAGCGTGCGGTCTTTATCAACCGCGAGCTGCCAGGAAGGGATGTTACGCAGGTCTTCGAAACGCTGAACGGCTTCATGTAATACGCCGAAAGCCAGTGGGAGCTGGAGCGCATCACGCATACCGTGGCGGAAAAAAAGCAGTTTATCCACGCTGAACTGCAATTGTCTGTCCAGCGCCGTCGCGACCGTTTCCAGGTGATTGTGTTGGCTGGAGACATACGCCCCCTCAAGCACCACCACTTCACGCCAGGTCAGGAGGGTGGAAAAGACTAACACCACCAGAAAACAGAGATTAACGATCAAGCGGGGATTGCTGCGTTTGCGCAGCCATTGCAGAAAAGTTTGTTTCACCACATAGGTATCGCGCTGCACACACACTCCCTGATTGCCACTCTACAGTCTCCGCCCCAACCCTGGCGCAGAAACGTGCAGTACGATTTACCTGCTTATCTGTAAAAACGCCCGGCGAGGCCGGGCGTTACGTGATTAAGCCTTGTCGCGCTTTTGCCGGCCTTCACCAGGCAATAGCTCGTCCTCACGAAAAGCCTCCCGCTTGATACCGTAACCATCATGCCACCGACACTCCACCATTCCGCTGGAATATCCGGTGACAATCATGCGTGGACCGCCATTCTTGGGCTTAACTTCATCACTGACCAAAAAGACCATACCTGCCTCCTGTATCAGGGTGAAACTGTTTCAATTTAGACGAGGAATGGCCTTTTTGCATCCCTGAGAAGGTAACAATTAGTGCGACGTTCCACGCATCTTTTCGACCAGTTTTACCACCGCGACCACCACGCCACCGATGATAAATCCCAGTACCAGATTTACCAGAGTCGGTACAACCGCCGCCGCAATGGCTCCTTGTCCCGAGGCAAACTGTTCAATAGCGTGGTGAAGTGGCGCAATGCCGTGTACCACAATCCCGCCCCCCACAAGGAACATAGCCAGGGTACCCACAACCGATAATATTTTCATCAGCCACGGCGCCAGCACCAGTAACCCTTTACCAACTGTCTGCGCAATAACGCTCGACTTCTCGGCCAGCCAGTAGCCCATATCGTCCAGTTTGACGATAATCCCCACCAGACCATACACCCCCACGGTCACCAGAATCGCGATACCAGAGAGGATCAGCACCTGATTAAGCAGCGGCGATTCAGAGACAATCCCGAGCGTAATCGCCACGATTTCCGCCGACAGAATAAAGTCGGTACGAATGGCGCCTTTGATCTTATCGCGCTCGAAAGCCGTCGGGTCCTGAGCGGCAAGCGCCTCCAGACGTTGCTGGCGCGCCAGTGGCGTCTCATTTTCTTTTCGGGACGCAAATGAATGCAGGACCTTTTCCACGCCCTCAAAACAGAGAAACGCCCCCCCCACCATCAATAGCGGTGTAATGGCCCACGGAATGAAGGCACTAATCAGCAGCGCCAGCGGCACCAGGATCACTTTGTTAATAAACGATCCCTTTGCCACGCCCCAGACAACCGGCAATTCACGGTTTGCCCGCACCCCGGTCACCTGCTGGGCATTCAGCGATAAATCATCCCCCAGGACGCCGGCGGTCTTTTTTGCCGCCAGTTTTCCCATGACCGAAATGTCATCCAGCAAGGTGGCAATATCGTCCAGCAATGTTAACAAGCTACTTCCTGCCAAAATCTCTATCCTTCTTTTTTTGGTAATTAAGTGAATAGTATGGAGCAAAAGCCAAAACCCTGGAACAGGCACCTCAAGTCAACAAAAAATTCACATCAACTACACAATTAAAGGGCTCGCCAGCGAGATAGTTTTCACGTTTACTATCAGCGACCTTTTTATTTCGTCGTGAGGGACTATGCGTTTCCGGCACCTGTTACCGCTCCTTGGAGCGCTTTTTTCACTGTATATCATCTGGGGTTCCACCTATTTTGTCATTCGTATCGGTGTGGAAAGCTGGCCCCCCCTGATGATGGCGGGTACGCGTTTTCTCTCGGCGGGCGTGCTGCTGACGGCCTTTTTATTGCTGCGTGGGCATAAACTCCCGCCTCTGCGCCCGATGTTAAATGCGGCCCTGATTGGCGTACTGTTGCTGGCCGTGGGTAATGGTTTTGTAACCGTGGCAGAACACCAGAATGTGCCATCCGGCATCGCTGCGGTGGTCGTGGCCACAGTGCCGCTGTTTACGCTGTGCTTTAGTCGTCTTTTCGGTATCCGGACCCGTAAACTGGAATGGATGGGAATTGGTATCGGGCTTGCGGGGATTATTCTGCTTAACAGCGGCGGCAATCTGAGCGGAAATCCGTGGGGGGCAATTCTTATTCTGATTGGCTCTATGAGCTGGGCGTTCGGTTCCGTTTATGGCTCCCGCATCGAATTGCCGTCCGGCATGATGGCAGGTGCGATTGAGATGCTCGCGGCAGGTGTTGTGCTGTTCATCGCCTCCATGATTTCAGGTGAAAAACTGACAGCAATGCCGGATTTATCAGGTTTCCTGGCCGTAGGGTATCTGGCTCTGTTTGGCTCCATTATCGCCATCAACGCATATATGTTCCTGATCCGTAATGTTTCGCCTGCCGTGGCAACCAGCTATGCCTACGTCAACCCGGTTGTGGCCGTATTGCTGGGAACGGGATTCGCGGGCGAGACACTGTCGCCAGTTGAATGGCTGGCGTTAGGGGTGATTATTATGGCGGTTGTGCTGGTGACATTAGGCAAGTATTTGCTGCCCGCTAAACCTGTGGTGACGCCTTGTGAGGCGGATAAACTGTAAAAGGGTGAATGCCCTGAGTGTCTATCTGCGCGGCCTGACCGCCGCCGCAGATCCACTCTTCCAGACGCTCGGTAAGCCCTGCATCATCCAGCTTCATTTTGCCGCGTAATGCGCATTCCCACACCACCAGCACCCGCCATCCTTGCGAGATAAGCAGCCCGATATCGCGCGTGTCGCGCGCCACATTCTTGCAAATTTTGTCCAGCCAGAAATCGGTGCGGGTAGCAGGCACTTTGAACAGATAGCAGTTGTGGTGATGCCAGAAACAACCGTGGGTAAAGATGATGCACTGGTAGAGATCGATAACGAAATCAGGACGCCCCGCAAGCGCGGCATCCTGAACCCGAAAATCAAACCCTGCCTGAGTCAGCAACCCTGCCAGCCGTTTTTCGATTGCGGTATCACGCGTGCCGATGGCACGCATATTTTTGCTGCGGGTGGCCTTATTGTGCACATCCGTCATTGACGGTCTCACTCTCACGAAGCGCAACGGCCTGTCTGATGCGTGATGCCAGCAATTTTGCTACCGCAGCAAACGCCGGAACTACCACCGAGTTACCAAACTGACGATACGCCTGGGTGTCGGACACCGGAATACGGAAGTTATACCCTTGCGGTGTTTCAAAACCCATCAGCCGGGCGCACTCGCGTGGAGTTAAACGGCGCGGCCGGTGAAGCTGGTTCTGCGGGTCGTCAAAATCCTTCTCGCCCAGTGTTTTATCCCATCCACGGTCGATGAGGATCTCTGCGCCATCTTTGTAATAGCGGGCCGATAAAGTACGGGTCACACTGCCCGGCTCTTTCGGGTTAACCATACCGAAGCCGAAGCCATTACCTTTGGCCTGGTGCTTTTTGGCATAGCGATAGAGGTACTTCCACAGCACTGGCGTCAGGATGAACTTCGCGTCCACAGCAGGCTCCAGCAGTTCAGCAACGGTTAGACGACGCGCCGGATACAAAGACGGGATATCCCGCAGGGTGAAATCCCCCTTCAGATTAAGGTCGCGACGGAATCCCACCAGCACAATGCGCTCACGATGTTGCGGCAGGAAATGTTTGCCATCGATAATTTTCGGATCGTCGGCTCCCATATCCTGTGAATCCGCCACATCGTAACCAAGGTCATCGAGCGTTTGCATGATGATACGGAAGGTTTTCCCGCCATCGTGGCTCTTTAAATTCTTCACGTTTTCCAGCACAAAAATGGCCGGACGGCGGGCATCAATAATACGGGCCACATCAAAAAACAGCGTCCCCTGGGTGTCGCAGGCAAAGCCGTGGGCGCGTCCTAACGCATTTTTCTTCGACACCCCGGCTAACGAAAACGGCTGGCACGGGAAGCCCGCCAGCAGCACATCATGTTCCGGGATGGTCTGGCGTATATGTTCAGCAGCGTCTTTATCGGTTACACCGTCTTTATGGCTCAGGGTCGCTTCGCGGATATCGGCATTAAACTGGTGGCTGGCAGGATCGCAATACCAGTTCGCTTTATAGGTGCGCACGGCATGTTTGTTCCATTCGCTGGTAAACACGCACTGGCCGCCAATGGCTTCAAAACCGTGCCGGATACCGCCGATACCGGCAAAGAGATCGATAAAACGGAAAGCATAGTTCGGGTGTGCAGCCGGAGGGCGCGGAAGCAAATTTTGCAGATAGCGATATTCGCCGTCGCTCAGACGATGCCCCGCCCGCTCGCTGGTCAGCAGTCTTTTCAGTATTGCCGGGCTCCAGTGGCTTTCACCGTAAGCCTCCAGCTGGTTTGCCAGGCTTTTTGCATCATAGATATCCAGCAACTGACGCAGTAATGCCTGCACAGCTACCGTAGATTTCGCCGCCTGCGCTGGCGCGGGTTCAGTCACTGATCGATTTTCCTGCATTCTTTTAACCGGACAATAAAGACTGGAAACAGATTACCACAGTTCAGGCCTGCAAACTGCGACGGAAGCGGCTCTGCACCTGGCTGTCGACACCCAGGCAGTCGCCCTGTAATTCGGCGCTCAGTTTCGCCATAAACTGAATCAGGTAATCGGCATTGTGACGTGCCATGTCGCGCCCGATTTCCGTTTGCATGGTTTCGGGCAGACGCAGCAGTTTGGTCTGGAAATGATCCAGTGCAAAGGCTTTGTCATTCAACGTACGTGAATCGGCAAAGGGATCATTAGCATCAAACAATGGCACGCCTAATGCCCCCGATACGGCAAAAACACGCGCCAGGCCAATGGCGCCAAGTGCTTCAAGCCTGTCAGCATCCTGGACAATTTTCGCCTCCTGAGTGCGAGGCGCGATCCCGGCGCTAAAGCTGTGCGCTTCTATTGCATGTTCCACGGCACTGTAGCGCTCTGGCGGAAAATCAGGGAAATCGTCCGCCAGGATCTGGCGTGCCTTGCGTGCCGCAAGCGCTGAGGACTGGCTGCGTTCAGGGTGATTTTTTGGCAGGCTGACAATGTCATGGAAATAGCATGAGGTGAGCACCACCAGCGGATCGACGGCCTCGTTCACCATCATCTTCTGCGCCGTCAGCCAGACCCGGCGAAAGTGCGAGATATCATGTGCGGTATCATCGGTAGAATGATGTTGCTCCAGCCAGCTTTCGAAGCGGCGTTGCCACTGCGCAAGTTCCATAATCTTGTCCTGTCGCCAAAACGGCTACAATAGCAACTTTCCGTACGGCTATCACGGCCTGTCGGCACGGGGACGCGTGTACCAGGCAATCCCACCCAGAATCAGGCCAACAGCACCCAGAACTAAAAACCCCAGGAATGCGCCAAGCCATTTACCGCTGGTTGACCCTAAATCGCCCTCCACAACGGCACACGACACGGCAGGAATTTTACTGACAACCCACACATAGCGGACCATGGCCCACATGAAATATCCACAAAATGCATAGAACACCCACAGGGCCAGTTTGCCTCCCAGGCTACGATCGTTTTTTTGTTCCATTCTCAACCCCAGTTTCACGGTCGCTACGTTACCGATTTCACATCGCACATTCGTTTTTGTGATTTTTATCACATTTTTTCGCTGAATGCTGGCTCTGGCGGCACTTTCTGCACCTCAGTTTGCGTTAAGTTGATCTCAGACAAATTTCCCACACCGCGCTTGCCACTTTGCATGGTGAAGGCACAAATTCCGATTCCCCTTCATTTAAATCGTTTGCGTAAAATACAATTACAGCAGAAAACGTTTTTCTTCCATCACCTATTTTTTATAGCCATTTATTTCAATGAGATATTTAATGAACGTGTTTTAAAACCTCGAATAAATACATACAAAATACAAATACCAAAGCCCAAAATTCGTTCTAACTCATTTACAAAATCAATAACCGCAACTCACAGACAACACATAACACCATGAAAATATAAGCATAACTCATGAAAATACTTTTCCAGCACTCATATATTTGAAAAATAAAGAGATAAATAGAAATATATTGAAATAAAAACAATCATTTAATTACATTTATTTTTGAACGAATTTCACATCACATAGAATAGTATCGACGCTGTAATTACGGAGGGTGATTACGTATATTCATAGAATCTATATTTATAGGGAATATATAATGAAAAGAAAAGTTCTGGCAATTCTTGTACCCGCAATGTTAATCGCAGGCGCAGCAAATGCGGCTGAAATTTACAACAAAAACGGTAATAAAGTTGATTTCTACGGCAAAGTAGACGCTCGCCATACCTTCTCCGACAACGTCGGTGATGACGGTGACGGGACTTATGTGCAGATTGGTTTCAAAGGCGAAACCCAAATCAACAGCGAACTTACGGGCTACGGCCAGTGGGAATACAAATCATACGCTAACAATACTGAAAACTCAGGTGCTAATGCCTTTACCCGCCTGGCATTTGCGGGCCTGAAGTATGCAGAGTACGGCTCATTCGATTATGGCCGTAACTACGGCGTGGTATACGATGTCGAATCCTGGACCGATATGCTGCCAGTGTTCGGTGGTGATACTTACACCTGGACTGACAACTTTATGGTTGGCCGTGCTAACGGTGTGGCTACCTACCGTAATACCGATTTCTTCGGTGCCGTTGAAGGTCTGGATTTTGCCATTCAATACCAGGGCAATAACGAAAGCCCTTCAAACAACCAGGAAGGCACCAACAACGGCCGCAGCGTTCGTTTCCAGAACGGCGATGGCTGGGGTATCTCCTCTACCTATAATTTCGCAGAAGGTTTCAGCGCTGGTGCTGCATATGCCTCTTCTGACCGAACCAACGAACAGGTGCGTAACACCAACGCTGGTGGTGACAAAGCTGACGTCTGGACCGTTGGCCTGAAGTACGATGCTCGCGATATCTACCTGGCCGCCATGTACGCAGAAACCCGTAACATGACCCCTTACGGTGACTTCGGCGTTGCAAACAAAACCCAGAACGTCGAAATCACGGCTCAATACCAGTTTGACTTTGGTCTGCGTCCATCCGTTGCTTTCCTGATGTCTAAAGGTAAAGACCTGAACTCCGCGTTCGGGAATGACAAAGACCTGGTGAAATACACCGATATAGCAGCAACCTACTACTTCAACAAAAACATGTCAGCCTACGTTGATTACAAAATTAACCTGCTGGATGAAGACGATGCCTTCTACAGCGCCAACGGCATCAGCACTGATGACGTTGTGGGTATCGGTATGGTTTACCAGTTCTAATCCCCCAAAAACACCAAAGCCCGCTTCTTGCGGGCTTTTTTGTCTCACGCTTTAGTGATTAAGGCGCTTCCTGCAAGGCCACCCGAATAAATCCATTATTCTGTGAAAGCAGTTCATGGGCATTCCACGCATCCAGGCCGGTCAGCACCATCAGCACGGCGGTTTTACAGTTGTGATTGCAGCTTTCCAGCGCGGCTTTCGCTACCGCCCGGGTACAGCCGCCCGCTTCCATCACGATTGCAATTTGCCGTTCTGTCCATTTGGTACTACTGGCTTCAAGATCCACCCGCAGATTGCTGTAAACGCGCCCGCTACGAACCGCCAGACCGGTGGTCACCATATTAAGGATCATTTTCTGGGCGATCCCGGCTTTAGTGTTGCTAAAACCCGCCACCACATCAGCGCCCAGCTCAGGTGCGATCACCATGCTCGCCAGCTGTGCCGCTTCACTTTGCGCATCGCTGGTGATGACCGCCAGCGGCGACCCCAACGACCAGGCGTGTCGCATTGCTCCCCACACCCACGGCGTTTTACCGCTGACGGTCAGGGCCAACATCATATCGTGCTCGCCAAATTTGATTGCCTGGAGTTCGGCCACACCCCGTTCATAATTTCCGGCGCCGTCACCCGCCGTAAGGGCAATAACGGGATGCTTGCCTGGTGCATACTCTTTCGCCGCCTGTTCTGCTACCCGCCCGGAAGGCCCCGCCCCCACAATCACCAGGCGGCCGCCATGGCTCAGGGTTGCCGCAGCGTTATCAACCACGCGGGCAATGGTGTTTAAAAATGGGGTAATGGCAGAGGAGATGTTTGCGTCTTCCTGGTGAATGACTTGCAGCATGTCCAGCGTGGATAATCTATCAATGTTGATCGTGCTGGAATGCCGTCTTTCCTTGACTGAACCGGTAAGCATAGTGCTCATAAACAGCCTCCTTATTATGAGTTCACACACACTATAAAGGGTTTTATATAGATGACATGCGAGGAGGTTCACGAAAAGAGGAGCAAAGGCAAGTTTTACATAGCTTTAAGAAACGCCCGTCATCGGCGATAATTAGCCCTTTCTTATTCATCGCGGAGTGTTGATGAGCGATTTGCAGCCTTTTCCCCTGACGCGCAAGCGCCCCATGAAGCTGAACACACTGGTCACCCTGATGGTCTGCGCCATTATCGGATCGGTACTGCTGGTCGTGTTCGCGCTCTATTCTGTGCAAATCACCAGGGCAACGCGCGATGATGTTAAAGATACCGCCCTGGGGATTGCCAGAACGCTGGCCGACAGCCCGGAGGTCAAGCGCGGGCTGATGCAACCGCCGCAGGCCGATATCATTCAGCCCATTGCGCAGGCCATCACGCAGCGCAACGATCTGCTGTTCACGGTCGTGACCGACATGCGGGGGATTCGGTACTCTCACCCGAACGAAGCGCTCTTAGGGCTACATTTTATCGGGGATGACCTGACCCCGGCGCTGGAGGGAAAAGAGAATGTCTCCGTCAATCGGGGCGTACTCGCAGAGGCGCTGCGTGTGTTTACCCCCATCTATGATGCGCAACACGAACAGATTGGCGTTGTCGTGGTGGGGATTTCACTCAATAAAGTTGAAGAGCAAATCACGCGCGGGCGGCAAAATGCCCTCTGGACCATCCTGTTCAGTATCCTGATGAGCTCTCTTGGGATCTGGGGCCTGGTCCGCGTCCTGAAGCGTATTCTGTTTGGTCTGGAGCCTTATGAAATCTCCGCGCTGTTTGAGCAACGTCAGGCGATGTTACAGTCCTTGCGTGAAGGAGTTGTCGCCGTCGACATTCACGGACGGGTCACGATGATAAACCACGCAGCCCGGCAGATTTTGCTGCTGCCATCGGGTCAATCCGCTGAAAACTCGGGTGAACCACCCCACTCCCCTCTGCTGGCAAGCCTGAGAGAGGTGTCAAAAACCGGGGTTGCCCGTCAGGATCAGGAGATCAGCTGCAACGGCCGTTTGCTGCTCTGTAATATGGTGCCTGTTAAGAGCCAGAATCAGGTGATTGGGGCCATCAGCACTTTCCGTGATAAGACTGAAATCAGCCAGTTGATGCAACGCATTGACGGCATGGTCAACTACGTCGATGCCCTGCGTTCCCATACCCACGAGTTTATGAATAAGCTGCATGTTATCCTGGGTTTGCTGCACATGAAGCGTTACGACAAACTGGAAGAGTACATTATCCAGACCGCGCAAAATTACCAGACTGACATCGGCGCGATTCAGGGCAAGATTAAGTCCCCGGTGATCGCGGGCTTTTTACTGGGCAAAATTAATCGCGCCAAGGAGGCCGGTTTTACCCTGACCCTGGCCGATGAGTGTCTGCTCCCGGATTGCACCAACGAAGAACAGGTCGCGGTGCTCATTACCGTGCTCGGTAATTTGATTGAAAATGCACTGGATGCGATGACGGGCCAGCGCGAAGGCGAAATTAGCCTGCTACTGCACTACCAGAATGGCTGGCTCAGCTGTGAAGTTAGCGATGACGGCCCCGGAATTGACCCCGTGCGGCTGGAAGATATTTTTAATAAAGGCTACTCAACGAAAGGTGAAAACCGTGGTGTTGGGCTGTTCCTTGCTCGCCAGCAGATCCACAACCTCGGCGGAGACATCACCGTCGAGTCGGAACCTGGCGTTTTTACCCAATTTTTTGTTCAGATCCCCTGGGATAGCGAGAGGAATATCGCGTGATAAATGTATTAATTGTCGATGATGATGCCATGGTAGCCGACCTCAACCGTCTGTATGTTAACCGCGTTGAAGGATTTAGCTGCTGCGGCGTCGCCTCCACGCTCAACCAGGCCGAGGCGTATATTAATAATCCGGCTCAGCCTATCGATCTGGTGCTGCTGGACGTCTACATGCAGCAGGATAACGGGCTGGATCTCCTGCCTGTCATTCGCGCATCTGGTCGCCAGATTGACGTCATCATGATCTCTTCAGCATCCGATGCGGTGACGATCCAGACATCCATGCATTACGGCGTGGTGGATTACCTGATTAAACCGTTCCAGTTCCCGCGTTTTGAAGAGGCGCTGAATGGCTGGAAGGCGAAACACAGCCTGATGGGATCGCACCAGTATTATGAACAGGCGGATGTTGATCGGCTGCTGCATGGTGGCGCGCCGGAACTGGCAGACAGCAAGCGTCTGCCGAAAGGTTTAACTCCACAGACGTTGCGCACCATTTGTCAGTGGATCGACGGCCACCCGGATATGGAGTTTTCAACCGACGACCTGGCAAACGCAGTGAATATTTCGCGGGTGTCGTGCCGCAAATACCTCATCTGGCTGGCGCAAATCACCATTCTGTTCACCAGCATTCACTACGGCGCAACGGGGCGTCCGGTGTATCGCTACCGGCTCCAGCCGGAACAGATTGGCCTGCTCAGACAGTACTGTCAGTAACGCGGTAATCGTTATCCAGCAAGGTAAAGCGGAAGAGGTGTTTAGATGAGAAAACCACCTCTTTCGCTTTCGTGACGAAGATGGCTTCAATGTCAGGCCGCGCCCGCAACGCCACGCAGCCCTTCTCAATCCCCATGCCAAACATCAGCGTAGTCCAGATATCGCCGTCGATAGAGTTCTTTGAAACAATCGTCACGCTGTCCAGCTCATTATCCAGCGGATAACCGGTGTGCGGGTCAAGAATATGGTGATAACGTTTACCGTCTTGCTCAAAGTAACGCTCATACGTTCCGGAAGTCACAACGGACATATTCTCGACGTCCATCGAGCCAATCAGTTCATCCGCGGCAAACGGTTTTTTCAGCCCCACGCTCCAGCCGCCTTCCGGCGATCCCAGCGTCTGGATGTTGCCGCCCAGGTTAATCAGCCCCAGGTCTGCGCCCTCTTTACGCAGGTAATCGCGCACCCTGTCGGCGATATACCCTTTGGCGATGGCACCCAGGTCAATTTCCATTCCCGCTTTGGCCAGCCATACGCTGCTGTTTGCCTCATCAAGCAGGACATCTTCGGGCCGGGTAATCGAAAGCAGTGAAGCAATGTCGTCAGCTGGTGGTACGGTGTCGCCCTTAAAACCAATTTTCCAGCGTTTCACCAGCGGGCCGATCGCCAGATTAAAGGCACTTCCCGGGTACAGGCTGGCGGCTTTTGCGCAGCGAATAAGTTCAAATACAGGCTGGCTGACGGAAACCGGGTGACGCCCGGCCGCATGGTTGATATCCATCACCTGAGATTGCGCGCGGTTTACGGTGAGCAAATCTTCATACTGTTTGATTAAACGGAAAACGCGGGAGGCAAGCGCCTCGTCGTGGGAAAAAAGTTTCAGAAGGATGGGCGAACCCATCAGCACGGCGGAATAACTGTAGACACGATTGGCAGACGGCATGGACAGGGCTCCTTGGTTGACATGCCGGATGCGCAACGCGTATCCGGCCTACGGGTCAGGTGCCATTTGTACGTTTCATGCCCGGTAAGCACAGAGCTACCGGGCATGAGGCCATTACATTTTCGAACGCATCGCTGCCTGATGTCCGGCAAGCGTACCAAAAATAATGATATCTGCCACTGCGTTCCCCCCAATACGGTTACCACCGTGGATACCGCCAACCACTTCACCTGCGGCGAATGCCCCCGGGATAACCTGGTAGTCGTTGTCCAGCACACAGGTTTCGGTGTTGATGGTTACGCCACCCATCGTATGGTGTACGCCCGGCGCAATCTGAATGGCATGGAATGGCCCTTCGTTGATTGGCGCACGCAGTGCGGTGGTACGGCCGAAGTCATCATCGTGCTGTTTTTCAACAAAGCCGTTATAGCGTTCGAGCGTTGCCAGGAAAGCGTGATAATCCATTCCTAAGGTTTCAGCCAGGGCTTTTGGTGAGCTGGCACTGGTGACGAAACCTTTGGCGATATACTCATCAGCAGCTTTGTTTTTCGCACGGACATGCTCATCAAAGACGATGTAAGCGTATTTTTCAGGCAGGGCAATAATCTGGGCAGAGACTTTATCGCGCGTCTCCATTTCATTGAAGAAGCGGTTCCCCTGCTGGTTCACCAGAATCGCACCGCCACCACGGATGGATTCGGAAATCAGGTAAGAGGTTTTCTGCTCAACGGTCGGGTGGATCTGAATTTCGCCCATATCAACAGTACCAGCGCCGATACGCTCCAGCAGCGCGATACCGCCACCTGTTGCACCTTTATGGTTAGTGGTCACGAAACCTTCCAGATCCGGACGGTATTTCACGACCATCTGGCTGTTGGCGCTGAAGCCGCCGGTGGCGACAATTACGCTTTTGGTGGCCACGGTGACGGTTTCGTTATCCTCGGTTGTCAGGCGTACACCGGTCACTTCGCCGTTTTCGAAAATGATGTCACTGACGGAGGTATCCAGCATCACGTCGATGTTGCGTTTGGTGACGTTACGCACCAGGCCGCTTATCAGATATCCGCCCACCGCAGAACCATCTTTCGGACGGTGAGTACGGTCAATGCTCATCCCACCGGTGGTGGTGATGTCGTTGAGCATGATGCCGCGGGTTGCCAGCCATTCGATCGCCTCTGGCGCGTTTTCCACAAAGCGACGCAGCAGTTCCGGGTTGTTCTTGTTGCCGCCGCCTTTGAGGCTTTCCTGGTAGAACAGCTCTTTGCTGTCCTGAATGCCTTTCACACGCTGGAAGCGGGTTTCCGCTGCGTTCATCCCGGCAGACGCTTTAATGGTGTTACCGCCGATGGTTGGCATTTTTTCGACAATCAGTACACTCGCACCTTCATCATGCGCCTGAATCGCCGCCGCCAGGCCTGCGCCACCGCTGCCGATAACCACCACATCAACAGATTTGGTTTCGTTTGGGTCGGCACCTTCTTCCGCTGCCAGTGCTTTGCTGGATTTGAGCATTGCTTTGGAAACAGCTTTTTTCACCGCTTCGCTCTGGCTGGTGGCACCAGTGATGGCATCCACATGCGGGGTGTTGGCATCCAGAATACGGGAGCGGATCTCTTCAAAACTGGTTACAAACTCCACGTCCTGGCTCGGGCCGAACGCCAGTTCGATGTCCGCAATACGGTCCGTTTCGAGGCTGACGTTAATCATCAACTCGTTTACATCGTCCTGCACTTTTTCAGCGAACATGCCCGGTTTGAATTTTGATTCGCCCATGCTCATATCGCGGATCATCGCTTCCACCAGCGAGAAGCGCCACAGCGGTTCCGGGATGCTCAGCGCTTCGCGTTGGGTGCTGTCCATAAACAGCTCAAGGGTTTCACCGGCAGCAATACGGTCGGTCCAGTCAGGATACGCGATGGTCGCACGACCAACGGCAATCAGATCGTAACCCTTGTCTATGGCGTTATTAGCATCAGCGGCATTCACCACACCGCCCACGCCCATGACCGGGATTTGTGCCAGCGTGTCGGAACGCATCGCGCAGTATTTTTCGATAAGTGGGGTTGGGTCTTGCGTGTCGACAATTGACGGGCGCAGCGTTGCCCCCACGGAGAAGTGCAGATAATCCACACCACGGGCCGCCAGTTTTTCCAGCAGGTACATGGTGTCATCAAAACGGATGCCAGGGACTTCCATCTCTTCAGGCGAGAAACGGTAGCCAATAATGAACGCGTCATCCGCGTACTGGCGTACCATTTTATGGGTTATCTCCAGTACGGCCAGCGGGAATTTCGCGCGGTTATCGCGGCTGCCACCCCACTCGTCAGTACGCTGGTTAGAGTTCGGGGAGTAAAACTGCTGGATCAGGTAGGTATTTGCACCATGGATTTCGACGCCATCAAAACCCGCCTGAATCGCACGACGTACGCCTTCACCAAACTTGCCGATCATGCCTTCCACTTCTTCGGTGGTCAGGGCAACCGGGGTTGCGGCGCCCTCGCGCGGCGCGGCAACTGCGCTCGGCCCAACCGGTGTACGCCCGCCGATCAGTTTTGGGTCGACCATACGGCCGCCGTGGTAAATCTGAAGAAGCGCTTTAGAACCATTGGATTTGATCGCCTCGGCGATTTTTGCCAGGCCGGCGATTTTTTCGTCGTTATCGATACCGATAGCGCCCGGGAAGGCAAGCCCAAGATCGTCGATAAAGCAGCATTCAACAATGATGGTACCGATGCTGCCGGAGCGTGCCCGATAGTACTCCACCAACTCGCTGGTTACCGTACCATCGTAATAGCCGGTACAGGTTGTCATCGGAGCCATTAATAAGCGGTTTTTAAGTTCAGTACCGTTTGGCAGAGTGAAAGGGCTAAGGATGCGTTCGTTAGTACTCATAATAGAAACTCCAAACTTTAAAATTTAAGAATTCGTTATCGGGCTCAGTTTTATTTCGATTTTTTATGCCGATGTCATGATATTAATATAATGATTTTTTTAGTTTCTAAAGCTATTACGTTAGTTATAAAACTATTTAATCCCTTCGGTAACATTAATAACACATTGGTGTTAGTAATATAAATTACTTTATTCACAATAATTTAAACACCGTTAACCTTTCACTTACCAATCAGCACCTGAGCAACACACATAAAACCCAACAAAAACAACAAAATAACCAAAATAACCCATCTCGAATGTTATCAAAAAGAAACAATTTAAATAATAAAACCAATAATATCCACATAGCTCTATAGGGTTATTTGCGAAAGATTAAAAATACTCCTGCGATTCTATTTTATTGATCGCGATCAACAGACCTGGCATCCAAAGGCGCAATATATAAACATCATCATTTTTTAATTTAACGCATCCAGAAATGCGTTGAGTCGTTATTAATGAAATTACAAAAACGCACCTTTAATAACTAAAAAAAGCAAAGAAACTAAAGAAAGCGAATTTGTCATTTCTGCATAAACCGAATTTTTGACAACTTAAGACGTGAAATTATGAATACAAAAACTGCTGTAACGCCCCCGGTGGCGAGTAAGGCAACAGACGGAAACGCAAAACGTCTGCTGATGATGGCTCTGCCAATTATCGTTGCCGTGCTGCTTCTGTTTGTTCCCGTTCCTGAAGGGTTGCCACCTTATGCATGGCACTACTTCGCTATCTTTGTGGGCGTGATCGTGGGGTTAATCTTCGAACCCCTGCCAGGCGCCGTTATCGGCCTGACGGGTGTCGTGGCTATTGCCCTGTGCAGCCAGTGGGTGCTTTTTAGCCCTGAACAACTGGCCGACCCTAAATTCAAACTGGCGGGCGCCTCCTTTAAATGGGCGGTGAGCGGTTTCGGTAACTCGACCGTCTGGCTGATTTTCGGTGCTTTCATGTTTGCAGCAGGTTATGACAAAACCCGCTTCGGTCGCCGTCTGGCGCTGATTCTGGTGAAGTATCTGGGCCGTCGCAGCCTGACGCTCGGTTACGCCATCACATTCGCGGACTTGCTGCTGGCACCGTTTACGCCATCCAACACCGCACGTAGCGGCGGCACAATCTACCCTATCATCGCTAACCTGCCGCCGCTGTATGGTTCAAAACCTAATGACCCAAGCGCGCGTAAAATTGGTTCGTACCTGATGTGGGTGGCGATCACTGCGGCCTGTATCACCAGTTCTATGTTCCTTTCTGCTCTGGCACCTAACCTGCTGGCGCTGGCGCTGGTGAAAAGCACCGTAGGGATTAACATCTCCTGGGGTACCTGGTTCATCGCCTTCCTGCCGCTGGGCGTGCTGTTGATTATGGTGATGCCACTGCTGGCCTACTGGTTCTACCCACCAGAAGTCAAAGTGAACGACGAAGTGCCGCTGTGGGCAAGCCGTGAACTGGAAAAACTGGGCAAACTGTCCCGTAATGAAATCCTGCTGTTGGTGTTCGTGTGCTGTGCACTGCTGATGTGGATCTTCGCTGCTGCGTGGATCGAACCGGCAATGGCTGCCCTGTTAATCGTGGGTCTGATGCTGTGGACTGGCGTACTGGAATGGAACGACATCACCGGTAACAAAGCCGCATGGAACACCTTCGTCTGGTTTGCCACCCTGGTCGCACTGGCCGATGGACTTTCCTCAACCGGCTTTATCAGCTGGCTGGGTAAAGAAGGTGGCCAGCTGATGAGCGGCATCTCTCCGGGTGTTGCAACTATCGTTCTGCTGCTGGCGTTCTATCTGCTGCACTACCTGTTTGCCAGCACCACCGCGCACACCACGGCTCTGTTGCCAGCGATGCTGACCATCGCCTCCACCATTCCGGGCATGAATATGGAAGTGTTTGTCCTGCTGATGGTGACGTCACTGGGTATCATGGGGATCATCACCCCATACGGTACTGGCCCAAGCCCGATTTATTACGGTAGTGGTTACCTGCCAACCAAAGACTACTGGCGCCTGGGCACTATCTTCGGTGCCATCTTCCTGGCAGCCCTGCTGCTGATTGGTTATCCGTGGATGTCCATGATGTTCTGATTTCTGACCGCCGGACCAATCCTCCGGCGGTTTAATTTTTGTGGAGCAAGTTATGTCAAACAAACCCTTTTACTACCAGAACCCCTTCCCTCTCGCGCACGACGATACCGAATACTATCTGCTGACCAAAGAGCACGTTTCTGTTAGTGAGTTCGATGGAAAGGAAATCCTCAAAGTTGAGCCTGAAGCCCTGACTCTTCTGGCACAGCAGGCCTTCCACGATGCCGCCTTTATGCTGCGCCCGTCTCACCAGAAGCAGGTCGCCGCTATCCTGAACGATCCACAGGCGAGCGAAAACGACAAGTACGTCGCGCTGCAATTCCTGCGTAACTCAGAGATCGCCGCCAAAGGCGTATTGCCAACCTGCCAGGACACCGGCACGGCAATCATTATGGGTAAAAAAGGCCAGCGCGTCTGGACCGGCGGCGGCGATGAGGCCGCACTCAGCCAGGGCGTGTATAACACCTATATTGAAGACAACCTGCGTTATTCACAGAATGCCGCGCTGGATATGTATAAAGAGGTGAATACCGGTACCAACCTGCCTGCGCAGATCGATCTTTATAGCGTTGATGGCGACGAGTACAAATTCCTGTGCATGGCAAAAGGCGGCGGTTCAGCCAACAAAACCTATCTGTACCAGGAAACCAAAGCGCTGATCACCCCGGCGAAACTGAAAAATTACCTGGTCGAGAAGATGCGTACCCTGGGTACAGCGGCCTGTCCTCCTTATCATATTGCCTTCGTTATCGGCGGGACTTCTGCTGAAAGCACCCTGAAAACCGTGAAGCTGGCGTCCACCCGTTACTACGATGGTTTGCCAACTGAAGGCAACGAACACGGCCAGGCGTTCCGCGATATTCAGCTCGAACAGGAACTGTTGCAGGAAGCGCAAAACCTGGGGCTTGGCGCGCAGTTTGGCGGCAAGTACTTCGCCCACGATATCCGCGTGATCCGCCTGCCGCGTCACGGTGCTTCTTGCCCAATTGGCATGGGCGTCTCTTGCTCCGCAGACCGTAACATCAAAGCGAAAATCAACCGCGACGGTATCTGGATTGAAAAACTGGAACATAACCCAGGCCAGTACATTCCTGATGCACTCCGCCAGCAGGGCGAAGGCGAGGTGGTCAGCATTAACCTGGATAAGCCAATGACCGAGATCCTGGCACAGCTTTCTGCTCATCCAGTGTCTACACGCTTGTCTTTGAACGGTACCATCATCGTGGCGCGCGATATCGCCCACGCCAAACTGAAAGAGTTGCTCGACAATGGCGAAGAACTGCCGCAATACGTAAAAGATCATCCGATCTACTATGCAGGCCCGGCGAAAACACCTGAAGGCTATGCCTCCGGCTCGTTAGGCCCAACCACCGCTGGCCGAATGGACTCGTACGTGGATTTACTGCAATCGCATGGCGCGAGCATGATCATGCTGGCAAAAGGTAACCGCAGCCAGCAGGTGACCGATGCCTGCCACAAACACGGTGGCTTCTACCTCGGCAGCATCGGCGGCCCGGCAGCGGTACTGGCGCAAAACAGCATTAAGAGCCTGGAATGCGTGGCGTACCCGGAACTGGGCATGGAAGCTATCTGGAAAATCGAAGTGGAAAACTTCCCGGCGTTCATTCTGGTGGATGACAAAGGTAATGACTTCTTCCAGCAGATCCAGAACAAACAGTGCGCGGGTTGTACGCAGCGTTAAGCACCATCGCGTAACCTGGTAAAACAGACTGCACTATTCAAAAGCCTGCTCCCGCAGGCTTTTTTATTCCCATCGCTTTCATATAAAAGTCCCCTTCGCTTGTTGCTAATTGTGTGAACTCAAAGGGATAAAATTGGGTGCTAACCAGCAGATGACATGATAAAAAAGGCATCGTAACGTGAGACAGGATCAGGCTGATAAGTTTGAAGCAACACTGGCAAAGAGAGGGGAATTTATCCTTCCGGTAGCGTAACCTCTACTCTGGTTATCAACACAAATCCGTTCAGACGCTCTGGCAACCCTGTTTTGGTGGTTGCCACCATGCCGGATTGTTTGGCATGTTAACAGACCTGACCTTCCAATTTTGTTCAAGTAACGAGTTTGCGAGCAAAGCGATGATTAAGTGGCCCTGGAAATCGAATGATGCAGGTCGAAATACGGCGCTGCCCTGGGATGAAGCGCTGGCTATCCCTCTACTGGCTAATCTCCCGCCGGACGACCAGGCAAGACTGGTTCAGCTTGCCGATCGTTTCTTGCAGCAAAAACGCCTGGTTGCACTTCAGGGATTTGAACTGGATGCGCTGAAAAGTTCGCGTATCGCCCTGCTCTTCTGCTTACCGGTTCTGGAACTCGGCATCGAGTGGCTCGATGGATTCCACGAGGTGCTGATTTACCCGGCGCCGTTTGTTGTTGATGACGAATGGCAGGATGATATCGGGCTGGTGCATAACCAGCGTGTCGTGCAGTCGGGGCAAAGCTGGCAGCAAGGGCCAATTATCCTCAACTGGATGGATATCCAGGACTCTTTCGATGCATCCGGGTTTAACCTTATTGTTCATGAAGTGGCGCATAAGCTTGATACCCGCAACGGCGACCGGGCTAGCGGCGTACCGCTGATACCCTTACGCGAAGTGGCGGGATGGGAACACGACCTGCACGCGGCGATGGATAATATTCAGGATGAAATTGATCTGGTTGGTGAGAGCGCCGCCAGCATCGATGCCTATGCAGCTACCGATCCTGCGGAGTGTTTCGCCGTGCTGTCGGAGTATTTTTTCAGCGCCCCCGAGCTTTTTGCACCGCGTTTCCCGGCCCTGTGGCAGCGCTTTTGCCATTTTTACCAGCAAGATCCGTTACAGCGTTTACGTAAAAATAGCGAGTATGGTGGCAATTCATCCACTCAAGTACACTAAAACAACATTTTGAAGCTTAATTAATCATTTGAATCAGCATGTTAATTTTAGTGTTGACACAAATTAGAGAGGCCATTAACATGCGCCTCGTTCACACGATTCCTCTGTAGTTCAGTCGGTAGAACGGCGGACTGTTAATCCGTATGTCACTGGTTCGAGTCCAGTCAGAGGAGCCAAATTTGAAAAGCCTGCTTTTAAAGCAGGCTTTTTGCTTTTCTGCGTTCCGTAAAACTGCCGGGTGGCGGCTTCGCTTTACCCGGCCTGGTGAACCCTAATCTGGCTAAATCTGATAATCAATCGCCACTTCTTCTGGCTCCATCACCTGGCGTTTGATCTCATCCACCGACAGCCCCGCATTGCATAGCTCGATAAACCGCCACACATAGTTTCGCTGTAGCTGCCCGCGTTTCAGGCCGAGCCAGACGGTGTTGGCATCGAACAGATGACGGGTATCGAGGCGCACAAGATTTCCCACCTCACGCTCACCGCCGGACTGCTCCGCCACAAGGCCGATCCCCAGCCCCAGCTCAACATAGGTTTTGATCACGTCGGAGTCCTGCGCGCTCAGCACCACGTCCGGCGTCAACCCTTTGCGGTTGAACGCCTCATCAATACGTGAACGCCCGGTAATCCCTTGTCGATAGGTAATAAGCGGCCATTTGCCGATCTCTTCGAGAGTCAGCGGCGAAACCTGATTAAGCGGATGGTCAACCGGCAGCAGCAGACTGTGATACCAGCGGAACCACGGGAAGGCCACCAGCAGCGGATCGTTACTCAGACGCTCACTCGCAATCCCGATATCTGCCCCGCCGTTTTGCAGCAATACTTCAATTTCCTGAGGCGTACCCTGGATAAGCTCCAGACGCACATCAGGGAAAAGTTCGCGAAACGCTTTAATCACCGGCGGCAAACTGTAACGTGCCTGGGTGTGGGTAGTGGCAATGGTCAGCACACCGGAAGCGTCGTTGGTGAAGAGATCGGCCAGGCGGCGAACGTTACTGGCCTCGTTGAGAATTCGCTCAGCGATGGTCAGTAACGCTTTACCGGGCTCCGTCATACCAAGCAGACGCTTACCACGACGAATAAAGATCTCAATCCCAAGCTCCTCTTCCAGCTCGCGGATATGGCGGCTGACGCCGGACTGAGAGGTATAAAGCATGTTGGCAACTTCGGTCAGGTTGTAATCCCGCCGCGCTGCCTCACGGATAATTTTAAGTTGCTGGAAATTCACGATTCACTCCGGCGCATCTGACATAGCTCTATTGTTAGAGTTAGCTGACCCGCAGAACAAATAATAAAAACCAGCATCTTATGCTTTTATGGAATATCAGCTTACGAGTTGCAGCTCGCGGTTTTCCAGCGACGGTTTGCTCACCAGAGACATCAGGATCTCTTTTACTGCCTGCGCCTGCGGCGACAAAGAGCCCCGCGCGGACATATTCAGCGACAGCGGTAAGCTCATGGATGGTGTCGTGATCCGCGCCATCCAGCCATTCGCTGCGGTGCACAGTGAGCGAGCCGCTGATTCTGGCAACACGGTAACCCCCATTCCGCTGGCAATGGCAGCCGTCAGCGTGGAGATTGAGTCGATTTCACCGATGATTTTTGCCGTCAGACGGCGCAGAGAAAACGCTTCATCCACACGGACACGCACGGCGCTGTAATCACGCGGCAGGAAGAGATTCATCTCCGCGACGGCGGTCAGGTCAATGCTCTGCCCCGGGCAATCACGGGTTCCCACCAGGTACAGATCTTCTTTCAGCAGCGGCTGGCTGGTGATACCGGCAACCGGGGAGCGATCATACAGCACAGCCATATCCAGCTGCCCGCCCAGCAGTTTTTCATTCAGCACCGAACCACTGTTTTCGTGCAGATAAACCAGCACGTCAGGTAATTCGGAGCGTACTGCCTGCAACAGCGGCATGGTAATAGAAGAAGCGGCAGTGCCTGGCGCCAGCCCAATAGAGACATGTCCGCTCAGCGTCTGGCCCACGTTATTCACAGCCAGTTGTGCTTGTTCACACTGGCGCAGAATCGTACGTGCGTGGGTATAAAGGATCTTGCCGGCTTCGGTTGGCGTCACGCCACGCTTTGTACGGATCAACAGTTGCTGATCCATCTCACCTTCCAGAGTGGCCACCTGCTGACTCAGCGCAGGCTGCGCGATATGCAACACTTCCGCGGCCTGGGTCAGGCTGCCGATATCGACGATTTTTACGAAGTATTTCAGTCGTCTTAAGTTCATTTTGCCCCCTGTTCGATAATGCAGTGCCGGTACTGGCTCTAATTGTTGAAGAGGTTTTTGCAATATGAATGCCAGTTTTTATAAGAGGTCTGATATGTCTGCTAAACGCCTGAAAATAAGGAAATCTAATCGTCAGTGTCAGTTTTATTACCGAAACAGCGGTTTAGGATCTGCCCCATAAGGGGTATGTTTGCACTATAACGGTGCAACCCGTTGTCAAAAACACCACTTTGCTGATTTTGTCAGCAAACGATCAAAAGGTGGTGATCCACCCTTTGACAAGGGTAACTGACATCGATAATATGCGCCCCGTTCACACGATTCCTCTGTAGTTCAGTCGGTAGAACGGCGGACTGTTAATCCGTATGTCACTGGTTCGAGTCCAGTCAGAGGAGCCAAATTTGAAAAGCCTGCTTTTAAAGCAGGCTTTTTGCTTTTCTGCGTTCTGTAAAACTGCCGGGTGGCGGCTTCACCTTTCCCGGCCTACAGAAGCTATCCGCAACGTCAGGGTCCAATCTTCACTGGCATCCCGGAGCGACGTTCCAGCACGCTGGCAGCCCCCTCATTGTTAAGCTCTGCACGCATGGCAGAGGAGATAGGCAGCGGCACTTTATTTGTTGATTCAAATTCCGCACGATTACGCGACAACGGCTCGTGCACTTCCAGCCAGCGACTGCCATCCGGTTCGGTGGTCATTTTGACCGGCTGATCGATTATCTGAACGCGCGTCCCGACCGGAACCTGGTCGAACAGGTATTTGATATCATTGTTGCGCAGACGAATGCAGCCCTGGCTCACGCGCAGCCCGATACCAAAATTGGCATTCGTGCCATGTATTGCATACATTCTGCCAATATAAATGGCATACAGACCCATCGGATTATCAGGGCCGGCGGGCACAAAGGCTGGCAGGGTTTTGCCTTCCTGAGCATAGGCCCGGCGCGTATTCGGTGTCGGCGACCAGGTCGGCCCCACCTGTTTACGTTGCACGGATGTCACCCAGTTACGCGGTGTTTCACGTCCGGCCTGGCCAATCCCAATAGGCAGCACCTCAACGGTGTTACCGCCTTGTGGGTAGTAGTACAGACGCATCTCTGCCACATTCACCACAATCCCTTCCCGTACCGTATCTGGCAGGATCAGCTGCTGGGGAATAATAAGTTGTGAACCTGCTCTGGGTAAAAACGGATCCGCGCCCGGGTTGGCCTCCAGCATATTGCTGAGCCCCTGATCGTATTGCGCAGCAAACGCTTCAAGCGGCAAGGTACTGCCATGTGGAACGGTAATAACCTGCGTGCTCCCCACCAGCCGGCTTCCTTCTGGGGGCAACGGGTAACTTAACGCCAGCGCACTCTGACTGACCATTAAAGCAGCAATACAACCAAACAAACTTACACGACGCATAATCCCTTCCTCAGTCGTTCCACGTATCAGATAAGTATAGTCTTTTTTATTGTTCTTACCGTCCCGCAGCGCCTCATTATGGGCACTTTTTGTGAATCATCAGGAAATAAAATCAGTTTCCTCATGCCCCCTGTCGCGGTAGTCTCATATGTTCCGCCAATATGACGGATGCAATGTGAGTAACCTTTTCTTATACCAATAATTAAAATCAGTACAGACAGGACAACTATGGACTCCACCCTCACCTCCGCACGCCCTAATGAGGAGACACCTTCGCTCAATCGTGCCCGCCGCGCCGCTCTCGGTAGCTTCGCAGGGGCCGTCGTCGACTGGTATGATTTTCTGCTCTATGGCATCACTGCCGCCCTGGTATTTAACCGTGAATTCTTCCCCCAGATTAGCCCTGCGATGGGCACACTGGCCGCGTTTGCCACGTTCGGCGTGGGATTTCTGTTCCGCCCTCTCGGCGGCGTGATCTTCGGCCACTTTGGCGATCGTCTCGGGCGCAAGCGGATGCTGATGCTCACCGTGTGGATGATGGGCGGTGCCACCGCGCTTATCGGTATCCTGCCGTCATTTGCCTCTATTGGCTGGTGGGCACCCGTTCTGCTGGTCATCCTGCGTGCGATTCAGGGTTTCGCCGTTGGCGGTGAATGGGGGGGGGCTGCGCTGTTGTCTGTGGAAAGTGCGCCTAAGAATAAGAAAGCGTTTTACAGCAGCGGTGTGCAGGTGGGGTATGGCGTTGGCCTGCTGCTCTCAACCGGGCTGGTATCGCTGATTAGCCAACTGACTACCGACGAGCAGTTCCTGAGCTGGGGATGGCGTATTCCCTTTATCTTCAGCATCGTTCTGGTGATAGCGGCACTGTGGGTGCGTAACGGCATGGAGGAATCTGCGGAATTTGAGAAGCAGCAGCAGCAGGAGAAACCGGTGGTTAAAAAACGACTGCCCGTGATGGAAGCACTTGCCCAGCACCCTGGCGCTTTTCTGAAAATTATTGCCCTGCGTCTGTGCGAGCTGCTGACCATGTATATCGTCACCGCTTTCGCCCTTAATTATTCGACGCAGAATCTGGGGTTACCGCGCGAGCTGTTCCTGAATATCGGGCTGCTGGTGGGTGGCATAAGCTGTCTGACTATCCCCTGCTTTGCCTGGCTGGCCGACCGGTTTGGCCGCCGCCGCGTCTATATCACTGGCGCGCTGATTGGTACGCTTAGCGCCTGGCCATTCTTTATGGCACTGGAAGCACAGTCAGTCTTCTGGATCGTCTTTTTTGCCATCATGCTGGCAAATATCGCGCATGACATGGTGGTGTGCGTGCAGCAGCCCATGTTTACCGAACTGTTCGGCGCGAGTTATCGCTATAGCGGTGCTGGCGTAGGGTATCAGGTTGCGAGCGTGGTGGGCGGTGGGTTTACCCCGTTTATTGCTGCCGCGCTGGTCACCTTTTCCGGGGGTAACTGGCACAGCGTGGCAATTTATCTGCTGGGTGGCTGCCTGGTTTCGGCGGCAACAGCCCTGTTGATGAAAGAGACCTCTCACCCTTGATCCCCAGGCGGAAGCCGTTGCTTCCGCCGCTGTTTTACGTGTCAGGGCTGTTGCGGCAGCCTTTTGTCATATCCCTGAATACCGACTTTTGTTTCACACTCCTGTGACATACTATCGGGTGTAGCCGCACACCTGTGGAACAAGGAGACAGAGATGAATAATAAGGGCTCCAGCCTGACCCCGGCTCAGGCACTGGAAAAACTCGATGCGCTGTACGAACAGTCTGTTAACGCGTTGCGCAGCGCCATTAGTGAGTACATTGAAAACGGAAAACTTCCCGACGATAAGGCCAGAAGCAATGGCCTTTTTGTTTATCCAGCACTCTCCGTCACCTGGGACGGAAGCGCCACCAGCACGCCAAAAACCCGTGCCTATGCGCGCTTTACGCACTCAGGCTGCTACACCACTACCGTCACCCGCCCTGCCCTGTTCCGCCCTTACCTTGAAGAACAGCTCACGCTGCTGTTCCAGGATTACGGTGCGCACATCAGTGTTGAACCCTCTCGTCATGAAATCCCGTATCCCTATGTGATTGACGGCTCTGCGCTGACTCTTGACCGTTCAATGAGTGCGGGGCTGACGCGTCACTTCCCGACCACAGAGTTGTCGCAGATTGGCGATGAAACCGCGGATGGTATTTATCACCCGGCTGAGTATTCCCCGCTTTCGCATTTTGATGCCCGTCGCGTGGATTTCTCACTGGCCCGCCTGCGCCACTACACCGGCACGCCAGTGGAGCATTTCCAGCCTTTCGTGTTGTTTACCAACTACACCCGCTATGTAGATGAGTTTGTTCGCTGGGGTTGCAGCCAAATCCTTGACCCGGATAGCCCGTATATCGCGCTCTCCTGCGCGGGGGGAATTTGGATCACGGCCGAAACCGAAGCCCCCGAGCAGGCCATTTCCGACCTGGCATGGAAAAAGCACCAGATGCCTGCCTGGCATCTGATCACCGCTGACGGCCAGGGGATCACGCTGATCAACATCGGCGTTGGCCCCTCTAACGCCAAAACCATCTGTGACCATCTGGCGGTGCTGCGCCCGGACGTCTGGCTGATGATTGGCCACTGCGGCGGATTGCGTGAAAGCCAGTTGATTGGCGATTACGTACTGGCTCATGCCTATCTGCGTGACGATCACGTGCTGGATGCGGTACTGCCGCCCGATATCCCGATCCCAAGCATTGCCGAAGTCCAGCGCGCGCTGTACGACGCCACCAAAGAGGTCAGCGGGATGCCGGGCGAAGAAGTTAAACAACGCCTGCGTACCGGCACGGTTGTCACCACCGATGACCGCAACTGGGAGCTGCGCTACTCTGCCTCTGCGCTGCGTTTCAACTTAAGCCGCGCGGTGGCTATCGATATGGAAAGCGCCACCATCGCCGCACAGGGTTACCGGTTCCGCGTTCCTTACGGCACGCTGCTGTGTGTGTCTGATAAACCGCTACACGGGGAAATCAAACTTCCCGGCCAGGCAAATCGTTTCTATGAAGGCGCGATTTCCGAACACCTGCAAATCGGCATTCGCGCCATCGATTTACTGCGTGCGGAAGGCGATAAACTGCACTCCCGCAAATTGCGTACCTTCAACGAGCCGCCGTTCCGCTAATAACAAAAAGGAAAAACAATGCACACCACATCATCGCTCGCTGCACTGCGTCAGTGGCTGGAAGAAAACCATCTCGACGGGATGATCGTCCCACGTGCCGATGCCTGGCAAAGCGAGTACTGCGCGCCGTACGACGAAAAACTGGCCTGGCTGACAGGCTTTGACGGCTCCGCCGGGCTGGCGCTGGTACTGAAAGACAAAGCGCTACTGTTCGTTGATGGCCGCTATCAGGTCCAGGCGCGCGTTCAGGTCAATCTGGACGACGTTGAGATCCACCATCTGCACAACGAGCCGCTGGCACAATGGCTGGCGCAAAACATTAAGGAAGGGACGCGCATTGGTTTTGAGGCGCTGTTGATGACTAATTCAGACTATCAGCAGCTGTCAGCCACGCCGTGCGAGCTGGTGCCGCTGAAGACTTCTCCGTTCGATACGCTATGGGCAGGCCGCCCTGCGGCACCTGCGGGGCTTATCCGCGAGATGCCGGATGCGGTAAGCGGCGAGAGTAGCGCCGATAAAC
This sequence comes from Enterobacter sp. Li2LvB3, assembly GCF_056156645.1. NCBI lineage: Bacteria > Pseudomonadati > Pseudomonadota > Gammaproteobacteria > Enterobacterales > Enterobacteriaceae > Enterobacter > Enterobacter sp. Li2LvB3. The sequence goes on along the minus strand of NZ_JBSICG010000001.1, from coordinate 114,947 downwards.
GCCAGCGTGTTGCGAAGATCCTCGCTGAGAAAAATGCGGATTATCTGGCCATTACGCTGCCGGACAACATCGCCTGGCTACTGAACGTGCGCGGTTCTGATATTCCGACCAGCCCGGTTCCCCTCTCATTTGCCCTGCTCAACCGTGACGGTGCTGTTGAGTGGTTTGTTAACGACAACAAGCTGAGCGAACTCCCCGACGCGGTAAAAGAGGCTTTCACGCTTTCACCGCAGGATGCTTTTATCGGGCGTTGTCAGCAGATTTCAAAGGGTAAACGCGTTCTGGTCGACGCCGATTCTGCGCCTGTGGCATTGCGTTTTGCCATTGAGCCACAGGGGGAAATTGTCTGGCAGACTGACCCAATCACCCTGATGAAGGCCGGAAAAAATCCAACTGAGCTTGCCGGATACCGTGACTGCCATCATCAGGATGGCGCGGCGTGGGTGAATTTCCTGGCCTGGCTGTCACGCGAAGTGCCACAACGCGTTGCCGCGGGCAAACCGCTGACGGAACTGGATGTTCAGGCACAGCAGTTGGTGTTCCGCGAGCGTCAGCCAGGTTTTATCGAACAGAGTTTTGCCACTATTTCTGCTTCGTCCAGCAATGCGGCGATGTGCCATTACCACTCAAGTGAAACCAGCAACAAGCCTATTGGTCATGACCATTTTTACCTGAATGACTCCGGCGGTCAGTACCGCAACGGCACCACGGACGCTACGCGCACGCTGGCATGGGGCAAAGTTGAACCACAGCAGCGTTTGCACTACACCGCCGTGCTGAAAGGCTTTTTATCGCTGATTACGCTGCAATTCCCGTCCGGGACTCAGGGGCACCAGTTGGATGCATTTGCGCGTCGCCCGCTGTGGGAAATGGGTCTGGATTACGATCACGGTACCGGACATGGAGTGGGCCATCAGCTGCTTATCCACGAGAACCCGCATCGTTTAGCGAAGAAGGTTAACCCGTGGCCGCTGGTGGCAGGAAATATCATGACCATTGAACCTGGTTACTATCTGGCTGACAGCCACGGTATTCGTATTGAAAACCAGGTGGAAATTGTCGAGAGCCGCCCGGGCTTCTGTAAATTTGCCTCTCTGACCCTGATCCCGATTGACCTGAGCCAGGTTGAGCTGCATTTGTTGAACGAGCAGGAAAAACAGTGGCTGGACGAGTACCACCAGCAGGTTCGCGATGTGTTATCGCCGCGGGTAGACAGCGATGCACGGCCGTGGCTGTTTGAGGCGACGGCGCCGATTCGCGTTACCCGGTAGGGTGCTGTTGTTTTGATGCCGGGTGGCGGCTTTGCCTTACCCGGCAGTTATATTAAAAAGCGTAACCGACAGTTAAATAGTATGCCCACCCTGTTGAATCTATAGTGGTGATATTTCCATCGCTGTTAAATGCTTTACTACCTTCATCAAATTGCCCGCCATGATAGAAATAACGAAGGGTTGCACCGTAGTTCCAGTGAGGATAAACCAGGCTGAGCACGTTGGTGGACACTATCGAACTATTTGTACGCGAGTAAAATTGTTGCTCTCCGCCTGATTCATCTTTTAGGTCTGAACCAAAATCAAAATTGGTAAAACCGACATAACTTAGTTTGCCACCAAATATTGTTGTAAGAGGTATGACATATTTTACCTTGAAGCGATATCCATCCCACTCATTTTCGTTGGCAGCATTGTAATTGTTCCCTTGATATTTGGCATAGATGTTTGCAGATAACGTCATCGGTAGCCCCGTATCAATATCTGTTCCTAGCCCCATATACCAGGTACTCTGTCGCTGCCCTGCGTTGGAACCTGCATCATAGATATAGTTGTGGGCAAAATACCATTCTTTAAATGGACCGAAGCTTAGATCGAGTCCTGTTAACTTGTCGATGCTAAAACGCGGCTCTATCTCTGCAAAAAATGGAGAACCATTGTCCCAAATACCGATATCATTATCATTGCCTATACCAAAAAACTTAGGTAAGTCTGCGTAACCGTAGAAATCAAACCAATCCACATGAGCCCAGGCACGATACTCTGGATATAAGTCTGCTCTTTTTAGTGGCCCAAAGCGAGTTGAGTTGCTTCCAACCACATTAATGCTTTGATGCCACCAGTCTGATAAATATTCATTACTTACAGAGTCTGCCAATGCTGCCGTGGGTAACAGTATAAATACACCTGATAATATATTTGTTATTTTTTGCATAAGTAGAGATTCCTTCCACAGAGGTATGTGGATAAAATTTATTCATTTATAGGAAGTATATTATTGAGTCTATTTAGCCATACTTACGTCGACCACTCTCATCTCAAGATCGGGTTTCAATGGATTATGAGTCTTGACATAATCCATGATTGACTCAGCAGAAGTTGTACTGTTGATCGTTTTGATATTCGTTCCTTTTAAGAACGCGTCAAATCCATCTCCACCCGTCGCGCAAAATGAGTGTGTAGCAACCCGATATGTTTTGGTTAGATCTACTGCTTGATTATCAATAGTGAATTTAATGATTCGCTCACCCAATGGTTTTTTACTGTCATATTCAACATGAACGTTTTTTGAGACTTGCAAAACTCCATTGGTAAGATTAGTTGCGTGGACCATTAAATTGACGAGATCCTTTCCGGTGAGATCCATTTCAATAAGTTCGTTATTAAATGGGAAGGTAGTAATTACATCACCATAACTTAACTCACCTTGTGGTAAATCAGCACGCAACCCTCCGCTGTTTTGTAACCCCACGACGGCGTCTGGCGCTTTAGCCATCATGGCATCAATAACTAAATTACCCACAGGTGACGATTCACCATAAGAACGCGTGAATGCTGTCGTTGTCGACCCAATGATTTGGTCAGTGATACTTTTCAGTTTAGCATTCCACTCATCAATCCTGGCTTGAACTTTTGGGTCCGGTTTATATTCGTCTGCAAATATAGTGATTAGTTTACCGCTATAGCCATCAATTTTTTTAGTCTGCGGGTTTAGATTCAATACAAGTTTACCAATATCGGTACCATACGCATCCGTTGAAACGATAAGCGTGTCATTCACTTTTATTGGCTCAGGTGTACCCACATGAGCATGACCGGTGATTAACACATCAATGCCCTTAAATTTCTTTGCGGTATCGATATCGGCTTGCAACATCCTGGCTACGTCTTTATTTCCATAACTTGACTGGCGCGCTGGCGTACCTTCATGGATAAGCAATACGATGATATCAACCTTGCCTTTTAACGCATCAAGCCCTTTTTGAATGTAAGGTACTTCATCACGGGTCTCTGCGCCAGCGTAAGCCTTAGCGGCAACTGTGTCATAAAATGCAAATTTCTGATGTATACCAATTACGCCAATTTTAACGCCATCTTTTTCGACAATCGTCCAGGGGTTATTCCATACGGGCTTGTCACTTTTGGCATAAAATACATTACCCAGTAAAATAGGGGAATCCGCTTTTGATAACTGTTTAACCATATTATCAACGCCATGGTCAAATTCATGATTCCCCACTGACACCGCATCAAAGGGCATTGCATTCATTATGTCAATAATTGCTTCACCTTTGGTTAAGGTGCTTATATAAGGCCCGGTAAAATAATCTCCCGCATCAAAGAAAAATACATCTTTACTTTTTTTCTTTGCATCATTAACGATGGTTGCTATGTTCGCAAAACCACCGACCAAACGTTCTTTGTCGACGACGGGAACTTTCCCTGGAGATACATGAGCATGTAAATCGTTGGTGTAATAGATCGTCACATCCTTTGCGCTAACTGATGCTGTTAATGTTGCAGACAAACACAATGCAATCAAACTAAGCTTAGTTCTTCTCTTCATAATAAAACCCTTTCAACTTTATGAATAATTATTATATTTCAGTCAAGATCTCATGCAGACATTTGCATGTTTTCATTGTTTTACAGTAACGCCTCCATATCGGCTTTAAAGGCAAGAAATAGTCAATAAAGCCGATTATTCATCAACTGATGACACCACTCGGAAACTATTGCGGCAGAAAAAATTATTTTTTCACATCAGCAACGCGCATACCGGTAAGTTGTTCATCGGTAATGGTGTTACCTGCTTTAAAGTAATCGATCACTGCGTTGTAAACGTAATACCCACCGTTTGTATTACGCGCTTTACCCTCGGTAAACGTGGTGAAGCCGTCGCCACCATCAGCAAGGAAGTTTTGGGTAGCAATGTGATAAACCGTCGCATCCTCAGTCGCCTTGCCATTAAGTGTAAGTTCCAGAACTCGTTGTCCAACAGGCTTACTACTGTCGTACTTCATTTCCACGCCTTTTGAGACCTGCAGCACCCCGTTACTTAAACTTGCACCATGCTCCATCAGACTACGTAATTGTTTACCGGTAAGATCCATAGTGACCAGCTCGTTAGGGAATGGGAATGTACTAATGACCCCCCCCATCGTAATCGCACCAGACGGGATCTCACTGCGGATACCGCCAGAGTTGGTTAAAGCCAACTGTGTAGTTTTACCTGCAGCGGCCAGCAAAGCGTCCGCAGCAAGATTGCCAAGTGAGGCTGATTCACCATATGCACGTGTTAATTCAACCGGCGACTGCGCCACCGTTTGTCCTACCACTTCATCAAGTTTCTTATTCCAGCGGTCAATCACTTGCTTCGTTTGCGGATCCGGCTTCCACTCATCAGCGTATATGGTTTTAAGCTCGAAATTTTTCACCGTAAAGCTATGTGGCTTCTCTTTGTAGTCCAGTACCAGTTTCCCTACATCGATACCACCGCTGTCGGTCGAGAGGATTAGCGTATCACCTACTTTAATCGGTTCCGGCGTACCGACATGCGCATGTCCGGTAATCAGAATATCCAGACCTTTCACCTGGCTTGCCGTCTGAATATCCTTATCCAGCGCACGACGCACATCTGTGCTTCCTATACTGGACTGACGGGCAGGTGTGCCTTCGTGGACCAGCAATACGGTCAAATCCACTTTGTCCTTAAGTTCATCGATATAACGCTGTAACCATTTAATCTCATCCCGTGCTTCAATACCTTCGCGCGTTGTAGCGGAAACGGTATCATCAAAGGCAAACACGCCGTGCAAGCCTATAACGCCAATTTTTACTCCCTCTTTCTCAATAATGGTATATGGCTTATCCCAAAACGCTTTATCGCTGTTCTGATAAAAAATATTGCCCTGTACAATGGGGAATTTCGCCTGGCTAAGCTGGATCAACGTATTATCCCAGCCATCATCAAATTCATGATTGCCCATTGTGACTGCATCAAACGGCATGGTATTCATAATATCAATGATCGCCTTGCCCTTCGTTAAACTGCTGATATAAGGGCCGGTAAAATAGTCACCTGCATCAAAAAACCATGTAGCTTCGTTTTTGCTTTTTTCCTTTTTTACCAGCGTGGTGATATTTGCCCAGCCACCGATGTCACGTTTACCGTCAGCAATCCATGGCACTTTATAAGGTTCCACATGGGCATGGAGATCATTGGTATAAATAATAGTGACATCCTTGGCACAGGCCCAGAATGGTAATGTCAACAAAATACCCGTAGCAATCACTTTTAATTTCATAATTTTCACCTTCATTCACATTAATTTCGGGTATTTTACGTTCTGAAAGACATTGATATGTGCGTCTGTTCACACAATCAAATCGACGTTATAGTTCAAAATCACCGACCTCTTGAAATCGTTGGTGGCTTATGTCGACTTTATTTACAATTAATAGCTGCAAGACGTTTGGGTGTCGCAATTTAGGGTTAGCGACATCTGAAGATTACCGTTGGCCGGACTATCGACTGGGTTATCCGGCATTGCACTGTCGGGCATGTGGTAGTTATCCTCCTCTATTTGAAGCACATCAATTTAATGAATGGTTGTCAGCTCACTTAAGTGCCTATGCTTCTGAAAGTGGCTATTTTTGTCCTGTATGTTATGGCAAAGAAACTATTCGCTATGGTTATAATCCGCAAGGAACACAGCGCGTTCAGTGCCGAACCTGCAAAAAAGTCTGGACACCGAAACGGCAATTACTAAGAGAAATAACATCACCAGAACGGATTGAAACGGTATCTTTAATTGTGCCGTTCCAGGGGAGGAGAGCAGATCAAAAACTGTATGTCCTGTTAAGTTTCGATGCTATTCAAGGTAATATTATTCATATTTCCACTAATTTCACTCAGCATCCCGCCGGGGAAACCCTACGTTATCTCTGCCGAGGGAATATTGAGCCTGATTTGGATCACAGTGATATCGTAAAACACGTTGATATGCGCGAGATGCAATTTCTACATCGCAGTCAGTTCGATGAAATTCAGTACGGAAGTGCTGTACTCAAACGCATTGCAAAAGGTGCTATTCTGCGTCCGGTTATCGCTGCTCATGGGCATTTTCGGGTACTGAACATCCTCTTTCCTGAGATAAAGACACATCTTATTTCTCACGAATGTTTTCTTCGGGGAGCAGTTATTACTGTTTGGGCAAAACTGTTCCGCCAACGACAAGCTGAACTTTGGTATATAGAGGAGGATATAAGCGACAGTGATACGAATATGCCCTGGCATTTTCAGGGTAAAACGCGGCATGGCTGGTGGCAAAGTCAGTGGTCGCTTTGGGTACAGGGAAAAAACCGTAAGATGGTTTGCTCATTAACGAATGGGGATAGCAATAACGCTAAAACACTCTCTTTAGCAGCCAGTAGGCACTATATCCAATGGCTATATAAACAAACGGATTTTATCCATAGCGCTAAATTATCCGCAGGGCGCGTAACACAAATACTATGTTCCCTGGCGCAAGACTACAACTGTAAGATTATGAAGGAAAATGAAAACCGAGAATAATGAGGCCATGTTGCATTTTCCCGTGATCTTATCGTCTTGTGGAGACAGGCACTAAATACCTGGTCTGTATCGTCAAGGGTTCATGCAAATACATGAACCCTTTTAATATATGCAATGTGATCAATTATTTATTAAAACGGATGATCAATCGCACTTGTTCTTTATACATAAACCGTTTCTTTAGTTTACAGTAATTGATGCCGTAGTGATTAGATCAGATAGCTCTGTTTCGTTAAATAATCTTGCACGATAGCCCTCTGCTGGGAATTGCGGCGCACCATCAGGAAGAGAAATTACATCGTAGATGGTGGCAATCATGTTACCGTTCACATCAGAGATAAAGAATGAACGAGCATGGTTGGTAAAAATAACAAAGTAATCATCATGGTCAAACACTCCCCCCATAAAATCAGTCCACTGGACGATAGGTGTGGTTGGCAGTTCGATAGGCGCTTGAATTTCCACAGCCGTTTTCGCTGCTAAGTCAACAGCATAGAACAGAATACGAGCAGGAGGTGTTGAATAGGCATCCGTTGTTGCATCGTCATTCATCGGGCGTACAACAGGATTTCCATCTGCATCAAGACATGATCTATTATCAAAGACAGATAAAACAAATTTCCCCACGGTAGAGTCGATATATTCTGCAAATGCACTATTATTTGTAATGCACACAGTGTGAGCACCATTTTCATAGTGAGTAATACCGGAATTATCAATCTGAATAGTATCTGGATTCACCGGGAATTGAGGGTTGAAATTCCCGGTATCGATCGCCCACAAGATACTACCATCAACGATAGATACGCCAAACGTCGTACTCGTTGAACGGGAATGAACAATAACTGCTTCATCATTATTTGGGCTACTTGCAATCCATGAAAGTGAGTTTAAATGAATATCATTAGGAGTACTGTTATTCAAAATTTGAGTACCGCTATACTCACTGGTGTAATTTTTTGCCCAAATCATTTTCCCGGTCTGATCGTTAAATTTAAGAACCAAAGAATCTTGCCCCATCGTGTTGGTTATACGATTAGGACTATCGTTACCGAACATATAAATATCGCCAGCTGAGTCCCAGACTAAATCGTGAGTATTTGAATAGTGATTGCCATCTGAATCACGCATGTCGAATTCAAAGATAACATTACCGAGAATGTCAATTTTGAAAAAGCGACGACCATACCACGACATATCTTCATCGCTACCAGTATAGATGTAACCATTGTGAATTCTCAGCGGCTGGAGATGATACACTGATAAGAAGTTAAAACGCAGGTCACCATTTTGATCGTAACCTCGGCCAGTCGATTGCATCAACCAACTATTTCCCCAAACAGATGTAAACAGCGCAGGATCAGTTTGTTCAATATCGAGATGGAAGATTACAGATTTATCATAAACCTGATCCACCGTGCTAACAGAGAATGGTTGATTGAAAACTTCAGCCCCAGTTTCGTCCTTAAACACAACCTGAACGTCGTTTGCATATTGTGCATAAAGACCAATGACAGGAATTTTTATGGTTTGAGAAACACCATAAATCAGCTCCGAGGAATAGGTGAAATCTACGCTAGTCGAACTGGTTGTCCGTTTTGCTACAGTGTAAGAGTAGCTAACTGGTGTATCTGAAGTAAAATAAAGATAAGCAGCAAGTTGGTTGTCAGCCGGTGCAAGTTCAGTTTTAACATAAGTAATTGTCATGATTTTATTCCTTTTGGATTTAAGATTTAAAATACGATTTTTATTAAACACCCATACATATAGAACATAATAATATCCATATATTATTATTTGATTAGATATGTACAGTAATTGCTTGTATAGGCAATAGTTTACCTACTACTTTCAGCAGTAATTAAAAATGGATGTGTATTGTAGTACTCCTCTTACAAAATAGCTGTGTAAACAGCGACGTGGCTAATCATCCTGCAAATGCAGGTGTACCGTATTATCTGTATAAAAGATCTGTGAGAAACTTTCAGATGCTATTATGGATACATTTTCCTTGAGAGCTGAAAATGAACACCATCCTTTATTTCCGTCCAGTTACCACCCCATTCAATATCAACATCCAACTCCTTCGCAGCCTGAAACACTGCTGTGGCAATTGTTTGGTAATGTTTAAACTCCCATGAGGCGGTACCATTTATAACTGCAAATATATCAACAGCGTGCCCCGTTAAATGCCTGCTATTTGACGTTAATGATTTCCCTGCTGCCAATAGTTCAAGCTGCCGTTTTTGGTTTCTTAACCCTTCTGAAATACCAAAATCAACAGGTGATAATTTCAATGCTTTTCTCATTACATCAGAAAGGTCTTTATGTACGCCTTTAAGATTTTTTTCAGTAGTTTTACTGAATTCATGGTTCATCATTGTCATCTCCAGAGATTTTTTTCCAGTAATAATTAAGGGCAACAACGCCCATTGCACCTGATATGCCACTAACCGCAAGTGAAGTATGAAATACCGAACCAAGGCTTTGTGACATCAATCCAGAAAGTACACCGGTAAAACCTGAAACAATAATTTGTGCTAATGCCGTAAATAAACTTCGTCCAGACTGACCAGACTTAACATCAAGGATATATCTGACAAGACCTCCCCACGCACCGAATAATATTATGTAAATCCAGCTAAAGAACGCATTTGTTGATGGGTCTTTCCATGGCAAAACAATTACCTCCTAAAAGGTTGAAAAAGTAAAAACGTTACCGTCCGATGAGATTATTTTTTCGTAACTGAGCTATTGCTTTTGCTATGTAGTGAATAATAAACGTTGAGCAACCCTGTTTTGTGATGAATGTCACACGGAATGCAATTAATAGCTTGTATCGATCAATCTACTGCGAATGATAGTTAATATTTATTGATTGTAATCATACTATTTAGTAGTGGAATGCATAAGAGGGGCAAGCGGGAGGGGGAAACCCGATAGCGCGACGACTACTGGGTTTAAGTAGGGAATGATGCTGGAGCCGTAACGCTCTGACCTTCGAGGATTTTGCAGTACCTGGGGGGTTCAATCGCGTCGATGGGTGAACGCGGTAGTTACAGTGAGGGTGAAAACATTTCGCTGGCGCAAAAAAGCAAAAAGCCTGCTTTAAAAGCAGGCTTTTCAAATTTGGCTCCTCTGACTGGACTCGAACCAGTGACATACGGATTAACAGTCCGCCGTTCTACCGACTGAACTACAGAGGAATCGTGTGAACGGGGCGCATATTATCGATGCTACCCGATGATGTCAAAGGCAGAATGCAGATTTCTGATCGTTTGCCGAATTATTCTCCACTTCGTGCATTTGGCAGGCATTCTTTGGATTCGGTATCGACAATTTCGGTTTTTTGGCGGGGATATTTCCATAGCCAGCGCCCGCTCACCATTCTCCAGTAGAACAGAACTCCGCGCACAGCCCAGTCGAGGAACATCCCCAGCCAGACACCGACCACGCCCATTCCCAGCATAATCCCCAGCGTATACCCCGCCACTACGCGACACCCCCACATGCCCAGCATCGATACCCACATGGCAAAGCGGGCGTCGCGCGCACCTTTCAGCCCGGCAGGAAGCACCCAGGAGGCCGCCCAGATCGGCATAAATGCGGCGTTGAGCCAAATCAGGATCTTAACGACCTCTTTAACATCCTCTTCATGGGTGTAGAACGATGCCATCAGCCCGGCAAAAGGCGCGCTACCCCACGCAATTGCGGTCAGCCCGATGGTTGAGAGCCAAAAAACGTGGCGCAACTGGCGTTCAGCCTGCCCTACCTGCCCTTTTCCAAGCCGTTTGCCAGTGATAATTGTCGAAGCAGAGCCGAGGGCATTACCTGGCAGGTTGATGAGTGAGGCGATAGAGAAGGCAATAAAATTCCCCGCGATAACATCGGTCCCCATTCCTGCCACGAACATCTGCGTGAGCAGCTTACCGCCGTTAAACAACACCGATTCGATACTGGCCGGGATACCAATCCCCATGACTTCCCAGATAATGGCGAAATTGAGCGGTCGGAAATAGCTTTTCAGCGAGAGGCGGAGTGACGGCGTCATACCGGTCATCAGTACCCCAATAATGGCCGCCGCGCCGATATAACGCGAAATAGTCAGCCCAAGCCCTGCCCCGGCAAAACCCAGCCCGTTCCATGAGAACACACCGTAAATCAGAATACTGCTGATGATGATATTCAGGATGTTCATGCCGCCGTTAATCAGCAACGGAATTTTGGTATTCCCTGCCCCGCGTAACGCCCCGCTACCAATGAGTGCTATCGCCGCTGCCGGATAACTCAATACCGTCATTTCCAGATAGGTCAGCGCCAGCGCTTTCACTTCATCCGTTGCCTCGCCCGCCACAACGTCGATAATTTCTTTACCGAAATAGTGGATCACCGCCGCAAGAATGACGGAGAAGATGGTCATGATCATCAGCGACTGTCTGGCAGCCTCGCGAGCGCGTTTGGGATCCAGTTTTCCCAGACTGAACGCAACGACAACCGTTGTCCCCAGGTCAATCGCGGCAAAGAAAGACATCACCACCATGTTAAAACTGTCTGCCAGACCCACACCGGCCATTGCCTCTTTTCCAAGCCAGCTCACCAGGAAGGTGCTTAACACCCCCATCAGCAGGACGCAGGTATTCTCCAGAAAAATGGGAACAGCAAGAGGGGTAATTTCACGCCAGAAGAGAACACGATAACTTTTACGTTTTGCGTACCAGGGCGTGCGCATAATCGCCTGGCGTATGGGGGCGGTGACGTTCAAAATGGACCTTAGCGAGAAAGTTGAAACTCCATTTCAAATGATGATGGAGAAATGCTCATCCTGCAAAGTATTTTCCATAAAAATATGTTTGGAATTACAACAAACTGACGACAGATTCAGCAATTGAACATTTTTACCTAAGATCAGGTTTGACAAAACTTTTTTCGCCGCTAAGATAAGCCTCCACAACGATTCCTCTGTAGTTCAGTCGGTAGAACGGCGGACTGTTAATCCGTATGTCACTGGTTCGAGTCCAGTCAGAGGAGCCACATTCTGAAAAGCCTGCTTTTAAAGCAGGCTTTTTGCTTTTCAGCACCAGGCAATATGCCCCTCCTCCATCGAAGCTATTGCAGCCCCTGCTGTTCCCCCTTATGTTAAGCCATTCTCTTGTTCAATGGTGATGAAGCATGAACCCTTTGTTTGTCTACGGCACGCTGCAACCAGGCCACTCAAACGCGCATATTCTGGAAAACATCGGTGGCGAATGGCTGCCCGGTTACGTGAAAGGCACCTTTTACGCACGCGGATGGGGTGCAGCGGCCGATTTCCCGGGGATTGTCCTGGATGAACACGGCGCGCGCGTTGACGGCTATCTGTTTGTTTCCGACAACCTTGAAACGCACTGGCCGATGCTGGACGAATTTGAAGAGGGTTACGACCGGGTAGAAGTCAGTGTTACCACGCTTGAAGGCCAGCACGTTACGGCGTGGATTTATCAATTACAGCCGCGCGCCGCGAGTTAAAACAAAAAGGCTCTCTGTCACCAGAGAGCCTTTTTCACGTTCAGCAATGATTACTCGCTTTTTGCTTCACCGTTTTTGATTTCGCCCATCACTTTCAGCTTTTTGGAGATGTCGCGACGTTCTTTGGACAGCTCAGCATTTTTGATGATGTAGTCATCAACACGGTCTTCATAGTCGCTCTTCATGCTGGCGATAATGCCCTGAATAGCTTCAACGCTCATACCTGGCTTGATGTAATCGCTCAGGTTATCCAGCAGCAGAACACGTTTCTGGTTGTCACGGATCTTCTTCTCAACGTCCTGGATTTCACGCTGTAATTTGTTTTTGCGGCGGAACAGGCGGACGAATTCCAGAACATCCTGGAACGAAGGCTTGGTAGTTTCCATTTTTACACCCCTGATAATGTGAGATTCGGATTCGTTAAAGCAACCGTTGTAACAGTAACCTTACTGACAGCGGTCGCGAATGACAATGAGTATATCGTTTAACGCTATCATAACCCCAATTGCTGCTGAATCGAAGCAGCAGGCGTCACATAAGGCGATAGCTGCTTTTTATTTGCGCAGCGCCCGGCAGATCAGATGCGACAAAAGTTCAAGCTGGCGCGCCAGCTCCATGCTCAGCCAGACGTAGCCGTGGATCGGTGTTTCAGCCACATTGTCGCTCTGGCGTTCGTGAATAAGTTGCTTCAGCTCGGCAACAATTTCATTCAGACGTTCGCTGTTTGCCAGAATAGGCTGCGGATTCCCTTCATAGAGCGCGTGAGCAATGGTTAACAGCGTCTGTTGCGTCATCTGCTGCGTCTCTTTCAACGTGTGTGCGTTAAGCATCAGCAGATGGCTGGGGCGAGAAGCCCAGTGTGCGTTGATTTGCAATTCAAGCATACAGACAAGATTACGACTGACCGTCTGAATCGCTTCGAATACGGATTTCTGGATGTGGGTTTCTTTGCTGGCCGGGTTAATCAGCCCCCGCATCTTTACCACCTCATTGAGGATTTTTTGCAGATGCTTTTCAAGGCGCGGGCGCTCAACCAGGTTAGGGGAAAAACCGGTCTGATACACCCGGTTAAAAGCCATCACGTAGTTTGCCATCTGGATACGCCAGTGAAGGAAAGCACGCTGTGGCCAAATCCCGGTGAACAGCATCGCCAGCAGTGAGCCGAGAATAACATCCCCGCTTCGCCAGAGAGCGGTTGTCATATCACCTGCAGGCGCACCCACCACTACCGCAAGCGTGATACCAATTAGCAGTGCCTGATACGGTTTTTTCCCAAGCGCCAGCCAGCCGCAAAGGAACATAGCGCCGGCGCACCACGCCAGCATGACCGGAAACGAGATGAGTTCCAGTTTCAGGGCAATGAGCCCCAGTGCAGAGCCTAAAACAGTGCCACCGATACGCTCAAAAGCCCGTGGGACGACATTTCCCCAGAACGAGATTGGTCCCATGATGACCACCAGCGTGATCAGCGGCCACGTTCCTTCCGGGACATTCAGCAAGCGTACCAGTACAAAAGTCAGTACAAAGGCCAGCGCTATGCGGCAGCCATGCACAACGCGATAGTGTTGGTACAACCGAATTTCAAACGGCGTTAATGATTTGTCGGGACGCACACCCGCTCTCCAGCAGCTCGGCAAACCACAATTGTACTGTGTTTTCAGCCGGGCGGATCACACCCGGCTGAAAAACCCTGCTTTTACCAGGATTAACCCGCTTTGTGCTCAACGGCGACGTACATTTCAATGTCCCAGTAGCCGTCTGCATTGCCATCGTTCAGGTAGCGTTCAAAACAGGGTTTAGGGGCACACTGATAGTGGTGGTCCTGCAAAAGAGAGTTGAAGAATTGATACCAGGGCGTCGCAAAATCAAAATTCTCGACCCTGGCAGTGGCGACAGCGTAGTCGCCAGCAGCAATTTCGGTCATCATCACCCCTTCACTGTTCTCGGGAATGACAAAATCTTCCGGCACCGTTACCGCCGTGTCACAGCGCAGTTTTTCTGCCGGTACTACATCCGGGTTATCGTAGTAAACAGCAACCCATTCCAGCGGCTGAATCTGACGCCCGTCAACCCACATGACCAGTTGTTCAAAGCCCTGTTTGACCGTTTTTTCCCACGGCCCGACCAGGTGAAAGCCTGCGATTTTACGTTTCTGTTGCTGCCTGATGCTGTAGTCCATGCTGCCTCCGTTTATTACTGTATATTTATACACTATAAATCAGATTTTCTATGAACAACAAATGAGGAGTGTTTATTATGTGAGCAGACTCGCATCCCTGCCAGTCTGCTGAAAGCGGTAAACTTACGCGGTTAGATTTTGTGGTGCAGATAGTCGCCGAGACGCGAGAATAAGCCACCTTTATCAACGCGTTCCAGCGTTACCAGCGGCCAGTGCGCCACAACCTTATCCCGGTCGTAGAGCTGAATTTCCCCTACTCGCTGATGCGCAGCTATCGGCGCTTCCAGCTCTTTTTTATCCAGCACATATTTCGCTTTGATGTTTGGTACTTCCGCTTTTGGCAGTGCCAGCCAGAAATCCTGATCCGTGCCGAGCGTTACCTGCTCTCTATCACCGTACCAGATACGCTCTGTGCCCACTTTTTTACCCTTATGCAGGATCTGCACCGTATCGAAATTCTGTTGCCCCCAGTGCAGCAACTTACGTGCCTGATCTTCACGGCCTTTCGGACTATCAGCCCCCATCACCACCGCAATTAAGCGGCGCTGACCGTCTACGGCAGAGGCAATCAGGTTAAAGCCTGCCCCGGATGTATGTCCTGTTTTCAGCCCGTCCACGTTCATGGTTTTATCCCACAGCAGGCCGTTACGGTTCTGCTGGGTGATCCCATTCCAGGTCAGGCTCTTTTCGCTATACATATGGTAAAAATCAGGCTCGCCGTGAATGATTGCCCGGGACAGAACTGCCAGGTCATAGGCGGAGCTGTGCTGCCCCGACGCATCCAGGCCATGAACCGTTTCGAAGTGCGTATCGCGCAGATTCAGCTTTTGCACATAGTCATTCATCATGTTGACGAACTGCGGCTGGCCGCCCGCCACATGGTCTGCCAGTGCCACACAGGCGTCGTTACCGGAATCGACAATCAGGCCTCTGCTCAGGTCACGGACGGACACCCGATCGCCAGGTTTCAGGAACATCAGGGATGAACCATCAAACACCGGGTTCCCTTTCGCCCACGCATCGCGGCCCACGGTGACGATATCGTCCGGGGTGATGCGGTGACTATCAATTGCGCGATCGACAACATATCCCGTCATCAGCTTTGTCAGGCTCGCCGGATTGCGTTGCTGGTGTTCGTTGCCCGCCGTTAAAATTTGACCAGTGGTGTAATCCATCAGTACCCAGGATCCTGCCTGGATAGCGGGTGGCTGCGGTGAAAAATCAAGCGGTTCGGCAGCCAGCGCAGATGAGATACTCGAAGCAAGTAAAGAAACAGCAATAAACAGACGGCGTTTCAACGGTATATCCTCAGGTCATTAAAAATCGTTGACCTTTTTACGGGACTTCTGATGTCGTTACCTGCCTTAATTGCAAAAAAATGTGACAGACAACATGTTTTACCTGAAGCCATCTCGCAAATTTCACGCCAGAGGGCGCTTTTTATTCGGTCTGTACATCACGATCGTTTACCATAGTGACGTCAATTTTTAACAGGATGGTATTACTGGTGTCTGACTCTGCCGCGCGCCCAACATTTTTATTCCACGATTACGAAACCTTTGGTACCCACCCGGCGCTGGACAGGCCATCCCAGTTTGCCGCCATCCGTACCGATGAAGATTTCAATATCATTGGCGAGCCGGAAGTCTTTTACTGCAAGCCCGCTGATGACTACCTGCCGCAGCCAGGTGCTGTCATGGTGACCGGCATTACGCCGCAGGAAGCTCGAGATAAAGGGGTTAACGAGGCTGACTTCGCTCGCCGTATCCACGCTCTGTTTACCGTCCCGAATACCTGTGTGGTGGGTTACAACAACATCCGCTTTGATGATGAAGTGACGCGCAACATCTTCTACCGTAATTTTTACGATCCGTACGCCTGGAGCTGGCAGAACCGTAATTCACGCTGGGATTTGCTCGACATCATGCGCGCCTGCTATGCGCTGCGCCCGGAGGGTATCAACTGGCCGGAAAACGACGATGGCTTGCCGAGTTTCAGACTGGAACACCTCACCCGCGCCAATGGCATTGAACACAGCAATGCCCACGATGCGATGGCGGATGTTTACGCCACTATCGCCATGGCAAAACTGGTGAAGGCCGCACAGCCGCGCCTGTTTGAGTATCTGTTAAGCCATCGCAGCAAGCACAAGCTCACCACGCTGATTGATGTCCCGCAGATGAAACCGCTGGTACATATTTCCGGGATGTTTGGTGCCTGGCGCGGGAATACCAGCTGGATTGCCCCTCTGGCCTGGCACCCTGACAATCGCAATGCCGTGATTATGGTCGATCTGGCCGGTGACATTTCGCCACTACTGGAGCTCGACAGCGATACACTGCGCGAGCGACTGTATACCCCAAAAAATGAACTGGGCGACCTGCCCGCGGTTCCGGTCAAACTGGTGCATATCAACAAATGTCCGGTACTGGCGCAGGCCAACACGCTGCGCCCGGAAGATGCTGAGCGCCTCGGAATCAATCGCCAGCACTGCCTGGATAACCTCAAAGTGTTGCGTGAAAACCCAGAGGTGCGTGAAAAAGTCGTCGCCATTTTTGCTGAAGCAGAGCCGTTTGTGGCATCTGATAATGTCGATGCGCAACTGTATAACGGCTTTTTCAGTGATGCCGACCGCACCGCCATGAATATCGTCCTGAATACCGAACCGCGTAACTTACCGGCACTGGATATCACCTTCGCTGACAAGCGCATTGAGAAGCTGATGTTTAATTACCGGGCACGTAACTATCCCGGTACGCTGGATGAGGTGGAGCAAGAACGCTGGCTCCAGCATCGCCGTAACGTCTTTACACCAGAGTACCTTCAGCAATACGCCCAGGAGCTTGAGTCGTTATATAACCAGTACGAAGGCGATGCCGAAAAGCAGGCGCTATTAAAAGCCCTGTTCCAGTACGCACAAGAGATAGTCTGAGTTACGGGTATAAAAAAGCCGGAGGCGATGTCTCCGGCTTTTTTTTTGCCCGCTGGCGCGGGCCTAAGGATTTGCTGGCAAGTCGTTATGCAACGTCTTCGTACTGAGGAACCGGGTTGCGGAAACTCTTGGTTACGCAAGCCAGATAAATCAGACCAATACCGCCCCAGATCAGACCCAGAACCATTGAACTTTCTTCCAGGTTAATCCACAGCGCGCCAACGGTCAGCGCACCACATACCGGCAGGAACAGGTAGTTGAAGTGGTCTTTCAGCGTTTTGTTACGCTTCTCACGGATCCAGAACTGAGAGATCACGGAGAGGTTCACGAAGGTAAATGCCACCAGCGCACCGAAGTTAATCAGCGCCGTTGCGGTTACCAGGTCAAAGTTGATGGCCAGCAGAGCGATGGCACCAACAAGCAGCACGTTCCACGCCGGAGTACGCCATTTCGGATGAACGTAGCCGAAGAAACGGGTTGGGAACACACCGTCACGACCCATCACGTACATCAGACGAGAAACACCTGCGTGCGCCGCCATACCGGATGCCAGAACGGTTACGCTTGAGAAGATCAGCACGCCCCACTGGAAAGTCTTGCCTGCAACATACAGCATGATTTCAGGCTGTGACGCATCCGGATCTTTAAAGCGAGAGATATCCGGGAAGTACAGTTGCAGGAAGTAAGAAGCACCAATGAAGATGATGCCGCCAATCAGCGCAGTCAGGAAGATGGCGCGAGGGATCACACGCTCGGCATCTTTCGTCTCTTCAGACAGAGAAGAGATACCGTCGAAGCCCAGGAACGAGAAGCACAGGATAGTCGCACCAGTAATCATCGGCACAACGTGCGCACCTTCAGACCAGAACGGACGCGTGCTCGCCAGCGTACCTGCGCCTTCACCGTGGGACACACCGTAGATGATCAGGCCAACAATGACAGAAACAATACCCATTTGCAGGATAACAATCAGGGTGTTGAAGTTCGCCACGGTCTTGATGCTGCGCAGGTTAGAGATGGTCATAAAGGCCACCAGCGCAACAACGAAGATCCACGATGGTACGGAAGGCACCAGCGCTTCAAAGTAAATTTTTGCCAGCAGAATGTTGATCATCGGCATGAACAAATAGTCCAGCAGGGATGACCAGCCCACCATAAAGCCAACCGCCGGGCTAATGGATTTCTGAGCATAGGTGTAGGCAGAGCCAGCGGACGGGAAACGACGAACCAGTTTACCGTAGCTCAGCGCTGTAAAGAGAATGGCGACCAGCGCAAAGGCGTACGCCGTTGCAACGTGACCGTCAGTAAGGCCTGATACGATACCGAATGTATCGAACAGCGTCATTGGTTGCATATAGGCAAGGCCCATCATAACAACCGGAATCAACGTAAGTGTCTTACGTAATTCCACGCGAGAGGTTTTTGGAGTTGCGTTAAGCGACATGGTTAATCTCCTTTACGGTGATAACCGCCACGTAAGCGAAAAATTGCCCCATTTTCTGTATTCCTCAGCGACAACAACTGTCGGATTTTAGTAAATATCTATCCGGTACGAAGCCCGGCCTCTTGGTTTTTAGTTTCGTTTCATACATGCAAAAAAAAATAACCGACGCCTTTTATATCGTCGATTATTCATTTGTTTGCAGCGGCGGCATTTTGCCCTATTCCTGACACAAAAGGCAATAGATTGAGAAGCACAACAATAATTTCTTTTCACTAACCGGTTGATTTATCAACATCAGGCGGAGTGTAAACCGCAGCGATAGCACTATTTGCTAAAATTTCGGCTCGCCACCAGGCGCTTGCAAGCCCGGCTGTTTGTTCATTCCAGCCAACCCACACAGATTCATTATTACTTTGTGCGACGACCTGCTTCTCAACCAGCGCGCCGCTTTCAATATATCGTTGCGCCAAATAACGCGGAAGGTAACCGCATCCGAGCCCGCTTATTTGCAGCTCAAGCTTGGTTTTAAAATCGAATACCGTAATCGCTTCCTGGCAATCTAGCTGCTGCGAGGGTGTCATATATTCAGGGTGCGAGCTGTCTCCCACCACAATAGCCCTAAATCCTCTGAGAGTACGACGATTAATCGGCTCAGGCTCTTGCGCTAACGGGTGATGTGGCGCAACGGCAAATACTTGTTCCAGAATACCCAGCCGCGCAAAACCGAAATCGCTCAGTTGAGGCGGTTCATGCAATGCACCAACAATGATATCCGCTCTCCCCTGCGTTAACGCATCCCAGGAGCCACCCAGTACGCCATTAATAAAGATTAACCGTGTCACGCTGTGGCGCTGATAAAACGCTTCGATAAGCGGCGTCAGAAGAGAAAAAGGAAAGGTATCATCGACGCCTATCACCAGCTCATTTTCCCAGCCCTGGTGAAGCTTAATGGCTTGTTTTTCCAGTTCACGTACCGTGTGCAGGACTTCACGACCCTTTTCCAGCAGCATCTGGCCGGTACGGGTAAAACGCGCACGATGCCCGGAGCGATCAAGAAGCTGGATATTCAGATCGCTCTCCAGTTTATGCACGGTGTAACTCAGCGCTGAAGGCGTTTTGTAGAGCTTCGCCGATGCAGCCGCGAAGCTCCCCTCTTTTTCCAGCGCATCCAGAATAATAAGAACATCCAGCAACGGTTTCATGTTCGCCCCCACGCGGCGTGCGACCACCCCCGCTGATGGTGTTATTCCATGGGCATCACCAGCGGATCGGGATACTGATACTCAAATCCCAGTTCATGACAAATACGATTGCCATCAATGACTTTACCTTTACTTTCACCCTGCGCATCTCCAAAAACAGGTGGAGCCAGGCCCAGCTGGCGCGCCATCAGCGGATAAAATGTGCGTCGCGAAGGATGAGAGGGTGCACATATATTATAGATGTGCCCACCCTTAGGAGCCTGTAACAACAGCTCAATTGCGCCGATCACATCCTCAAGATGCACAAGATTGACGCCATGTTGCCCGTCAGGAGCCGATTTTCCGGCAAAGAAACGCCCTGGGTGACGCCCGGGCCCTACCAACCCCGCCAGACGCAAAATATCCACCTGAGTACCGGGCAGATTATGCAGCCAGTCTTCCAGCTCTTTCAGTACCCGGCCACTGGCGGTGACAGGGTGGCGCACAGTGTTCTCTTTCACGGTGCCATCGACATCACCGTACACCGATGTCGAGCTGGTAAAAATAATGCGCGGAACATGGTGCGCAAGCGCACTATCAACAATCTCCTGCACCGCCTGTAAGTAGAATGATTCACCGGGGCCGCTGCGTCTTGCCGGGAGCGTTATCACCAGTGCATCAACGCCCATTAACACATCCAGATCGTCAGCGTCACACACCAGCTCTGGTTCCAGACGCAGTTCGATACCATCGATACCGCACATCCGCGCCGCTTCGACCCCATCTGCAGTGGTTTTACTCCCGGTCACTTGCCAGCCTTTCGCTGCTAATGACATTGCCAGTGGCATCCCTAGCCACCCTAAACCGACAATTGCGACCTTTTTCATGTGATTTCTCCTGACTCTCTTACATCTGTATTAAGGCTACGCCAGCCCCGCAGAACACACAATTCATAGCATCAATATGAAATGAATTAATGATCAAAAAAAGCCCTTGCTTTCTGCGGTACAAGTGGTTTAGGTTAAAAGGCATCAAATGAATAAGCATTCATCGAGAAAATTTATGACACGCGTTCAATTTAAACTTCACCATCATCACCATCATCCTGACTAGTCTTTCAGGCGATGTGTGCTGGAAGACGTTTGGATCTTCCAGTGGTGCATGAACGCAAGAGAAAGCCCCCGGAAGATTTTCTTCCGGGGGCTTTTTTTTGGACTGAATTCAGACAGGTTAAAACAGGTTAACGAGGAATAAATAATGTTAGATAACTCACGTTTACGCATAGCTATGCAAAAATCCGGCCGTCTTAGTGATGATTCACGCGAATTGCTGGCTCGCTGCGGGATTAAAATCAACCTGCACACTCAGCGCCTGATTGCCCTGGCTGAGAATATGCCAATTGATATTCTGCGCGTGCGTGATGACGATATCCCGGGCCTGGTGATGGATGGCGTCGTTGATCTTGGGATCATTGGCGAAAACGTACTGGAAGAAGAGTTACTGACCCGCCGTGCACAGGGTGAAGACCCGCGCTACTTCACCCTGCGTCGTCTGGACTTCGGTGGTTGCCGTCTGTCTCTTGCAACCCCGGCGGATGAAGCATGGGATGGCCCGGCGGCACTGAACGGCAAACGTATCGCAACCTCTTACCCTCACCTGTTGAAGCGTTATCTGGATCAAAAAGGCGTGCAGTTCAAATCCTGTCTGCTGAACGGTTCTGTTGAAGTTGCTCCACGCGCTGGCCTCGCTGATGCCATTTGCGACCTGGTGTCTACTGGCGCAACTCTGGAAGCAAACGGCCTGCGTGAAGTGGAAGTGATTTACCGCTCCAAAGCCTGCCTTATCCAGCGCGATGGCGAAATGGACAGCGCCAAGCAGCAGCTTATCGACAGACTGCTGACCCGTATTCAGGGTGTGATTCAGGCTCGCGAATCAAAATACATCATGATGCACGCACCAACAGAACGTCTTGATGAAGTTATCGCCCTGTTGCCTGGCGCTGAACGCCCAACCATTCTGCCGCTGGCAGGCGATCAGCAGCGTGTGGCGATGCACATGGTGAGCAGCGAAACCCTGTTCTGGGAAACCATGGAAAAACTGAAAGCACTGGGCGCAAGCTCTATTCTGGTGCTGCCAATTGAGAAGATGATGGAGTAATTGCCATGAGCTTTAACACAATCATCGACTGGAATACGTGTACCGAAGAGCAACAGCGTGAACTGCTGATGCGCCCGGCGATTTCCGCCTCAGAGAGCATTACTCGCACCGTGGCGGAGATCCTCAACAACGTCAAATCCCGCGGCGATGAAGCGCTGCGCGAATACAGCGCAAAGTTCGATAAAACAGAAGTTGGTGCGCTGAAAGTCACCGAACAAGAAATTGCCGATGCCAGCAACCGTCTGGGTGATGAGATCAAGCAGGCGATGGCTGTGGCGGTGAAAAACATCGATACCTTCCACACCGCGCAAAAGCTGCAAATCGTTGATGTGGAAACCCTGCCAGGCGTGCGCTGCCAGCAGGTAACGCGCCCGGTCGCCTCTGTGGGGCTCTATATTCCTGGCGGTTCGGCACCTCTGTTTTCAACCGTATTAATGCTGGCCACCCCGGCGCGTATTGCCGGGTGTCAGAAAGTGGTCCTCTGCTCCCCACCGCCGATTGCCGATGAAATTCTGTATGCCGCTAAGCTCTGTGGCGTGCAGGAGATCTTTAAAGTGGGCGGCGCGCAGGCCATTTCTGCTCTGGCTTTCGGCACTGAATCTGTCCCGCAAGTCGATAAGATTTTTGGGCCTGGCAATGCGTATGTGACTGAAGCCAAACGCCAGGTCAGCCAGCGTCTGGACGGCGCTGCAATCGATATGCCTGCCGGCCCGTCTGAAGTGCTGGTGATTGCCGATAGTGGCGCAACCCCTGATTTTGTGGCGTCCGACCTGTTATCTCAGGCTGAACACGGCCCTGATTCACAAGTGATTTTGCTGACGCCGGACGCCGACATGGCCAGACGCACAGGCGAAGCCGTGGAACGCCAGCTCGCTGATTTGCCACGTGCCGATACCGCCCGCCAGGCGCTGTCCGCCAGCCGCCTGATTGTGACGCACAGTATTGAGCAGTGTATTGCCATCTCTAACCAGTACGGTCCGGAGCACCTGATTATTCAGACCCGCAACGCGCGTGAACTGGTTGATGGCATCACCAGCGCGGGCTCCGTCTTCCTGGGTGACTGGTCACCAGAATCAGCTGGCGATTACGCCTCCGGGACAAACCACGTGCTGCCCACTTATGGCTATACGTCTACTTGTTCCAGCCTGGGGCTGGCGGATTTCCAGAAACGCATGACCGTGCAGGAACTCTCCCGCGAAGGTTTTGCATCACTGGCATCCACCATTGAAACCCTGGCCGCCGCAGAACGTCTGACCGCCCACAAAAATGCCGTTACGCTGCGCGTTGCAGCCCTGAAGGAGCAAGCATGAACATCGAAGAATTAGCTCGCGAAAATGTCCGTCGACTGACTCCGTATCAGTCTGCGCGCCGCCTGGGCGGTAACGGCGATGTGTGGCTGAATGCCAATGAATTCCCGACGGCGGTGAAGTTTGAGCTGTCTCAGCAAACGCTGAACCGCTACCCGGAGTGCCAGCCAAAAGCGGTTATTGAGAACTATGCCGCCTATGCTGGCGTAAAACCTGAGCAGGTGCTGGTCAGCCGTGGCGCCGACGAAGGCATTGAGCTGCTGATCCGCGCCTTCTGCGAGCCGGGCAAAGATGCCGTTATGTACTGCCAGCCGACCTACGGCATGTACAGCGTGAGCGCAGAAACCTTCGGCGTGGCGTGTCGTAACGTGCTGTCGCTGGACAACTGGCAGCTGGATCTTGACAGTATTGCGAAAAACCTCGATGGCGTGAAAGTAGTGTTTGTGTGCAGCCCAAACAACCCGACCGGGCAGATTATCAACCCACAGGATATCCGTACGCTGCTGGAGATGACCCGTGGCAAAGCTCTGGTTGTCGCGGATGAGGCCTACATCGAATTTTGCCCGCAGGCATCCCTCGCCGGCTGGCTCGAAGAGTATCCGCATCTGGTCGTATTGCGCACACTGTCGAAAGCCTTTGCCCTTGCTGGCCTGCGTTGTGGTTTTACGCTGGCCAATAAAGAGGTCATCGACCTGCTGATGAAAGTGATTGCCCCTTATCCGCTGTCCACCCCTGTTGCGGATATTGCCGCTCAGGCACTGACACCGCAAGGGCTTGAGGCAATGCGCGGCAGAGTGGCGCAAATCCTGAATGAGCGTCAGTATCTGGTCAATGCGCTAAGAGAGATAGCCTGCGTTGAGCAGGTTTTCGACTCTGAAACAAATTACATCCTGGTGCGGTTTATCGCCTCCAGTGCGGTATTTAAATCCTTGTGGGATCAGGGCATTATCTTACGAGATCAAAATAAACAACCTTCACTGAGCGGTTGCCTGCGTATTACCGTGGGGACCCGTGAAGAGAGCCAGCGCGTTATTGACGCCCTGAATGCGGAGAAAGTATGAGCCAGAAGTACCTTTTCATCGATCGTGACGGCACCATTATTGCCGAGCCACCAACCGATTTTCAGGTCGATCGTCTCGACAAACTGGCTTTTGAAGCTGATGTGATCCCGGTATTGCTCAAACTGCAAAAAACCGGGTTTAAGCTGGTGATGATCACCAATCAGGATGGTCTGGGCACCAGCAGCTTCCCGCAGGCGGATTTTGACGGCCCGCATAATCTGATGATGCAAATTCTGACCTCGCAGGGTGTGGAATTTGAAGAGGTGCTGATCTGTCCGCACCTCCCGGCAGATAACTGTGATTGCCGTAAGCCGAAGGTAAAACTGGTAGAGCGTTACCTGGCCGAAGCCGTGCTGGATAAAGCCAACAGCTATGTCATTGGCGATCGCGCCACCGACATCACGCTGGCTGAGAACATGGGTATTTCTGGCCTGCGCTATAACCGCAGCGATCTCAACTGGGCGCAGATTGGCGAACAGCTGACCAAACGCGATCGTTACTCCCACGTTGAACGTAATACCAAAGAGACGCAGATCGACGTGAAGGTGTGGCTGGATCGTGAAGGCGGCAGCAAGATCCACACCGGCGTCGGCTTCTTCGATCACATGCTGGATCAGATTGCCACCCACGGTGGGTTCCGCATGGAAATTGCCGTAAAAGGCGATCTGTACATCGACGATCACCACACTGTTGAAGACACTGGCCTGGCGCTGGGCGAAGCGCTCAAGCTGGCGCTGGGTGACAAGCGCGGTATCAACCGTTTTGGCTTTGTTCTGCCAATGGACGAGTGCCTTGCGCGCTGTGCGCTGGATATTTCTGGCCGCCCGCACCTGGAGTACAAAGCAGATTTCGCATACCAGCGCGTAGGCGATCTCAGCACTGAAATGGTTGAACACTTCTTCCGTTCACTTTCCTACACCATGGGTCTGACGCTGCACCTGAAAACCAAAGGCAAGAACGACCACCACCGCGTAGAGAGTCTGTTCAAAGCGTTTGGTCGAACCCTGCGTCAGGCAATTCGTGTGGAAGGTGATGCCCTGCCCTCGTCTAAAGGAGTGTTGTAATGAACGTGGTCATTCTGGATACCGGATGCGCCAACCTGAACTCCGTTAAATCGGCTATTTCGCGCCACGGCTATGAGCCTGTGGTCAGCCGTGATCCGGACGTGGTGTTACGCGCAGACAAACTCTTTTTACCCGGCGTAGGAACGGCGCAGGCAGCCATGGATCAGATCCACGAGCGTGAACTGGTTGACCTGATTAAAGCCTGTACTCAGCCAGTGCTGGGGATCTGCCTGGGGATGCAGCTTCTGGGTCGTCACAGTGCAGAGAACAACGGCGTCGACCTGCTGGGTATTATCGATCAGGATGTGCCGAAAATGATCGACCACGGTCTGCCACTGCCGCATATGGGCTGGAACCGTGTGTACCCGAAAGCAGGAGACAGGCTGTTTCGCGGCATTGAAGACGGTGCCTATTTCTACTTTGTGCACAGCTACGCGATGCCGGTCAACCCATACACCATTGCCCAGTGCAACTATGGCGAGCCATTTACCGCTGCGGTTCAGAAAGACAATTTCTACGGCGTGCAGTTTCACCCGGAACGCTCTGGCGCCGCAGGCGCGCAGTTGCTGAAAAACTTCCTGGAGATGTGATGATTATTCCCGCATTAGATTTAATTGACGGCACCGTCGTCCGGCTCCACCAGGGTGATTACGCTCAGCAACGTGACTATGGTAATGATCCGCTGCCACGTTTGCAGGATTACGCCGCTCAGGGCGCTGAAGTGCTGCACCTGGTGGATCTCACAGGCGCGAAGGACCCGGCGAAACGCCAGATCCCTCTGCTCAAAAAGCTGGTCGCGGGCGTGAATGTGCCCGTTCAGGTGGGTGGTGGCGTGCGTACTGAAGAGGACGTTGCGGCCCTGCTTGAAGCGGGTGTGGCGCGCGTTGTCGTTGGCTCTACCGCCGTCAAAGACCCCGAAATGGTCAAAGGCTGGTTCCGCCGTTTCGGTGCGGATGCGCTGGTACTGGCGCTGGACGTACGTATCGACGAACAGGGCAACAAACAGGTTGCCGTCAGCGGCTGGCAGGAAAACTCCGGTGTGACGCTGGAAGAGCTGGTTGATATTTATCTGCCAGTAGGCCTGAAACATGTCCTTTGCACGGATATCTCACGCGACGGGACGCTGGCAGGTTCGAATGTTTCTTTGTACGACGAAGTCTGCGCGCGTTATCCGCAGATCGCCTTCCAGTCCTCTGGCGGTATTGGGGATTTGGCCGACATCGCCGCTCTGCGCGGTACAGGTGTTCGCGGCGTGATTGTTGGACGCGCCTTACTGGAAGAAAAATTTACTGTGACGGAGGCGATTCAATGCTGGCAAAACGGATAATCCCTTGCCTGGACGTACGTGACGGCCAGGTAGTGAAAGGCGTGCAGTTCCGCAACCACGAAATCATTGGTGACATCGTCCCTCTGGCAAAACGTTATGCCGATGAAGGTGCTGACGAGCTGGTATTTTACGATATCACCGCATCCAGCGATGGACGTGTTGTGGACAAAAGCTGGGTTGCACGCGTGGCGGAAGTGATTGATATTCCATTCTGCGTGGCTGGCGGTATCAAGTCTTCGGAAGATGCTGCCAAAATTCTCTCCTTCGGGGCAGATAAGATCTCCATCAACTCACCGGCACTGGCAGACCCTGAGTTAATCACCCGTCTGGCTGACCGCTTTGGCGTGCAGTGCATTGTGGTGGGTATCGATACCTGGTTTGACGACGCAACGGGCAAGTATCACGTTAACCAGTATACCGGTGACGAAAGCCGTACCCGCGTAACCCAGTGGGAGACGCTGGACTGGGTACAGGAAGTCCAGAAACGCGGCGCAGGCGAAATCGTACTGAACATGATGAACCAGGACGGCGTACGTAACGGTTACGACCTGGAGCAGTTGAAAAAAGTGCGTTCGGTGTGCCATGTGCCGCTGATTGCCTCCGGTGGCGCGGGAACCATGGAACACTTCCTGGAAGCCTTCCGCGATGTATCCGTAGACGGCGCGCTTGCCGCATCCGTATTCCATAAACAAATTATCAATATTGGTGAGTTAAAAACGTACCTGGCAAATCAGGGCGTGGAGATAAGGGTATGTTAACAGAGCAACAACAGGCACAGCTGGACTGGGAAAAAACTGACGGATTATTGCCAGTCGTTGTACAACATGCCGTATCAGGTGAAGTCCTGATGCTGGGATATGTGAACCAGGAGGCGCTGGCTAAAACGGTCGACAGCGGTAAAGTCACTTTCTTCTCGCGCACCAAACAGCGCCTGTGGACCAAAGGTGAAACTTCGGGCCATTTCCTGAACGTGGTCAGCATTACGCCGGACTGCGATAACGACACCCTGCTTATCCTGGCAAACCCAATTGGCCCGACCTGCCATAAAGGCACCAGCAGCTGCTTCGGTGATGCTAGCCACCAGTGGTTGTTCCTGTATCAGCTTGAACAGCTGTTAGCGGAACGCAAAACGGCGGACCCGCAAAGCTCGTATACCGCGAAGCTGTACGCCAGCGGTACGAAACGTATTGCGCAGAAAGTGGGTGAAGAAGGGGTAGAAACGGCTCTGGCGGCGACCGTACATGACCGCGAAGAATTGACTAACGAAGCCTCGGATTTGATGTATCACCTGCTGGTGCTACTGCAAGACCAGGATCTCGATTTAACCGCGGTTATTGAGAATCTGCGTAAACGCCACAAATAAAAAAAAGACCGGGGAAACCCGGTCTTTTTTTGTCTGCTTATCAGGCTTTTGGTGTGTAGCTGCGTAACGCGTTACGAACCAACACCACGCATGAACCGATAATCCCACCCAGCAGCACCGCCAGAATCAGCAGAATAGCTTTTTTCGGGCTGTCGCGCGTCACGGGCAGGTCTGGCTGCATGACATAACGGTAAGCATGGATAGTGGACGGATCAACGTGAAGTTTCTCGATATCCAGTAAGTTCTGTTTGGTCTGGTAATACGCTGGCGAGAATACCAGTGGGCGTGTCGATTCGTGGTCAATCATCGATTGCAGCGCTTCGCTTCCCAGCAGGAACATCGTTTCCTGCGTGACATCCTGGGTTTGCTGGATCTGCGGTGTCACGACCTTCGCGGCTTGCGCAAATTTTAACGCTTCAGAGATCTGCTGAATACGCAGCTGCTTTTGTTCCTGAGCAACTTTCTGCTGGTTTTCGAGGGAGTCATTCAGGGCTGAAATCTGCTGTGTAATGTTGTCTTTCAGGTCAACGCCCAGCTCTTTTGCTGTCTGTTCATTTACCTGGCTAATATATTGATTCAGCTGCTTCTGCGCCCCTTCTGCCGTACTGCTGACATAAGTGATCACCAACGGCAGCGCCTGCCCTTTCACCGCAGGTTCAATGGATAATTTTTCAGGAACCAGCTGGTTATCAAGCGCCTGAGAAAGCGCTGAAATTGACGCGTTGAAACGGCCGATTACACGTGACTGAACATCCGATAACGATGGCGCAGCACTGCCATACAGAATGTTCAGCGCGCCGTTGTATGTCGCAACCTGGGCAGCATCTGGCTGGGTGATAATTGCCGTGGAGGTCCATTTCTCTTTTGCGACAAAGATGTAAATAACCGCCAGTACGATGGCAACAACGACACAGGTGACTATTGTCTTTTTGCCGTGCCAAAGTTGCATTACTAAATCAAGTAAATCAAATTGCTCCGGGTCATTGCTTCTGCTGACCACGTTATTGTTGTTATGCGTCATACAATCCTTAACAGGTAAAAAGCACAAAAAAATATTATTTGTATAGTTTATCCTGTACTGACGATTTTTCTATAAGAATCCTATGAGTTATCCGCTGACTGGTGAAGTTTTGCTAACCCGGCACTTAGCGGTATGATGCACACCATCTTTTGCGCATAGCGCATCGCGATATTTGTTACTGAAGAGGATTGGTATGAAATTTTTGGTCACCGGAGCCGCTGGTTTTATTGGCTTTCACGTCAGCGAACGACTTCTGAAGGCGGGCCATCAGGTTGTGGGTATTGATAACCTGAACAGCTACTACGATGTGAGCCTGAAGCAAGCCCGACTGGATCTTTTGGCGTCTGAGAATTTTACGTTTCGCAAACTTGACCTCGCCGACCGTGAAGGGATGGCTGCACTCTTTGCTGAAGAGAAGTTTGACCGGGTTATTCACCTGGCTGCTCAGGCAGGCGTGCGTTACTCGCTGGAAAACCCTCATGTCTACGCCGAATCTAACCTGATTGGGCACCTTAACGTTCTGGAAGGCTGCCGCCATAACCAGGTTCAGCATTTAGTTTATGCGTCTTCCAGCTCCGTGTATGGCCTGAACAGCAAGATGCCATTCTCTACCGATGATTCAGTGGATCACCCTGTATCTCTGTACGCGGCCACCAAGAAAGCAAATGAGCTGATGGCGCACACCTATTCGCATCTTTACGGTCTGCCAACCACCGGGCTGCGCTTCTTTACCGTTTACGGCCCGTGGGGTCGCCCGGACATGGCGCTGTTTAAGTTTACCAAAGCGATGCTCGAAGGTAACAGTATCGATGTGTATAACTACGGCAAGATGAAGCGCGACTTTACCTATATCGACGATATCGTCGAAGGTATCATTCGCCTTCAGGACGTCATCCCAAAGCCAAATCCGGAGTGGACTGTTGAAACGGGTTCTCCTGCGTCAAGTTCCGCGCCGTACCATATTTACAACATCGGCAACAGCGCGCCTGTTGAGCTGATGGATTACATCACCGCACTCGAAGAAGCCCTGGGCTCCGAAGCGAAAAAGAACATGATGCCTGTACAGCCAGGTGATGTGCTGGAAACCAGCGCAGACACCAAACCCCTTCAGGATGTGGTTGGCTTTAAGCCACAAACCTCGGTAAAAGAAGGGGTTAAGAATTTTGTAGACTGGTATCGCAATTTCTACAACGTCTAAAAACAACAATGCCCGGCAGTGCCGGGCATTTTTTTACGCGTTATCTGCAATAACCATCAGTCACTGCCAAACAGATCGCGGGTATACACTTTATCCGCCACATCTGCCAGCTCATCCGCCATACGGTTAGAGATGATCACATCCGCCTCTTTCTTAAAGGCATCCAGGTCACGAACCACACGGGAGTGGAAGAACTCATCTTCTTTCATCGCTGGCTCATAAATCACAACCTGCACACCCTTCGCCTTGATACGCTTCATGATCCCCTGAATAGAAGAGGCGCGGAAGTTATCAGAGCCGCTTTTCATGATCAAACGGTACACACCCACAACTTTCGGGCGACGCGCAAGGATGGAATCAGAGATAAAGTCTTTACGCGTACGGTTAGCATCAACAATCGCTGAGATCAGGTTGTTTGGCACAGCCTGATAGTTCGCCAGCAGCTGTTTGGTGTCTTTCGGCAGGCAATAACCACCATAACCAAACGACGGGTTGTTGTAGTGGTTGCCAATGCGCGGATCCAGGCAGACACCTTCGATAATCTGACGGGTGTTCAGACCCAGGCTTTCGGCATAGCTGTCCAGCTCATTGAAGTACGCAACGCGCATCGCCAGATAGGTGTTCGCGAAGAGTTTAATCGCTTCGGCTTCGGTGGAATCGGTAAACAGTACCGCAATATCTTTCTTAATCGCTCCTTCCTGGAGCAGCGCAGCAAAACGCTCAGCACGCTCAGAACGCTCGCCAATCACAATACGGGACGGATGCAGGTTATCGTATAACGCTCTTCCCTCACGCAGGAACTCTGGCGAGAAGAAGACATTATCAATACCCAGCTTTTCCTTGATGGATTTGGTGAAGCCTACAGGAATGGTCGATTTGATAATCATCACCGCATTCGGGTTGATCGCCGTAACATCCTTAATCACCGCTTCGACACTGGAGGTGTTGAAGTAGTTGGTTTTCGGATCGTAATCGGTTGGCGTAGCGATGATGACGTAGTCCGCGTTGCGGTATGCGTCTTCTTTATCCGTCGTTGCGCGGAAATTCAGAGGTTTATTGGAAAGATAATCCTGGATCTCCTTGTCAACAATCGGGGAGACTTTCTGATTAAGCATATCCACTTTGGCCTGAACGATATCCAGCGCGACCACTTCGTGATTCTGCGCAATCAGAATACCGTTTGAAAGACCAACATAGCCTGTTCCGGAGATTGTTATTTTCATCGTTCAACTTCTTCAAGTATGAGTGTCAGGAAGCGCGTTCGCACCACCGCAATAAACAACTGTTGAGGTTTTTACCTCTTATGTTTATCAGCTGTCAAGGCGAATGCCTTGCTACAGGAGTGAGATAATACAGAGGTTTATTCTGCGTTGAGAGAGCCTTGTTGCACGAAGCAAGTCAACAAGGGGGCGGAGCGATAAAAAAAGCCCGGTGGATTTCACCGGGCCTGGCTATCAGACTGGTTTAAATCAGATTAATCCAGCCATTCGGTGTGGAACACACCTTCTTTATCAGTACGTTTGTAAGTATGCGCACCGAAGTAGTCACGCTGTGCCTGAATCAGGTTGGCAGGCAGAACGGCAGCACGGTAGCTGTCGTAGTACGCCACAGCGGCAGAGAAGGTTGGAACCGGGATACCGTTTTGAACTGCATAAGCCACTACGTCACGCAGTGCCTGCTGGTATTCGTCAGCAATTTTCTTGAAGTACGGTGCCAGCAGCAGGTTTGCGATACCGGCATTTTCAGCGTAGGCATCGGTGATTTTTTGCAGGAATTGCGCACGAATGATGCAACCAGCACGGAAGATCTTCGCAATTTCGCCGTAGTTCAGATCCCAGTTGTTCTCGTCAGAAGCTGCGCGCAGCTGAGAGAAACCTTGCGCGTAGGAGACGATTTTACCCAGGTACAGTGCACGACGAACTTTCTCGACAAACTCCGCTTTCTCGCCTGCTGGTTTCGCCTGCGGGCCAGACAGTACTTTAGAAGCCGCGACGCGCTGCTCTTTCAGAGAAGAGATGTAGCGTGCAAATACAGATTCGGTGATCAAAGACAGTGGTTCGCCCAGATCCAGAGAGCTCTGGCTGGTCCATTTACCGGTGCCTTTGTTCGCTGCTTCATCCAGAATCACATCAACCAGGTATTTACCTTCTTCATCTTTCTTGGTGAAGATATCTTTGGTGATGTCGATCAGGTAGCTGTTCAGCTCACCTTTGTTCCAGTCGGTGAAGGTCTGAGCAAGTTCTTCGTTAGACAGGTTCAGGCCGCCTTTCAGCAGGGAATATGCTTCTGCAATCAGCTGCATATCGCCGTATTCGATACCGTTGTGCACCATCTTCACATAGTGACCCGCACCGTCCGGACCGATATAGGTCACGCATGGCTCACCATCTTCAGCGATAGCTGCGATTTTGGTCAGGATTGGGGCAACCAGTTCGTAAGCTTCTTTCTGACCGCCAGGCATGATAGATGGGCCTTTCAGCGCGCCTTCTTCACCACCGGAAACACCGGTACCGATGAAGTTAAAGCCTTCAGCAGACAGTTCACGATTACGACGAATGGTGTCCTGGAAGAAGGTGTTACCGCCATCAATAATGATGTCGCCCTTTTCCAGATATGGCTTCAGGGAATCGATGGCTGCGTCTGTGCCAGCGCCCGCTTTAACCATTAACAGGATACGACGAGGCGTTTCCAGCGATTCAACAAACTCCTGAACCGTGTAGAACGGAACCAGTTTCTTGCCTGGGTTTTCGGCAATCACTTCTTCGGTTTTTTCACGGGAGCGGTTGAAAACGGACACGGTATAACCACGGCTTTCGATGTTGAGCGCCAGGTTGCGCCCCATCACTGCCATACCGACAACGCCGATCTGTTGCTTGGACATTACATACTCCTGTCTTGGGGATAATCACTGCGGTGCGATGCAGTTTGAATGTGTCTATGATGTTAACTCAAGCCTGTTACTTATGGATAGCCTTTGGTGCGCTAACGCTATCAACAGAAGAAAATGGGGCAAATAAGTGAGCAGGTAGGTGTTACTCTTTAATCAACATTGCCAGATATTGACCATATGACGTCTTCTTGAGTTTTTCAGCCTGAACAGCGATGTCATCTGCCGTCAGCCATTTCTTGCGAAATGCAATTTCTTCAAGACAAGCCACCTTCATTCCCTGGCGCTTTTCGATGGTGTGAATGTACTGGGAGGCTTCAATAAGGCTATCGTGATTCCCGGTGTCGAGCCATGCGAAGCCACGACCGAGAAGCCCAACTTCCAGCTCTCCGCGTTCGAGATACATCTGATTCAGGGTCGTGATTTCCAGCTCACCCCGGGCAGAAGGTTTCACCTCTTTCGCCATATCTAACACGTTATTATCGTAGAAATAGAGACCCGTCACAGCCCAGTTCGATTTTGGTTTCAGCGGTTTTTCTTCAATGGAGATGGCTTTGTAATGCTCATCAAACTCCACCACGCCAAAACGTTCAGGATCCTGAACCTGATACCCAAATACCGTGGCCCCTTTGGTTTTGCTGGCTGCATCTTCCAGTTTCTTACTGAAACCGTGGCCAAAGAAGATGTTGTCCCCCAGCACCAGAGCACACGTGTCGTTGCCAACAAACTTCTCACCGATGATAAACGCCTGAGCAAGGCCGTCTGGCGAAGGTTGCACTGCATAGGTGAAATTCACGCCGAACTGGGAGCCGTCTTTCATTAAACGCTGAAAAGCGGGCATATCTTCTGGCGTGGTGATGATTAAAATATCGCGGATCCCGGCCAGCATCAGGACTGACACGGGATAGAAAATCATCGGTTTGTCGTAAATCGGTAGCAACTGTTTCGACACACCTTGTGTGATTGGATACAGACGGGTCCCTGACCCACCCGCTAATACAATTCCTTTCATCGCGCTATACCTCGATTATTTGCTCAGTCCAAGACGCTCGCCGGCATAAGAGCCATCGAGCACCCGCTTCCACCATCCTTCGTGGGTCAGATACCAGTTGATCGTTTTCTCTATGCCACTTTCGAACGTTTCCAGCGGCACCCATCCGAGATCGTGCTTAATTTTGCTGGCATCAATGGCGTAGCGAAGATCATGTCCAGGACGGTCGGCTACAAAGGTTATCAGCTCTGCGAAACTGAGGATGTTCGCGGGCTTTTTATCAATAATCTTATCGAGAATTGCGCAAATGGTTTTCACCACGTCGATGTTTTTGCGCTCGTTGTGACCACCAATACAGTATGTCTCCCCCTCTTTGCCTTCCGTCGCAACTTTGTAAAGTGCGCGGGCATGATCCTCGACATATAACCAGTCACGGACCTGTTCACCATTGCCATAAACCGGCAGAGGTTTACCCGCCAGCGCATTGAGGATGATCAGGGGGATCAGTTTTTCAGGGAAATGATACGGGCCATAGTTATTGGAACAGTTGGTGATCACCACCGGCAAGCCATAAGTACGATTCCATGCACGTACTAAATGGTCGCTTCCTGCTTTTGATGCGGAATAAGGACTGCTCGGCGCATAAGCCGTTTGCTCAGTGAACAGGCCTTCAGCATCGTGCAGATCGCCAAATACTTCATCGGTGGAAATATGGTGGAAACGGAAAGTGTCTTTCTGTTTACCGTCCAGTGACGCGTAATGGCTACGCGCCGCTTCAAGCAGCGTAAAGGTGCCAATCACGTTGGTCTGGATAAAAGCAGCCGGGCCATCAATAGAGCGATCGACATGACTTTCTGCGGCCAAATGCATGACGATATCAGGCTGGAACTCGCTGAAAAGTGTGCCAATACCTTTAGCATCTGTGATGTCCGTACGCGAAAATGAATAACGAGGATTATTTTCTACGGATGCCAGGGATTCAAGGTTGCCAGCGTAGGTTAAGCAATCTACGACACAAACCGTATCCTGAGTATTGTTAATAATATGACGAACAACGGCGGACCCAATAAATCCTGCGCCACCTGTTACGAGTATTTTCATATTTCATTCACTTTCAGTCAGTTAATAAAAGGAGACTCAGGAGCAAACGCAAGAAACCCGGGGTTTCCTGCCATGCCATAACGTCTCCCTTCAAAAGGTGCACGATGACAGGCTGATACCAACATCAGCCGTTCTCAACGGTGGATTACGCTGAAAATTAATAAGCACCTTTTCTGAACAGAACCACATTTACGGTTTTGAATAAGATGACGATATCATTCCACAACGACCAGTTTTTAACGTACCAGGAGTCGAAGTACACGCGGGTGGTGTAATCAACATCGTTACGCCCACTCACCTGCCATAACCCAGTCATTCCCGGCTTCACCATCAGGTAGTAATCAACATCATCAGCATAACGTTCCAGCTCTTCATGAATAACCGGACGCGGGCCAACCAGGCTCATCTCGCCTTTAAGCACGTTAAATAGCTGCGGTAACTCATCGAGGCTCGTTTTACGAATAAAGCGGCCGATAGCCGTAATGCGCGGGTCATTCTTAAGTTTGAAATCTTTTTCCCACTCGGCCCGGGCTTCAGCGTCGCTTTCAAGCAGCTTTTCGAGGATCTCTTTAGAGTTGATATCCATTGAGCGGAACTTGTAGCAATCAAATTTTTCACCACGACGCCCTATTCTGCTGTGCGCGTAGATAGCCGGGCCGCCATCACGAGAGACCTTGTACCAGAGGTAGACAAACAGTGGTGATGAGACAAGAAGAATACCTAACGTACAGACAATATCGAAGGTTCGTTTGATAAAACGCGAGGTCGCTTTCGAGAGGTTATTATGAACCTGCAACAGCAATACTTCATGGCTAAAGATGAAGGACATACTGGTACCGTAAAGTGGGAATCCTCGCAGCGAAGGAATGATAATAACGTTACGGCATTTATGTTTGGCTAAGAAGCGTAACCAACTTTCAAATTTATCTTTTTCATCAAAATCGCAAGCGACAACGAACTGGGTCGAAAACGCATTGTACTGCGTAAGAAGAGTGGCTTCATCTTTAATGACTGGACACTCTTCCATTACATCTGCCGTTGCATCAAAATCGCAAAACGCATCAATTTTGAAACCAGAGACTTCATGGCTTTGCAAGGCATAATAGGCTTCACGGGCATTACGCCCTGCCCCTAGTATTACGGTACGTTTTTTCCAGTAGCCCAGTTTATTCAACAGGACTTTGGTTATTTCACGGGATACCGGCACCATAATGATGGCATATATCCAGCAATAGGCCCAGATATAGCGCGAGAAGTGCCACTTGGAGAACGCAACCAGCGCCAGGTCAAATACTGAAAAAATGACAATGGTACGCAGTGTTTCTTTTAACTCAGACCAAAAGGGTTTTTTCTGCGCATAATGACGCAAACGAACACCAAACCAAAAGACACATAATGCAGTCAGAATAAAATGCGACAGCAGTCGGACATCAATCTGACGAATTGGCATAAAAGTATTTAAATCGCCAATAAAAAACATGATAGTTAAAAAAGACAGACCTAAAGAAATATTAAGCCAGAAAAAATCGGACGCCATTAACGCGATCCGACAGATAAACTCTCTCTTTTGATCTTTAAATACGCTACTTTTCATTATTCATTCCCTGGCATAAATCACTCGATTTATGCCCATGGTCATTATTTCTCGGGGTGAGTATAGTCGTTCTGCACTCTGGCAGCCTGAGTATTAATCAACGACTCAGAGTATTGAGCCCAGGCGTTATCAACATAACTGCTAATCTCATCTCGGAAACGTTGCTCAGAGAAGCTCAACGCATGTTCGCGACAATCTTCCGGCTTAATTTCATCCGCGTATTTCTCAAAAGTATTCACAGCGTCGCAAATGGACTCCGCCGTTTGTTCGAAGAAGAACAGGCCCGTTGGCTTTTCGCTACCAAGTGGCTTAACGGTTTCAAGACATCCACCTTTGCCATAAGTGATAACCGGGGTGCCGCTTGCCTGCGCCTCTACAGGAGAGATACCAAAGTCTTCTTCCGCAGCAAAGACATACGCTTTTGCCCGCTTCATGTAGTCCACCAAAGCCGCGTCATCCTGGTAACCCAGTAAGGTGATATTGCTGGTTGCCAGTTGCTTAATCTTGTCCATTTCTGAACCATCACCGATAACGATGAGTTTTTTATCCGGCATTTTGGCAAACGCGCTGACGATAAGATCGACACGCTTATAAGGAACCATACGACATGCGGCCAGATAAAAGTCTTCTTTGCTGTCGCTAAATTCAAACTTATCCGTATTCACTGGCGGATAAATGACGTCAGCTTGTCTGCCATAGACTTTATTGATACGGCGAGCAATAAACTGCGAGTTACCGATGAAGTGATTTACGCCCGCGGCGGTACGGTAGTCCCAGATACGGATTTTGTGGAGCAGATACTTAGCAAGCCAGCCCTTAAGGCCTTTGTTTAAGCCTGATTCACGCAGGTACTGGTGCTGGAAATCCCACGCATAGCGGATGGGTGAGTGAACATAAGAAACATGGATCTGGTCCGGACCCGTGATCACCCCTTTAGACACCGCATGGCTACTTGAAATCACCACATCATAAGCGGACATATCAAGTTGTTCGATTGCCAGTGGCATCAATGGCAGGTAGGACTGGAATTTTTTAGCGGCAAAAGGTAAACGCTGGATGAAGGTCGTCGCGACTTTTTTATTATTCAGAAAATGTCTGTCTTTTGGTTTTAAAAAATCACATACGGCAAATACATCGGCTTCTGGATAGCAACGCAGAATTTGCTCAACTACTTTTTCAGAACCAGCATAGGAACTGAACCACTCATGAACGATTGCTACTTTCATTACGCTTCTCATCAATTAACTTAAACATTTTTTCAGTACGTGACTGGTAAGTATACTGCTGGGCAAGTTCCTGGCATTTCTCAACAGAAATCCTGTTACCTGACGTAATATCTTCCAGTGCTGAAATAAAATCTGCTGGCGTATGCGCGATACGAACATAGTCTTTAAAGTCACATAATGACGCTAAGTCCACACTCACAACCGCCTTCCCCGCAGCCAGATATTCAAAGAACTTCATTGGGAACATCGAGGCGGTGTATTCATTCAAATTGTTCGGCAACAACGTCGCCGTGAAGCCTTTCAGATACCCCGGCAGCTGCTGGTACGATCTTGGGCCAATCAGATGAATATTCTTATGACGGGTTAACTGCGTCGCATCGGTGTTAGGGTCCCCCTCCCCGACGTCGCCGATCATCACGATAGACCATTCAGGATGCGCCTGTGCTATTTCTTCCAGAAGCGAGAAATTAACCTTATAGCCACTGATTGCACCGATGAAACCAATTCTTGGCTCCGGGAACTGGCTAAGGTCTGCGGGTACAGGCAAATTCTCGTCAAGCGCGGTAGAAAAGTGGTTGTAGTCAGCCACATTCGAAAAGTAATAAACCTCATCGCTCCATTTCTGTCTTGATTTGAGCAGCGTCAGGGAGGTCACAAAGGTGATATCTGCGCGACGAACCAACTCTTCTTCTGCATCCTGGAGGATATCTACCGGCATTCCCGGCTGCGCTTTAATTTCATCAACGCAATGATAGACAACGTAACCGAAATCACTGGGTTCAAGAAAACGGGTAGTCAGGGGGTTATAGGTCCAAAGCGTTTCATCTTTGAACTTCAATCGCCAGCACCAGAACTTGAGCGCACTGCTGAGGATCAGCTTGTTGAGCTTACGGACAAACGCATAATTATTGAACGGGATCGATATTGGCGACCAGACCCAGATGTTGTCACGCACCTGACGAGGGGCTTTAATCGCTTTTAATACCCGACGGAAAATACGCGAGAGATCTTTCTTGTTCACGCTTGGACGGCGTAAACCCAGAGATTCAATATACAGCACGCGATGCCCGCGGTTTGCCAGCTCCACGGCAACATGCTGTTTGTTCGTCCAGAAAGGGTTGTCCCAGTCTGCTGTCGATAAGACGACGATGTCTTTAATGTCTGTAGTGTTTTTCATAAGATTAATATGTTATCTCAGTCCCTTTTTGATGAAAATCCCTTTAATACCCTCTCGATACATAGGGAACAACATTGCCCATAACAGACTAAACATCACGAATAATGTGCCATTCACCAGCAATCTGACCATCACATTACCAGGTTCAACAATGACATGATCTAAAACCAGTATCAGTAATGTGTATATCATCAACCCTGGCACAATCTTCAATGCCGCAGGTATCAGGTCTTTCGCAATTTTAAGATACCAGGCACTGCATACGAACATGACCAGCCCATAAATCGAGTTACCGATCCCCAGACCAAACGCGCCCCAAATCTTGTATGTGGCCAGGTTTACCAGCGCGTTACTCAACAGTGCCACGATCATCACTATCAGGACCTGCTTATTATTAAGATGGGCGCTGAGTGCTTTAATAAAAATGTAGCCGATAACCTGTGCCCAGAGCCCGATACACATCCCCTGGATAATGTCAGTTGTTACGGTTACTGAGTGTTCATTAAACTGACCGCGCATAAAGAGCAGAACAACAATGTCCCTGGCATACACAAAGATGAAGAAGGACATATTCATCGAAAGCAGTGCCAGCCAGTTATATATCGTCGTTACTTTCTCACGGACAACTTCAGGCGATTGCGAGGACCAGACAGGCAAACCAGCAAAAGCAATAGGTACCGACAGGATGAAGGTGACGGTGTCGGTAATAAAGCGGGCATAATCCAGACCAGATACCACATCGATACTGAGTAACGACGCCAGCGCCCTTTCTAGCGTGATGTTTCCCTGAAGAATTAAGGGCAGCAACAGCAATGGACGTAATGTTATCCAGAAGCTATTCATCACCGACTTAACTTCCGACATTTCAAACCGTTCCGGCAGGTTGAGAATATTGCCTTTTTTAGCTCTCATCACCGCCCAAAAGCTAAAGACGATGTAACTGCCTGTGAATCCCCATGCCAGCAATAAATAATTATTATAGTAATAGGCGGCAACGACCCCTAACAGCATTCCCACGTTCTGAATAGAGGCACGCATAGACATGGGTTTATAGTCCCCATGCGCCATTGATATGTAGTTTATCAACCCAGAACAGAGATAGAATGGGCAGCAAATCGCCATTATTTTGAACAACTCATTGGTCATTTCACGGGCATTACCATTAATACCCGGCGCCATAATGCCGACCCAATAATCAGACAAGAAGAACAGAATAAAAAATAACAGCAGCGAGATCACAGCAAAGAACATAAACATGCACAACTTGAACGTTGACGCACGAAACTCGTTTTCTGTGAGATACCTTTTATATAACGGAATAAATGCTGAATTCAGGCTATCGCTTGTCATGAAGTTGATGGGTACTAAGGTGCCAGTCTGGGCAATTCGGTAAGCCCCGTTGATATCACCTGTACCAAAAAACTTCGCCATCAAAACTTCTCGCACCAACCCAAGAACTTTTGAGAGCATATTTCCGCCAAGCAACTGGCTAATGGCTTTTTTCATTTAGAGATTCTTTGAAATAATGAAATATATTCACCCACAGCGTAACTCAGTGTGTTTTTAACGGGAATATATGATTCTCTTTCCATGTTGCTAACCGTATCAATATAAGCAAGCACTTGTCCTGTAGGAATTTCATTTGGATTGCATTTGAAAATCTTTTCACCTGAGGTAAATGTAAGATGTTCAGATATAATTAATGGCAATCCTGCACTCATGGCTTCAAGCACGTTTAAGGGTAACCCTTCCACTCTTTTCGTCAGGAATAAAAAGAGATCGGCACATTGCATGAGAGTCGCTAATTCATTTCTGGTCTTCGCGCCCATAAACACAACTTGTTGAGTCAACGAAAGCTCGTTAACTTTCTTACGCAATTGCGGTTCATAGGGACCATTGCCGCATATCAGCAGTTTTGAATCAGGCTTGAGTTTGTTGACCAGAGCAAACAGTTCAATGTTCTTATCTACCCCTTTTTGCTCATGCAAACGAGAAGCAGACAAAAATACCAGCGCATCAGGCGCGATGCCCAGTTGCTCCCGCAAGGCGCGTTTTTGCAATGTCTCATCGGAGAATAGCTGTTCATCAATGCCATTCTCGATCTTCACCACCTTGCTCTTGCCACAGACAAGACGAGTCGGGAAATTCGTTAAATCAGCCCGGACAGCTTCACCCACCGCCACAATCCAGTCGAAGTGGGAATAATGCTTAGCATCTGAGTAAAAACCGAGAACATTTTTTACACTGGACAGGATTTTTTTAATCTGCCGGGTTTTCAGTTTGGAAACGAATTCACCGACCGAGGTCCCGTGCGCCTGCATGATAAACGTCGCGTCAGGGAACAGCTTTTTATGCTTCAGCGTACTAAATGCGCCGGCACTGATGCTTATTACCGCGCGGACATTTTCTTTATTGCTCCAGCGCTCAACTAACTTCTCGGTTTCAGACCACCATCCTTTCGAATACGCAGCCCTGGGAATATTTTTAATCTTAATGATTTCAGGAAGATGTTCTGAAGCGGGAACGTCTGCATCAAAATCTGTCGTGACAACCTTAACATCGAACCCTTTTACCTGTAACTGCACAGCAAGATCCCATGCCACGACTTCCATTCCACCAAGATGGTGGAATGGAAGGGAGCGCGCAAAAATAATAACTTCTTCAGCCATGAATCAGTTCCTGATAAATTTTTTCTAACTTTAAGGTTTGCGTCGATAAATTGAATTTTTTGCTGATAAAGTTGCGTGCATTTCTGCCCATTTCAGCGCGTTTTTGTTCATCATTCAGCAGGAAGGAAATTCTGTCGGCCAGCTGCCTATCATCACGCTCTGTGACCAAAAAGCCGGTCTGCTCATCGATGATGGCTTCCGGGATACCACCATGACGGGTACCAATCACCGGAACGCCCGTTACTGCCGCTTCCAGCAGTACCATTCCCAGACCTTCTGCATCCCCTGTTTTGGCCGTGATACTGGGTAAAACAAGCATACTGGCTCTACGCATCCATGCCATGACATCTGTGTGTGGTAATGCACCAGTGAAGGTCACGTTTTGCTCGAGCCCTAATGACATAACCTGCGCCTTCAGGCCTGACATTAACGGTCCCTCACCGATGATGACCAGTTTCGCTTCCGCATATTGCGCTTTAACATGCTTAATGGCGTTAATTAAAACGGCCGTCCCTTTTTTCTCAACCAGTCTCGCCACATGCAGGATGATGCCCTGATCGTCTTCTCTTTCACGAGGCTGGTATTTATCGACATCAATACCGATATAGTGCTGGACTATCTTATTTTCAGGGAAGCCGTGGCGCAGGGCTTGCTGGGCGATGAAATCGGATACACAAATAAATTTATCGCCCTGGCTTTTAACTTTTTGTTGATGAATGAGGTAGTTAATCCATGCAGGCGAACGCGATGCCAGAAGATCTTTGTTGCTGACAGTCACATCAAACCCGTGCAGGGTTGTCACCAGTGGGATGCTTTTCTGTTGTGCCAACTTCAACGCGTAAAGCCCGTCTATCGCAAAATGTGCATGAATGAGATCTAAAGGCTGCTCTTTCAGGACGGATTTATAAGGCAGGGCTGAAGTGGTGATCGCATTAAGCATCTCAGCCATTTTACCTTGCAGATCCCCGCGTTCATTTAATACACAGGCAATTGCGCCTTCAGGTTTTTTACCAATGATGCGCCGACCGATATAACACTTTTCAAAATGCTGAATAGCCTCAGCCTGCTGCTGGATGAAAACCTCTGAACCTTTAAATAGCTGGTTCCTGAAAATACCGACCGTTTTCATTCTTGTCCCTTATTTTTTCGAGTTATCGGTACGTTCCCTGCCATACATAACCCCAGCATGACCGCCAATACCACCATCTGATGCTGTTCACCAATCAGGCCAAAGTTTTCGCCAAAACCGTGGGCAAACTGCCAGGAGAGCACCATTAATAACGAGAAGCCGATATTTTTCTGTTCTTCACTGGCATTTTTGATCGCGCGTAATGCAATACCGATGCTGCCCAGAATAAACGCTAATCCCATGATGGAGGCAATGACACCGGACTTCGACCAGAGATAGATCAAGGTGTTATGGGGTGGGAGGAAATAGTCACTGTGTTTGCTGTAATCCACTTCCCAGCCGCCAAAGCCTTGCCCCATCAGCGGGCTGTTTAAAAATGCATTAAACGCGTAGTTCCAGATTTGATAGCGCGTTTCCGCGG
The DNA here is from genome assembly GCF_056156645.1 of Enterobacter sp. Li2LvB3. Lineage (NCBI taxonomy): Bacteria > Pseudomonadati > Pseudomonadota > Gammaproteobacteria > Enterobacterales > Enterobacteriaceae > Enterobacter > Enterobacter sp. Li2LvB3. Next base: position 71,164 of record NZ_JBSICG010000001.1, on the reverse strand, counting down.
TGTCGGTTGACTCCTGCAAAAAGCCGCTCTGCTCCACAACGCTGAAAACGATGCTAATGGCAATTAAAATAATGGCGAAAGAGGCTCCAACCGAGCCAACAACCACCTTTGTCGATCGTTGTAATTTCAGGTAGAAAATGAAGGCTGGGATCAGTACGGCAAAGAGCACGCCAGCTTTTGACCCGGTAAAGAAGACCGTCACCCAGAGCAGAATCGCCATGAGCAGCGTTATTTTGGACTTCAACGCTTTATAAATACCCCATGCCATAAAGGATGAAATACCCGTATAACATGCCGCTGCGTTGGCGTTCACAAACAATACACCGCCAGACTTAACCGGATCGTAGAAGTTATTCCTGACACCATCCAGCAGGCCCTGGAGTGTGTTCATCCCCATGGTAAATTTGCTTACCGGAGAAAGGACTATCGCCAACTCAAGCGACTCATTCAACCTGAATATGATGACGGTAATTGCCTGTAAGCAAATAAAAAATATCATCACATTGATTGTTTTATAGAGCGCTATCCGGTCTTTTAATGCCAGTACATAGATGGCATTGGAGATCACGATAAACTCAGTTAAGTAAGCAATATCGCGAATGCCCATTGATTTTTCAACCGACCACGCAAGACTCAATGTACTAATACAAATCAGCCCCATAAGCGCGATGTTCGTCGGTTTAGCTAAGAACCGGTTTGCATTAATAATAAACTCGGGCAGGAGCAGTGCAGGGATCAAAAACGCAAGTGGGACATCTGCCCCACCCAGCTGCACCAGATATAGCTGCGGAACGCTGCACACCAGCACCAGTAACAGTCTGATGTGTAAGGGAAGCGCGAGGAAAACAAAAAAGAAAATTAAACCTAACGCTGCTAATAACACTTCTATCATTACTATTTTCCCACGCGATTAAGCACTGTAATAATTAGCTATTTATCAGCCCTAACAGCTCATCTCGTTTTGTTTCCATCAAATCCCAGTCGGCATCCGTTTCAACATTGAGGCGCAAAAGCGGTTCTGTATTAGACGTACGGATGTTGAAACGCCAGTCGGGGAACGACATGCTCAGACCATCCGTATAATCAATATTGGTCGCCTGTGATGCATAACGGGCTTCGATATCTGCGATTAACGCTGCGGCATTGGCCACTTTACGGTTGATTTCACCCGAAACAGGGAATCGTGCAATACGTGATTTCACCAACGAGCCAAGTGAGCGACCGGATGTTAAAACAAGTTCAGCGACCAGAAGCCACGGGATCATTCCACTGTCGCAGTAGGCAAACTCCCGGAAGTAATGGTGAGCACTCATTTCCCCACCGTAGACCGCATTCTCTGTGCGCATACGCTCTTTGATAAATGCATGTCCGGTTTTAGACATCACTGGGATACCGCCCGCCGTCTCAACAATATCAACGGTGTTCCATGTCAGTCGCGGGTCGTGGATGATTTTCGCGCCAGGCTCCTTATTCAGGAACGCTTCCGCCAACAGCCCCACAATATAGTAACCCTCGATGAAGTTTGCTTTTTCATCAAAGAGGAAACAGCGGTCAAAATCACCATCAAACGCGATGCCCATATCCGCCTGAGTGGCTAAAACAGCATTTGCCGTATCCTGGCGCGCTTCAGGTAACAGAGGGTTAGGAATGCCGTGCGGGAACGTACCATCCGGGTCGTTATGAACTTTATGGAATTCCACCGGCAAACCTGCCGTTTTGAAGCGTCGTTCAATTTCGTCAATGACGTGGCCCGCAGCACCATTACCGGAGTTAATGACCAGCGTCATTGGCTTGATACGGAAATTCTCAAGGTTCACATAGCCCAGCAGATGATCAACATACTCATTCAGAATAGTGACCTTCCTGTAGCTCCCTTTGCTTTCATGGGAGGTAAAGTCGTTGGCTTCCGCCAGGCGCTGAATGTCTTTTAAACCGGTGTCACCACTGATTGGACGGGCACCGCTGCGAACCAGTTTCATCCCGTTATAGTTGATGGGGTTGTGACTCGCCGTCACTTCAATACCGCCATCAACGTTCAGATGGAAGGTGGCAAAATAAATCTCTTCTGTTCCGGAAAGCCCGATATCAAGCACATCGCAACCGCCATCCATCAGCCCTTCTGCCAGCGCCATCTTTAATGACTCACTGGTCAGACGCACATCGCCGCCTACGACAACCTGCTTTGGTCCCAGACACTGCGCATAAGCGCGGCCAATACGCCAGGCGATATCTTCATTAAGTTCTTCACCTAATTTCCCACGGATATCATAGGCTTTAAAACAGGTTAACTTGTTATTATTTTTATCTTCCATTACGAAATCCTTAGTACGTCATCTTCGCCCAAATAACTACCAAACTGTATTTCCAGAATCTCCAGATTTATTTTTCCAGGATTCGATAGCTTATGTTTTTTCCCAACCGGAATAGTCGTTGACTCATTTTCAGTGAGATAAATTTCGTTACCTTCAACACCAATCAATGCCGTCCCGGTCAGGACAACCCAGTGCTCAATACGATGATGATGCAACTGAAGAGAAAGCTCGCCGCCAGGAATAATAGTCACGCGATTCACTTTATATCGTGCATCACGGACCAGGGTTTCTACGTGGCCCCACGGCATATAGCGCGTGGTATGTTCGCGACATTCGCTTCGCGAATTTGCTTTAAGATGTTCAACAACAACTTTAACATCCTGGACATTATCTTTATGGGATACCAGAAGCGCGTCTTTGGTATTCACGATAATCAGGTCATCAACCCCTAACGCCGCCGTCAATTTACCTTCGCTGCGAATATAACAATCACGCGTTTCATAGGTAAATACATCGCCAATCAGCGCGTTACCCTGCGCATCATGGGCAGAGGTTTCCCACAGAGCGGACCACGAACCCACGTCATTCCAGCCAGCATCCATTGCCGTCACAATGCCTAATTCAGTATGTTCCATCACGGCATAATCGATTGAATCGGAAGGGCAGCAGTTGAAAATCTCTTTATCGAGTTTAATAAAGTCGAGATCGTTGACAGGCTGCTGCATGGCATTTTTGCACGCATCGAGGATCGACGGACAAAACTTCGCCACTTCGTTCAGATAAGCAGAAGCGCGGAACATGAACATGCCGCTATTCCACAGGTACTCTTTGCTTTCGAGGTAAGAAACTGCGGTTGCCTGGTCGGGCTTTTCAACAAATCGCTTAATTTTCCACGCCGTTGAATTCCCCGCGTGCTGCACTTCGCCACGCTGAATATAGCCATAGCCGGTTTCAGGCTGTGTTGGCACGATGCCAAACGTAACCAGTTTTCCGTCTTCGGCGAAAGGAATTGCGTCGGTAATAACCGAATGGAATGCAGCGGTATCGGCGATCAAATGGTCGGCGGCCAGAATTAACATCACAGGATCTTCCCCTGTTTCCAGCGCATGTAAGGCCGCCAGAGTGATAGCCGGGGCGGTATTACGACCAACAGGTTCAAGGATGATGTTGCCGGCCAGTTTGTGCATTTGCCTTAACTGTTCCGCCACCAGAAAACGATGATCTTCGTTACAGATGACAATCGGATCTGCCACGTCCAGCCCATTCAGACGCGAGATCGTGTTTTGCAGCATTGACCCCCCCTGATGGAATGAAAGGAATTGCTTGGGCTGCAACTCTCGAGACATCGGCCAAAGTCGACTCCCTGTTCCTCCTGCGATCACCACTGGAAGTAACATCCTGCTTCTCCTGCTTTGCTCAATACGGGTTTGTGTGTAAAAAAGGCACGCTACCGCCCCTGGCTTACGCTACCAGAAGCAATATTCGAAATTGATTTATCTCGGGCTACATGTGTCGTTCGGTTGCAGGCGAGATTGACAATAAGGTATTTGGCAGCGTTTATGCCAAAATCTGAAATCGTGTTTGTATGCTTTATATAAGACAAAAGACCACACTGAAATTTCAGGGTAGTCTCCTGTTTTACTACGCCATCAACAACGGTCGTTTAGTCATGCGTTTCTAGCAGCTTCTTAATGCTCTCGCGGAACTTCTGCCCTTCTTTCAGGTTGCGCATTCCGTAGTTCACAAAAGCTTGCATGTAACCCATTTTCTTACCGCAGTCGTAGCTGTCGCCGGTCATCAGCATGGCGTCAACGGACTGTTTCTTCGCCAGCTCTGCAATGGCGTCAGTCAGTTGCACACGATCCCATGCGCCAGGGGCAGTCTTCTCGAGTTCAGCCCAGATGTCGGCGTTCAGAACATAGCGGCCAACGGCCATCAGATCGGAATCAAGAGTCTGTGGCTGATCCGGTTTTTCGATAAACTCAACGATACGGCTCACCTGGCCTTCCGAATCCAGGGACTCTTTGGTCTGGATGACGGAGTATTCAGACAGATCGCCCTTCATGCGCTTGGCCAGAACCTGGCTGCGGCCGGTTTCATTGAAACGCGCAACCATCGCGGCGAGGTTGTAACGCAGCGGATCGGCGGTTGCGGTGTCCAGAATGATGTCCGGCAGAACAACAATAAATGGATTGTCACCCACAAGAGGGCGTGCACAAAGAATGGAGTGCCCAAGACCCAGTGGCTGCGCCTGACGAACGTTCATGATGGTCACGCCAGGAGGACAGATAGACTGAACTTCGGCCAGCAGCTGGCGTTTAACACGCTGTTCAAGCAGCGCTTCGAGTTCGTAAGAGGTGTCGAAGTGGTTTTCTACGGCATTCTTGGATGAGTGCGTCACCAGAACGATTTCTTTGATCCCTGCGGCAACAATTTCGTCAACGATGTACTGAATCATTGGCTTATCAACGATTGGCAGCATCTCTTTAGGAATTGCCTTCGTGGCTGGCAGCATATGCATACCCAGGCCCGCCACCGGAATGACTGCTTTCAAATTAATCATTATTTCTTCCACCTTAAAATGGTTGACGAATTATAGCTCTTTAACCTGTTTTCGCCAGCATGATTTACCGTAACCTTCAGGTGATATTACGCTTTACCATCACAAATTACAGTAGTTGCATTCTGAATAGCGCGTGAATTCATACCAGGAATTATCGCAAAATAGCAAAAGCTGGGTTAACCGTGTGGCAGCCTAAAATTTAGCCGATCTGTATTCACGATTTGCTGATCAACCCGGTCAATATCTACCGAGCTTTGCCCCTTCTCATTTACTGCCTTGATGTTTGCCAGAGACAGCAGCGTCTCTTCTTTGGCCATAAACTTCCCGCGTACATCCTTGCGGAGATCAAAGTTCATCTTCAGTGCCGGGCCGATAGTTGACTCTTGCATAACATTGATATTGCGCAAAAAAAGGTGTTGCGGTTTATTGTGAAGTTCGAGGGTGGCGCGCGTCATGTTGACGTTAGTGATGGCGACAAAAGAGGTGGCATTGCCGGATGAAATCTGGATGCCGCGCAACTTATAATCAAGCTGCCTATTATCCAGGCTAATATCATTGATTTTAAAGTTCTGCGGGATCGAAAGATAATCTCCCTTAATTACCCCATAGCCAATTAACATACCAGCGCTATCGACCATATCAATATTATCAATAACAAAATTATCGCAGCCGTAAATAGCTACCGTGGCATTATCAATTCCCGCTTTTTTACTGAAATCAGGGGTGATATTTTTGGCTTTGACATTACGAATAATAAAGTGTTTACCGTTTTCCACATGGACTAATTGCCTGCAATTGCTGCCGGTAATATTCGCCACCACGAAATTCTTCACCGCCTGCTTTTCAGGATAATCATTGTCATAGGTACTCCCGGCAAGGCCTATGCCGATGCCCCAGTTGATCTTGCCGTTGGTACAGTTGATGTTATCGATAACATGGTCAGAGATCAGGATATCCTGGTCGTTAATGGCCACGTTCCATTCGATAGCATCCCCCTGCAAATGGCTAAAACGGCTGTTGGTAATGCGCGCGCCTGCCACCTGATTATGAAATCCCTGGCGCAGGATAGCGTAATTCGCCTGCGTCACAGTAATGTCATCAATAATAAGGTTGCGCATAATTTGTGGCTTTTTGCCCCCAATATAAATCTGGGTAACGGGGCCAAAACCACTCATCGCCAGCCCGCGGATAACACAATTCGACCCGCGAACGTCCAGGGTAATATTCTCGCTGCGCCCCCCCGCTTCGCCGATCACCTGGCAGCCATCCTGCAACACAAAGCGGCCACGGCCATTGCCCGTCAGCGCCCCGCGGATCAGCAGTGTTTTACCCGCAGGGATAAAAATGCCGGTATTGATGTTGTCACAGGTTAATCCGGCGGGAACCACTACGGTATCGCCTTCGGCAAATGCCTGCTTAAACGCGGCGATCCAGTCCTGACTGTTGTACTGGTTGATGTTCACCGTACGGCTGCCGGCAGCCCTTGCCACCGGAGAAGAGAACAACGGGACAGCGGCCAGCACAGAGCAAGTCGAAATAAATGAGCGTCGGGTAATTTTTTTCAGCATACAGCCTCGGCGTTAAAGCGTGTGTAACAGGCAGGCCAGTTCGCGGTTTATCACGCGCTGGTTGAACTCAGCCTCTACTTTCTGCCGCGCGTTATGCAGCACGGGGATCAGTTCCTGTGGGGCGATATGGCTAAAGGCTGCCAGACGGTCGGCCAGTGCAGATGCATCGTTTTCAGGAACCAGCCAGCCTGAGTGGTCAGGTTCGATAAGCTCAGGGATACCGCTGTGTAACGTCGATACCACCGGGATGCCCACAGCCATAGCTTCCATCAGCGCAACCGGGATCCCCTCCATATCGCCATCCGTGCCGGTTACGGAAGGCAGCAAGAAGACATCCGCCTCATCCAGCATCGCTTTGACTTCATGACTCGGTTTGAAACCGGGCATCTCGACATATCCATCAAGCTCATACTGTTCGATAAGCGTACGCAGGCGGCGTTCCCACGGGCCGATACCCAGAATGCGATAGTGAAACGCCACCCCTTGTTCTTTCAACTGCCGACAGGCCTCGATGGCCACATGCAGTCCTTTTTTCTCGGTCAGACGCGCAACAGAGATGATTTGCAGCGGTTTACCCGGTACCTTGACCGGGCGCTGGGTGAAGCGTTCCATATCCACGCCCATGCGCGAAACGGTGATCTTCTCTCCCGGGCATCCCATGTTTTTCAGGCGTCCGGCCCACAACTCGCTGATCGGCAGCATCATGTCGCCCCGGCGGAAAAGTTGCTGGTACTCCGGGGTGTAGTGGTTCAGCACCTCATGGCTTGAAATATCAATTCCGTGGAAAATGGTCGCGATTTTACCGTCAATAACGCCTAACTCGCGCAATTTCGCTGCGGTAACACCTGCCGGGCCAAAGTGGGCTATAAACACATCCGCCTGATACGGCCGGGGCGTTTGCCCGCAAATTGCCGAGAGGATCAGATTGCGCGACTCAGCACCGTAGCGTGAAATGTTCAGCGCCCGCCACGTGGCGGGGCGATGAATACCGCGCAACGTCTGACAGGCACGATAGCGCAGTTTGCTCAACCGCCCACGCGGCTCATCCTGTAACCAGCGGGTTTTGGCTTCCAGCCCGTACTGCGTCCACGCCGCATGGGTATTTTGCGTATCGCCCTTTTGCAGGGCGATAATCTCAACGTCATACCCCATATCGATAAACGCGGTTATCTGGTTCAGGACAAAGGTTTCTGACGACAACGGAAATTTCAGTAAGAAGAAACCAACCTTCATTTCCCCTCCCCGACGCGGTCGAGAACGGATTTCACCATCCCGATACCTTTTTCGCGCTCCAGCTTCACCGCCACCGCCAGGCGTTCATTGATGGCCGGAAGTTGCCCCAGCGTATCCGCCACCATCGCTGCGAGAGAGCCATCCAGCAGATGACGGATATCCACCGCCATCTCGGGCATTCCCAGCTGCTGCATAATGCCGGCCGATTTGTGTTCATAGTTGATGGCAATCGCCGGAGTGCCAAAGTTCATGGAGATAATCGCCGAATGCAGGCGCGTCCCCACGGTCAGGTCGCAGGCAGAAAGCAACTTGCCCATCTCAAGATCGTTCAGTTCGTCCATCACCACGTGATAACGGGACGGATCGTTAACCAGGTTGCGCAGATTGAGCGCCACCATACGGTCATCTTTGTTATAGCTGTCGATACCGGTACAAGTAGAGAGCGCCAGCACCTGATAACCGTCGTCCAGCAGGCGGTTGACCACCCCGGCGAAGGCTTTCTCGTAGGCCGCCTGCGTCGTCCCCAGACGTTTATCAAAAGGAGCAAGCTCGCGCAGGGTAATCGCCACGGTTTTCTGTTTTGCCGCTACGTCCAGCCAGTGCTGTACCGCATAGCTTGCCTGGAAATGTTCGTTCTGATTTTCCACCAGCCAGGCGGTATCCACCCCGAGCTCAACTTTAGAGGTGTCGATTTCGCTACGTTTCATCAGGTCAAGACTGACCGATTCGCGCAGGATCAATGCATCGCAATGACCAAACACATAGTTAGCCAGCTGGTTAAACTGCGGATCCTGGAAAGGCCCCACGCTGTGTCCAATCATAAACAGCGGTTTTTTGGCCATAAAGGTACAGAGCGCGTGCTCAAACTGCGGCACGCCGTAGAGATCGACAAAGAACGATCCCCCCACCTGAATGATGGCGTCATAGCCCGACAGCAGACGGACAAAGTCGGTAAACCCCTGAGCGATGGCAATGTTGCGCAGTTTTCCGGTATCGGTCACGCGCGACAGCAAGACCTGGTGCTGATAGCGACGGCGCAACACTTTCTTTACGCGCCCCATCACGCCGGCTGCGTTGTTGTGCTGTTTCATCTGACTGTACAGCGGGTCGCCCATTACTGGCCTGTTCAGTAACCAGGAAGAGCTCACCGGGTAGCGGCTCATCACGTCCACTTCTGTCTCAGGCTCAAGAGTGTTAATTGCATCCAATAAACCGCGCAGAATGGCGCTGTCGCCACGGTTGCCGCAGGTATGGTTGCCAAGGATAAGTAATTTCATAATGGCCTCTAAAATTAGCCTGCGCGTAGCAGCATTTTCATTTTTTCGTTACGGCAAAACTGGCGCTTCATCTCCACCACCAGCGCATTACGCGACAGCACAATCATCACGCCGAATGCCAGCGCACCCGCCGCAATTTGCACTGCCAGCAGCACCGCTAAAGGCAGATGGCCGTTCAGCACCACGCCCAGGCCATAACTCACCGCCAACGTCGGTAAAGACAGATACAGCGGCAGCCACAGGCTCAGGATGTACTGTCGGTAGCTGGAGCCCAGCACCGGTTTAATCATCACGAAGTAGCTCAAAACGGTATTGATGATTTGCACCAGCAGGAAACCCAGGGTGACCCCAATCGCGCCAGCCAGTTGCCCGCCGACAATAATCGCCGGAACAAACAGGAACGTTTTGAAGACATTGAATTTAAAACTGATATCGACACGCGCTTTCGCCATTAACAGCGAGCCGATCGGATTGCCAACAGAGCGCAGCAACCCCACCACGCACAGCAGTTGCAGAACCGGAATGATGCTTACCCACTTCTCACCGAAGACCAGCGGTACCACATTACTGGAAACCACCATCAGCCCCAGCAGCACGGGGAAGTTAATAATCCCCACCACCGAAAGCAGCTTGTAGAAGTTGACGCGCAGCTTCTCCGTGTCGTCCTGAATTTTGGCGAACGCCGGAAACAGCACGCGGGTGATGATGGGGTTCAGCTTCATCGGCGGAACAACTGCAACGTTATAGGCCAGGTTATAACCGCCCGCGACGCTGGCCCCCAGAATGCGCGCCAGCACCAGCGTGGACAGGTTGGTGTTAACGTAGTTGATAATGCTGTCGGCCGTCAGCCACGCGCCAAAGCGCAGGTTCGACGACACAGATGCCAGTGAGAAATGCAGCCCCGGGCGGTAAATCTTGCGGCCAAAGTAGCCAAACAGCAGCGTCCGGACGGCAGAGTTCACCAGGTAACCCAGGATCGCGGTTAACGCCAGCGGCCAGAAATGCGCGCTCACCACGGTAAAGGTAAAGCCCGCCAGCACCGCGCTGGTTTCAATCATGCCAATCTTGTTGAACTCCAGCTCTTTTTGCATCAGCGCGCGATACTGCTGACCGTGCGGGATCACCACGAAAGCAAAAGAGAGGGTGCGCATCAGCGGGGCCAGGTCCGGGTTATGCAGCACGCTGGCAATCACATCACTCAGCAGGAACACCAGCACAAAGACGAAGATCCCCAGTCCAACGTTCAGCCAGTAGAGCGTGGTCAGCTCAAGCTGGCTAATCTCTTTACGCTGGATAATCGAGTTGGCGATACCAAAATCAGACAGCGTGTCAGCAAGCGCAATAATGACCAGCGACACGGTCAGCAGACCAAACTGGTGATTATCGATAATGCGCGCCAGCACCGTCATCTGCACCAGCCCCAGGCCAATGATGACAATGGTCGCCATTGCCGACCATTTTGCGCCGCTGATGGTTTTTTCACGTAAACTCATGACCGTTCCTTAATACGCCGCTTTGTTCACAAAGCCTTTAAAGATGGTCAGAAAGACGATTTTGATATCGAACCAGAGACTCCACTCACGGATGTACTCCAGGTCAAACTCAATACGTTTTTCCATTTTTTCCAGGGTGTCAGTCTCACCGCGCCAGCCGTTAATCTGCGCCCAGCCGGTGATCCCCGGCTTCACTTTATGGCGCAGCATGTAACCCTCAATCAGCGAGCGATACTGTTCGTTGTGCGCTACCGCATGTGGGCGTGGGCCGACGATGGACATACCACCGGTAAAGACGTTGATAAACTGCGGCAGCTCATCCAGCGAGGTACGGCGCAGGAAATTACCCACCCGGGTCACGCGCGGATCGTTTTGTGTCGCCTGAGTTACCACTTTGTCGTTTTCCATCACCTTCATGGAGCGGAACTTCCACACCATGATGGGCTTGCCGTCCATGCCGTAGCGAGTCTGGCGGAAGATAATCGGGCCAGGAGAGCTGAGCTTCACCGCCAGTGCAATGCAGCACAGCACCGGGGAGATCAGCAGTAAAATCAGCGAGGAGAGCAGGATATCTTCCACGCGCTTGAGCACGCGGTTAATGCCTGAAAGCGGCGTATCGTACAGCGGCACAACGGGCACGCCATTCACTTCATCGATACGCGAATGCAGGATATTAAAGGTAAAGACGTCAGGAATGAGGATCACCGAACAGGTGGTATCCGCCAGCTCACGCACCAGATGCTTAATGTACGACTCATCGCTCATCTGCATGGCGATGTAAACGTTGTGTATTTTGCCCGCCTTCGCATCGTCAATCAGCTGCTCGAAGTTGCCCGCCCAGTCGGCAGGCACGCCGCCCGGTTTGGCATCGTGGTAGATCCCCACCCCTTCCAGCCCCAGCCACGGCTCTTTACGAAAACTGTCCAGCAGCACCTGTCCTACCGGCAAATCGCCCGCAACCGCCACATAGCGCGTGTTGTAACCCCGGTTACGTAGCCAGCCCGCAAAGTAGCGAATCTGGGAACGGCAGACCACCATGCCCAGGCTGGTTAACACGTACCAGCAAAGATACGTCACCAGACGGGTGTCAAAATCATGGCTAAATGCCACCAGACCTGCGCTGAAAATCAGGCTTAACGTCCAGTTCTGAATCAACAGCAGCAGCTCGGTGGTGATTTTTACGCCACGCCATGAGCGGTAGAAATCGGTTACCCCGCCGATCATCTGAAACACCACCAGTGCAATCAACGCCATCAGCAAATGCATGTAGAAGAATGGCTGTCCGCTTATCCGGCACACCACCCACAACCCACCGACCATGATGGTGATGTCAGAAAATCGCTGCACCATAGAGATTAACGATGCATTCGTTCTGGCTCGCTCGCGCTTTCTTAGATTCGTCATCGTTGTTCCTGTTATCGGATCCCCCTCCCGTTGGGAGGGGGCAAGTTTTACTGATTCAACAACGCCAGAATGTCCTGCGTTCGCGCTTCCATCAGTGGGACATCCGCCCGCGATTCCACATTCAGGCGCACCACCGGCTCGGTGTTTGAAGAACGCAGATTGAACCGCCACTGCGGGAACGACATGCTGATGCCATCGGTTCGATCAATTTCCAGCGCGTGAAGGGCGAAGTGTTGCTCTACGCGGGCGATCGCCTCGGCCGGCAGCGCCAGCTTGCTGTTGATCTCCCCGCTTGCCGGGAATGCCGCCATACGGTCACGTACCAGTTCGCCCAGAGTCTGTCCTTTAAGACACAGCAGCTCCGTCACCAGCAGCCACGGGATCATCCCGCTGTCGCAGTAAGCAAAATCGCGGAAGTAGTGGTGGGCGCTCATCTCGCCACCGTAGATGGCATCTTCTTCACGCATCCGCTCTTTGATGAACGCGTGGCCGGTTTTGGACATCACCGGCTTGCCGCCCGCAGCCGCCACCACATCGACGGTATTCCACGACAGGCGTGGATCGTGAATGATCTTTGCTCCCGGGTTTTTCTCGAGGAACGCTTCTGCCAGCAGGCCAACGATGTAATAGCCTTCGATAAACTGGCCTTTTTCGTCAAACAGGAAGCAGCGGTCAAAGTCGCCGTCAAAGGCGATACCCATATCCGCGCCGTGTTCGATCACCGCATTACGGGTGTCATCGCGGCACTCGGGCAGCAGCGGGTTAGGAATACCGTTCGGGAAGTTACCGTCCGGGGTGTTATGCACTTTAATGAAGGTGACCGGGACGTTCAGCGCCTTAAAGCGCGCTTCCAGGGCATCGACAACCGGGCCAGCGGCACCGTTCCCGGAGTTAATCACCAGCTTCAGCGGCTTGAGGTTTGCCACGTTGATGTAGCCAAGCAGATGGTCGATGTACTCTTTTTGCAGGTTGATCTGTTTGTAGCTGCCGCGTTTTGTCTCGTTCACCGGCGGGAAGTCGTTCGCTTCGGCAAGACGCTGCACGTCGCGCAGGCCGGTATCGCCGCTGATAGGTCGCGCGCCCTTGCGCACCAGCTTCATGCCGTTGTAGTCCATCGGGTTATGGCTGGCGGTCACTTCGATACCGCCGTCCACGCCCAGATGGAAGGTGGCAAAATAGATCTCTTCCGTACCGGAAAGACCAATATCCAGCACATCGACGCCTGCATCCTGCAACCCTTTTGCCAGTGCACTTTTCAGTGACGCACTGGTCAGACGCACATCGCCGCCCAGAACAATGGTTTTCGGTTTTAAATATTCGCCATACGCGCGACCAATACGCCATGCGATGTCTTCATTCAGCTCTTCGCCCAGCTTGCCGCGAATATCGTAGGCTTTAAAACAGGTTAATTTTTCCATGATGACCCCTTTTTTCAGGCAACAGTTGGCCCTGACCATGTAATGGCCAATTTCATTTTTGTCATTCGTAGGCCCGGCAGGCACAGCGCCACCGGGCATGATGCGAAGGCGTTACACTCGCCCGTAGCGATCCTGGAAGCGCACAATGTCGTCCTCTTCCAGATACGAGCCTGAGCGAACTTCAATCAGGTCGAGCGGAATTTTCCCTGGGTTTTCCAGGCAATGCGTCGCCCCAAGCGGGATATACACGGACTCGTTTTCACCAATCAGTTTGATTTCACCGTCGATGGTTACTTTGGCGGTTCCGGCCACCACCACCCAGTGTTCGGCGCGGTGATGATGCATCTGCACAGACAGCCCTTCCCCTGGCTTCACGGTGATGCGTTTTACCTGATAGCGATCGCCGGAATCGATGGAGTCATATTTGCCCCACGGGCGATACACTTCGCGATGAATGTGGTGTTCATGTCGGCCATCTGCCTTGATCTTCTCGACCACTTTCTTGACATCCTGAACCGCGTTACGGTCAGCAATCAGCACGGCATCTTTGGTCTGAACAACAACCAGATCCTTCACGCCCACCGTGGTAACCAGCCCGGATTCAGCGTACACATAGCTGTTTTCCGTTTTATGGCTGATTACATCACCATGGTGGACATTTCCCTCCGGGGTATGTGCGCTGATCTCCCACAAGGATGACCATGAGCCAACGTCGCTCCAGCCGGCATCCATCGGCACCACTACCGCATCCGCGGTGCGCTCCATCACGGCATAGTCAATGGACTCTTCCGGGCAGGCGAGGAAGGCTTCTTCATCCACACGGATAAAGTCGAGATCCGGGTCAACCGCATCCATCGCTTTTTCACAGGCAGTGAGGATATCCGGGCGGAATTTTTCCAGCTCTTCCAGATAGCGCCCGGCGCGGAACAGGAACATACCGCTGTTCCAGTAATACTCGCCGCTGCCGACATAGGCCTGCGCGGTTTCCAGATTCGGTTTTTCGACAAACTGCGCCACGTTAAACGCCAGGCTCTCGCCTTCACCTGGCGTGACATCGCCCCGGCGGATGTAGCCATAACCGGTTTCTGGCAGATCCGGTACGATCCCGAAAGTCACCAGCTTGCCGCTCTCGGCGTAAGGAATGGCGGAACGCACTGCGTCACGGAAGATGTCTTCCTGCTGGATAACATGGTCAGCGGCCAGCACCAGCATCATCGGATCACACTCCGGGCTGCTGCGTTTTGCCGCCAGCGCCGCCAGTGCTATGGCTGGCGCCGTGTTGCGCCCTGCCGGCTCCAGAATGATGTTTTCAGTCAGCTTGTTGAGCTGACGTAGCTGCTCGGCCACGATAAAGCGGTGTTGTTCATTACAAATCACCACCGGGCTTTCGCACTCCACGCCGTTCAGACGAGAAACTGTCGTTTGCAGCATGGTGAGATCCCCTTTCAGGCAGAGGAACTGTTTTGGATAGAGCACGCGGGACAGCGGCCACAACCGGCTACCAGAGCCACCAGCCATCACGACCGGAAAAAGTTTGGTTTGACTCATTATTTATCCCCGTATATCTGCAATAAATTGGCTAAGGACATTCTCTTTTTCGAGCGTGCGCCCGGCATATTCACGTGCCACGATGTTCTCTTTAGGCAGCGCGAGCGCCTGTTCGATCCCGGTAACCAGCGCCTCAACGGACTCTGGCTCAACGCAAACCGCAATTCCCGGGTAGCTGTCGCATAGCTGACCCAGCTCGGTATCGGCCTCGGCGGTGATCACCGCATTGCCGCCTACCGCCAGAATGTTGGTCAGTTTTGATGGCAGCACGGCATCTGCTGCACCGCGTTTTTGTACCACCAGATGGCAGTCCCCCATCTTCAGCAGCGCCGGCAGCGTCTCGTACGGCTGAAGCGGGTAAAATTTCACGTTGGTCAGGCCACGTTCGCTGACCATTTTTTCCAGTCGCGCTTTACCGCCACCCTGCCCGACAATCACAAACGTCAGGGCATGACGGCTAAGCTGTCCGGCAGCCTCAACCACACTTTCCAGCCCCTGCTTTTCCCCGATGTTGCCCGAGTAAAGAATAATTTTTTGATCTTCAGGCAAACCGAGTTGTTCACGAAGCGCCACTGCATCGTGTTCAGACACATTGCGAAAACGCGCCACTTCAGACCAGTTCGGGAAAAAGATCACTTTTTCCGTTGCGACGCCTTTCTCCTGCGCTTTATTCATCATTGAGCGTGAGATGGTCGAGACGTAATCCACGTTGTGCAGGCCGCTACGCTCAAACGCGCTGGCCAGTTTTGCCACCCTGCCACCCTTGCCTTTCCCGGCCATTCCCAGCCCCAGCATAGCGTCCACTTCGTAGTCCTGAATGTGCAGCAAGGTGCGCGCACCCGAAAGCTTGCCCAGCAGGCGCATTCCTGGCGTGCAAAACAGCGTGGGCACCACGCCGATAATGAGTTCAGGCTTCCAGCGACGTTGTGCCATCAGCGGGAAGAAGCTGCTCAGGGCAAAACTGCCCAGATGAATTAAACGTTTCAGCGTCGAAGGCTGTTTCGGCACGTACAACGGGCAGCGCCAGACCGTTGCCGCGCCCTGTTCGCGGCGATACCGCCAACCAGAGTAGCGCTCGCCCACCTGCCATTCCGGGTAGTAAGGCGGCGCGGTAATGACCCGCACGTCATGACCCTGGTCTGCCATCCACTCGACCATTTCACCGGTGTATTTACCAATCCCCGTTAATTCCGGCGAATAGTTGATTCCGTATACGAGGATTTTCATAAGCCCGGCACCTCAGCCTGACGCTCCGCCAAAAAATAGGCGCGGCTGTTGTCGTGTACGTTGTCACTTGCCAGCAACGCCTCTGGCTTGTGCCAGCGGTAGTCGTCATGCTGAGCATCAGGCAGACGAAGGTCTGCCTGATTCACCTTCAGGCGAAAACCGAGCACCACGTAGTGTGTGGTGAAATCAGCCCCGGAAAAGTTATCGTCGTAGAAGTGCTGCCAGACCCCGTAAAACTGGCCTGCAGACTGCGGCAAGCGCAGCCCGAGTTCCGCCAGGGTAAGACGCTCAAAAGCACTGGTGAGCGTCTCATCCTTCTGCACACGTCCACCGGGTACGAACCAGTACCCAAGTGCCGGGCGGTTGGTTCGTTTCCCCAGCAAGAACTCGCCGCGTTCGTTCTCCACAATTAAATCGATTGAGATAAGTGGAGTGGAACGGACTACCGTGGCAAAGTCTTCCTGATTTAAAAACATATCTACCCCCGGAAGCGGTGCTGGTTTTCCAGGAACCACTGATAGGTGCTGGCAAGCCCCTGCTCAAGTGACACCTCGTGATACCAGCCCAGCTGATGCAGGCGCGTTACATCCAGTAATTTACGTGGTGTGCCGTCGGGTTTTGAGGCGTCGAACACCACGCGGCCTTTGTAACCCACCACTTTCGCCAGGGTTTGCGCCAGCTCGCGAATGGTGCAGTCCACGCCGGTGCCCACGTTAATGTGCGAGAGCATCGGTTGCGTGTTCTCCTGCCACACTTCGCGATCCAGCTCCATCACGTGAATGCTGGCTGCCGCCATGTCGTCCACGTGCAGGAACTCACGCATCGGCGTACCGCTGCCCCACACCACCACATCCGGTGCGTTATCAGCCGTCGCTTCGTGAAAGCGGCGCAGCAGCGCCGGGATCACGTGCGAATTGCTCGGGTGAAAATTATCGTTCGGCCCATACAGGTTGGTCGGCATGACCGAGCGATAATCGCGACCGTACTGGCGGTTATAGGACTCGCACAGTTTGATCCCGGCAATCTTGGCAATAGCGTACGGCTCATTGGTCGCTTCGAGCGTGCCTTGCAGCAGCTCGCTTTCCGCCATCGGCTGTTTCGCCATTTTCGGGTAAATACAGGATGAACCGAGGAACAGCAGCTTATTCACGTTGTGCAGATGCGCGGCGTGAATAATGTTGCTCTCAATCATCATGTTCTCGTAGATGAAATCAGCCGGGTAGGTGTTGTTGGCGACAATGCCGCCCACCTTTGCCGCCGCCAGATACACCTGATCGATACGCGAGTCTGCAAAGAAATCCTGCACGGCTTTGCTGTCGAGCAAATTCAGCTCGTCACGCGTACGGACAATCACCTCAACGTCACCACGTTGTTCCAGCTGGCGGACAATGGCGGAACCCACCATGCCGCGATGACCGGCGACAAAAATACGTTGTTTGGTCATTCTCAGGACTCCAGCGCGATGGCAACCTCGTAGCCGTGGGACTTCAGCAGTGAGTGTTTCTTCGCCGCTTCAAGGTCTTTGGCTACCATTTCAGACACCATCTCCTGAAGAGTGGTCTCCGGTTTCCAGCCCAGCACTTCGTGCGCTTTGGTTGGATCGCCCAGCAGGGTTTCTACCTCAGCAGGACGGAAGTAACGCGGGTCAACCTGAACAATCACATCACCCGGTTTCACGCCCGGTGCATCATGGCCTGTCACGGAAACCACGATGCCTTTCTCGTCAACGCCAGTGCCTTCGAAACGCAGTTTGATACCCAGTTGTGCCGCAGCCATTTCAACGAAACGACGCACGGAATACTGCACGCCGGTCGCAATAACGAAGTCTTCTGGCTTGTCCTGTTGCAGCATCATCCACTGCATTTTCACGTAGTCTTTGGCATGGCCCCAGTCACGCAGGGAATCCATGTTGCCCAGGTGCAGGCAAGACTCCAGACCCTGTGCAATGTTGGCGATCGCGCGGGTAATTTTACGGGTCACGAAGGTTTCACCACGGCGCGGGGATTCGTGGTTGAACAGAATGCCGTTACACGCATACATGCCGTAGGATTCGCGGTAGTTTACGGTGATCCAGTAGGCGTACAGTTTGGCTACCGCATATGGGGAGCGTGGGTAGAACGGGGTGGTTTCTTTTTGCGGGATTTCCTGCACCAGGCCATACAGCTCAGAGGTAGACGCCTGGTAGAAACGGGTTTTCTTCTCAAGACCGAGGAAGCGGATCGCCTCCAGCAGACGCAGCGTACCCATGGCATCAACGTCAGCGGTATATTCCGGGGATTCAAACGACACGGCCACGTGGCTCATCGCACCCAGGTTGTAGACTTCATCCGGCTGCACTTCTTGCAGAATACGGGTCAGGTTGGAGGTATCCGTCAGGTCGCCGTAGTGCAGATGGAATTTCGGGTTTTTCGCATGAGGATCCTGATAGATATGGTCCACACGCTCGGTGTTGAACGAAGAGGCACGACGTTTAATACCGTGTACTTCATAACCTTTCTCCAGCAGCAATTCTGCCAGGTAAGAACCATCCTGTCCGGTAACGCCGGTGATGAGAGCGACTTTAGACATATTAATTTCCTCTGTACTTATCAAAGTTTTTCAGTTTCTACGCGTTCGCGTATCACCACTGCGGGATTGCCACGGCAAACTTTATTTGCCGGAAGCGATTTAAAAACGCTGCTGCGGGCACCAATAACGGTACCATCACCAACAGAAACACCCGGTGCGACAAACACATCTGTCGCCAGCCAGCATTTTTCACCAATCACAATAGGCGAAGCGGTAATATCAAAATGCTGACTCATAAAATCGTGACTACCGGTACACAAATAACACTTCTGTGATACCACTGAATTTGCGCCAATGGTGATGTCACCCAGGCTATATAACACCGCGTCATCACCCACCCAGGCGTAATCACCGAGCGTTAATTTCCACGGATAAGTAATTTTGACTGACGGGCGAATGACTACGTTTTTTCCGATTTTTGCACCGAACAAGCGTAATAAAAATGCGCGCCAGCGATACAGTATTTGCGGTGACCAGGCAAATAATGTGGCCTGCACCGCCCACCATAACTGCACCTTAATACCGTTCCCGCCCCGAAAACCTTTCGGCACGGAGAACCCATTGAGTTCCTGCATTACGCTTCCTTATATTCAGGCTTTGTTATATAAGGCTTTCGTTTTACCCGTCGTTTTCAGACGCAATAAATAAGATAATTCCGCCAGTGGCCCCGGCATTCGCAATATATTGCGCTGTACGTTTTTTGCATCCTGGCACAATTCCAGATTATTCGAAGTTGACACACCACCCATCGAAAATTCAGACACCGTGCCTTTAATTCGACGAAACGGGTAACCCGACTTATACAAACTTGCTGCCAGTGCATAATCTGATGACACTTTATACTGTAAATCATACGGCTGTTTTTTCAGCCCCACGGTCGGGAAGAAAATAGCCTGATGGCTGGCCGGTAAACTGTGGTAGATATACCAGCCTGGCTTTGCACTACGCAGAACTTTATGGTCATCGCCGAAGTCCAGAAGCGCATCACCAATATACATGGCGTCCTCTTTCTGCCGCGCCAGCTGACGGGCAAAGAGCGCAACATCTTCATGGAACACATCACCGGAATTCAGAAAGATGGCATAGCGCCCCTGGGCCATGTCGATGCCTTTATTCATGGCGTCGTAGATGCCTTTATCTTTCTCACTGATGTAACGTAAGTTGAACTCCCCGTTGAGTTTTTTCAAAAACTCAGCCGTACCGTCATTCGAGCCACCATCCACGACAATCCATTCAAAAGTGAGGCTTGGATCGCGTGCCAGGTTGCGTAGCGAGCGCCAGGTTTTTACCACGCCTTCGTAATTGCGAAAGGCGACAGTAATCACGCTAAGAAACATAAACCACCTCATTTCGTCATACGCGCGTAATATTGAGTGCCTTGCGCAGAATAAACGGACAGACAATCAAGAAAGCATATTCCGGGCTAAATATTGACCCCGTAAAGAACAGCGACACTGGCGTAAAAAGATAAAGCTGCACGCGAAAGTTCTGATTATCCCCAAACGCGTTAATCATCATTTTGAAAACTTTAAACAGATACCACAGCGTCAACAAT
Source organism: Enterobacter sp. Li2LvB3 (assembly GCF_056156645.1). Classification (NCBI taxonomy): domain Bacteria; kingdom Pseudomonadati; phylum Pseudomonadota; class Gammaproteobacteria; order Enterobacterales; family Enterobacteriaceae; genus Enterobacter; species Enterobacter sp. Li2LvB3. The sequence goes on along the minus strand of NZ_JBSICG010000001.1, from coordinate 50,998 downwards.
ACGGCGAACCACGAAAAATAAATAATTAACAGATACAGACCATTGTCTATGGTTTTACCGACATCTGCACCGTTAAAGATTCCGAATGATGCAACATATTCGTAAAGTGAGCCAAATCTGACTACGCCATCAATATGGGTTAATGAATAGCCCACCATGACCAGCGGCCCAATAATGCGATAATAGGACGACGAACCTTCCGTTCCCAAATCACCCAGACGTTCTGAGATGTACGGGAATGCAAATATTACGCCGACTAAAAACACCGTCAGGGAGATAATCGCCAGCGGCAGCTTTTTCTTTATCGCATCCTTGTTCAGATACTGAAACGCCCATTCCAGCAGGTAGAACAATATAAATGTCATTACCCCTGAGAAAGAACCCGACAGAACAATCCCTGCAAGAATCATAGCATCGGTCTTGGGGGTTTTGATACCAAACTGTTTGGTGCTGAGCCAAATTGAGATTAACGCCAGAGCAAAAAATGCCGGCTCAAAATAGAGTGCGGTAGTACGCTTGCCGCCAAACTTAATGAAGTTCAGTACATAACTGTTACTGTAAATGAGATATTTCGAAATCATCTCCATCAGGCTACTGCCACCGGTCAAAATAATTTGCGCCATTTCCAGTGCAGCCAGCATCACAATTAACGTAACGGCAATATAAAAGAACCTAAGGATTTTCCGATAATTGTGCGGTGAAATAGTTTTAAAGCGAATACTCCAGACCATGCCAATAATAATGACAATATAAACGAACAGCATGGTCGAGGTGACGTATTTACTGGCATCCAGCGACTGACCAAAGATGTAGTTAAATGCCGTCAGGCTAAATCCAACGCCGAGGGCAATCATCAGCTTTTTCAGGCTGATTTTTTCGACATACAGCAGCAGTAAGACCGGCAGGAACGTCACAATGGTAATGGGGAAGCTTTCGCCGAGCTGGGCAATCTTGACGTTGACCAGCAGGTAGATCAGCGGCAGCAGCAGATAACTACAGATTCTGATAGAACGAGACATATTCCTCCAGCATCTGTTGGCCACTGTACGCCTTACGGCTGCGGTTGCGGAACGATTCCAGGTCAGTGCCAAAAACGGCCTGCGCGACGGCGGGCTTTGGCAGTTGCACCAGCGGCAGCACCTCATTTTCACTGAAGGTTTTGCCGCCAGATTTTTCCAGCACTTCACGCGCTGCATCGCTGTGGGTGGCAATCACCGGCACGCCAATCGACAACGCTTCGCACAGGATCAACGGGTAGTTATCCACGCGGGAGCTAAAGACCAGTGCATCCATGCCGTTCAGTGCGCTCATCAGTTTACGTTTGTCGGTTTCGAATCCGTGGTTAATCACGTTCGCCCCTTCAAACGGGGAAAACTTACCGAAGGTATGCAGCTCTATCTTGTCGCCGAGCGCCATGATGTCGCGCACCAGCTGTTGATTGGTTTTGCCGTCGTAACGCAGATCGTGTGCCACCACGGCAATTTTCGGTTTGCCTGCGGTGTGCGCCACGGGTTTCAGCTCTGCCAGGATAGCTTCGGTTGCCACGTCGATCCCGTTATTGATGATTTTGCAACGCCCTGCCCCGTAGAGGCTGTTGAAGGCATCGGCCACATGCTGGCTGGGGGAGATAAACGTGCAGCCAAGCGCGAGCATCTCGCGAAAGAGCTGGCGCTTTCCCGCCACCAGTTGATGCGCCCGGTCCACTTTTACCGGTGGATAGTTGGTCAGCGTTGGGCACTTCTGGCAGTGCGTTTTCCAGCCTTCGCAACCGTCGGTAAAGGCGCAGCGTCCGGTCACGCTCCAGTGGTCATGCAGCGTCCAGACAAAAGTGGTGTCTGGTTTATGTGCTTTCACTTTTTCGCAAAAGGCCACAACCTCTTCCAGATTCAGCCAGTAGCTATGCAGCACATGAAAATGCAGCACCACGGGCCCGGCCGAGCGCGCTACCGTGCGGTACAGGTTGTTCAGATTGCCAAACAGATCGCGGTTAAACAGACGGAAAAGCGCAATGTTGGCGATGGAAGTCACGCGCGGGGTCTGTTTCACCACCTGCGGGTAGTCATCGTGGCTGACACTTTTTTTGCCGCCTTTGCCATAGCCGTAGATGAAACGCGACTGTAATCCTTTTTCCAGCGCGCGCTGGTGAAGATCCAGCGCCACGCCTGCCGCCCCGCCCTCAGCCAGACGAACGTTAAATTGCAGAATATTCATTTGATCACCTTCACGCGGGCTTTCTCGCCCACCACCAGCGCGTTATCAGGAATGCTGTCCAGCACCACGCTGCCGGCACCAATGGTTACGTTGTTACCCACGGCAATGTCACCAATGATCACCACATTGGCGCCCAGCTCGACGTTATTCCCGATGACAGGGCACGTAAGGCTCGCCGGCCCACGGTTGCCAATGGTCACCGCGTGGCGAATGGTGAAGTCATCACCCGCGACCACAAACTTATTGATCACCACGGCATAGCCGTGGTGGATGGTGAAGCGGCGGCCAATGGTGGCGGCTGCCTGAATTTCGTAGCCAAAAAAGCATTCGGTGATGATGCGGTACAGCACCAGAACCGGTGCTGCCCAGATATTGTTCAGCACGTTTTTTTTGCGCCATACCGAGCAAAAATGTGCGATGCGATAGGCCAGAACCATGCAGCAAGGGCGCAGGCTCCAGCTGTTCGCGCGGCAGTCTTCCAGAAACATTATTTCCCCCGAAGTCCATCAGCCAGACGCTTGGTATTGCGCACGGAAAAGAGCGTCAGCAGTGTGCGCCAGTTCATGCGCTTATTGCGGATCTGATAGAGGGTAAAGAGCTGATACTTACGGCTGGCACGGTCGAACTTGTCTTTGTGCTTGCGGTAAAAGTGGAAGTAGCCGGAAAATTTCTTCGGCGACGAGGTGATTTGCATCTCCCCGTGATTGATATGCAGGATTTGCGTGGCTTCTTCCACTTTCCAGGGTTCGCCATACTCCACCACCATGCGCAGGAAAATATCGTAATCCTGCGCCGCCTTGAGTTCGGTATCGAACAGGTTTTCTTTGAAGCGCCAGGACCAGGAGAAGACCTGATTACCAATGATATTGCGCTTGTAAAACAGACGACGGGAGTACGGTGATTTCGGATACAGCGGCAGACTCGCTGGCTGCGAATAGACTTCGCCCTGGCAAACATAGTCGTTGGCATACAGAAACGCATGTGTAACCAGCTGATGCTGGTGCGACAGGAAGGTCGACAGACGGTTGGGCGTCCATTCGTCATCGTCGTCAATCCCGGTCAGATACTGCCCTTGCGCCTGCAATATCGCCTGGTTACGTACCGCACACGCCCCGGAGTTGATGGCGTTATGCGTGTACATCACCCGTGGGTCATTGAGGTCAGTCACGAACTTTTGCAGTTGTTCGTATGAAGAGGAACAGTCATCAACAATGAGCAGTTCCCAGTTATCGTAGTCCTGACGCAGGACCGACTTAATTGCGCGGATCGCCAACTGCTGACGATTCCATGTCGGCATATAAATAGAAATCAAAGGGCGTTGTGTGGTCATGGTATTCCCCTCACCCCAGCCCTCTCCCTTTGGGGAGAGGGTGAAAGGCAACATGTCGTTATATCCCGCACCGTCTGGGTGAGGGGCTTTATTTACTGTCAGATTTATATTCGTACTCGTAGTAGCCGTAATCCTGATAACTGCTCGCGCGACGGAAGATAGAGTTCAGGATCACCCCTTTCACATCGATACCGTTCTGCTCAAAGCGGCCCAGACTGGTTTCCACTTCCTTCAGGGTATTCACCGCATAGCGCGCCACCATCAGCGTAGTGCCCGCATGGCGACCCACAATGGCAGCATCGGTTACGGCCAGAATTGGTGGGGTATCAATCAACACCAGGTCGTAGTGTTTGCTCGCCCACTCCACCAGCTGGCTGAAGCGTTCGCTCATCAGCAGTTCAGACGGATTTGGCGGAACCTGGCCACGTGGCACAAGATGGAAATTCGGGATTGAGGTCGGTTTGGCGCACTGTTCAATCTCCCCTTTACCAAGCAGGATCTCCGACAGGCCATTGACGTTATTGGTGCCCAGCAGTTCGTGGGTGTAGCCTTTACGCATGTCGCAGTCGATCAGCAGAACGCGTTTATTGGTCTGGCTCACCACGGCCGCCAGGTTGGCGCAGACAAACGTCTTACCGATTGACGGGCTCACCCCGGTCATCATCAGCACGTTATTTTTGGCCTGCATCATGGCGAAGTGCAGGCTGGTGCGCAGGCTACGAACCGCCTCGATGGCAAGGTCAGTTGGGTTGCCCACCGCCAGCAACTGGCTCTGCTTATAGCGCTTAACGCCTTTAACCGTTTTGACGCTATCACGCGATTTCTGCCATTCCGACAGCGGAATACTGGCGTAAACGCTGATGCCATTCTCTTCCAGCACCTGCGGGCTTTCGATACCGCGGTTAAACAGCGAGCGCAGCAGCACACCCATCACGGAAAGCATCAAGCCGAGAATAATGCTGCCCAGAATAATCAGCGCTTTTTTCGGTTTCAGCACGCCGGGCTGTGTGATGGCGGAGTCAACAATGCGCACATCGCCCACGGTACTGGCTTCGGTGATTTTCAGCTCCTGCTGCTTGTTCAGCAGTTGCATGTAAACCTGCTGGCCAGATTCCACATCACGGGTCAGACGAACGATCTCCTGCTGGGTTTCCGGCATGGAGTTCACACGCTTGTTGAGATTGGCTTTTTCATCTTCCAGCGCCTGGCGTTTTTCCAGCAAGGTGCGGTACGCCGGGTGACGTTTGGTGTAGAGCTTGGAGATCTCCGCTTCTTTAAAGGTCAGCTCGTTCAGTTGGGCATCGATATTCACCATCGAATCCAGTACCGACTTCGCTTCCAGCGGCAGATCCACCGAGTCTTTCTTCTGGCGATAGCTGTTGAGCTTCTCTTCGGCTACGTCCAGACGCTGACGCACTTCCGGCAGTTGTTTTGCCAGGAAAGCCAGGCTTTTGGCCGCCTCTTCCGATTTACGCGCAATATTCTGCTCAAGGTAGTTGCGGGTGATGCTGTTCAGGATGTCGCGGATCTGATCCTTATCTTCACCGGTAAAGCTGAGGCTCAACACGCCGGTGTCTTTGCCGTTTTCGGTGACGCTAAGGTTGTTTTGCAGGTTGTTGATCATCCCCAGCATGGAGAATTTCGAGACGGTAAACTCGCTGCCCTCAGCGGCCTGAATGGCACTTACCATCATGCTGACGCCATTTTTGCTCAGCATCTGTCCCACTTCACCGCGCGCGCTAAAACCACCGTCGCTGGTAAGCTGGTACTGCTTTGGCCCAAGCACGGTCAGCGTGAAGGTTTGATCGGCACCGCCTTTTGGCAGGGTAAAGGTGGTCACGTTTACCGTGTCGTTCTGGCGCCCCATCAGCCTGTCCCATCCCGCACCGAATACCGGGAAGGAGTTTTTGGTGACGGCAATATCCAGATTCAGATCGTCAACCGTTTTTCCCAGCACCATACGCGACTGGATCAGCTGAATTTCGGCATCGGATGCCGGCGGTTTGTTCGCCAGCGCAGAGCCAATATCCTGCACCAGTGAGTTACCGGTATTTTGTTCGATCTGCACCAGCGCATCGGCGCTGTAGATTGGCGTGGCGAACAGAGTGTAAACAATGGCCGCCGTGGCAAACACGGCAGTTATGCCCAGAACCCACCATTTCGCCTCTACAATCGTGCCAACCAGACGGCCAATATCGATTTCATCACTGCCCGATATCGGGGCGGCAGAAGGTTTTGTTTTTTCTGTCATTGTTATCCCTGCTGAGCTTTCAGTGCCTGCGCCCACTGACGGGCAGACTGGTCAAGTAAGGTATAAACCGCCTCAAATGCCTCTCGGCTCTTGCGATACGGATCGGGAATTTCGCGTTCATTGTCCCAGTGACCAAAGAGCATCACTTTGCCTCGCATTTCAGGTGCGATTTCACACAGGGCATGAATGTGGCGTTTTTCCATCGTCAGGATCAGGTCATATTCACGGCACATGCGCCCGGAGACCTGACGGGCGCAGTGCCCGTCTAAAGAGAGGTTATGATCCAACGCCACGTTCGCTGCACGCTCGTCGGCACCTTTACCCACCAGCGCCCCAAGCCCCGCTGAGTCGACCGTGAGAGCGGGTTGATAGTTTTTCAACAACCGCTCGGCCGTTGGGGAACGGCAAATGTTCCCCACGCACACCACCAGAATTTTGTTAAACATCGCGGATTACCAGGTATGGATGTCGCGCGCCGTATCCGTCATGTAGCGAACGCCACTGATGGTTGGCAGCAACTGGTTGATCAGGCGGTTCCAGCGGGCAACCGGTGCGGTCGTGACATACACCACATCGTACGGCTGGAGGCGGAATTCGGTTGCCATCACCAGGGAGGTCGCGTCGGACATATCCAGCTGGTAAATGTTGGCAATCTTACCTTTCGCACTGCCCTCACCTTTCAGCGGACGGATGACGAAAATACCGCTGGCGTTAGACGAGGTAAGATCGATGCCTTCTGCATTCCCCAGCGCTTCGGTCAGGGTCATGCCGCTGAAGTCCATTTTGAGCGTGCTCTGTTTTTTCACTTCGCCCATCACGAACACTTTCAGATCGTCATTGCGCGGAACGTACAGAATGTCACCCGGATAGAGCAGACGGTTCTGGCTCAGGTCGCCGTTTTGCATCAGCGCCTGAAGGGAAATGCGCTGCTCCTGGCCATTGTGAGTCAGCACCACATTGCGCCAGTCTGCCGCATCGGTCAGGCCGCCTGCGGCGTTGACAGCATCCAGCACCGTCAGCGGCACGTTGCTGATGGCCTGCTGACCCGATTTATTCACCTGCCCGGAGACATAGGCCTTTTGCGAGCGGAATGCGGCGATATTAACGTCCACCTGCGGGTCAGCGATGTACTGCGCTAAGCGGCCGGTAATATCACTACGAATTTCGGCAAGGGTTTTGCCCACCACGTGGACTTTACCGATGTAGGGATAGAACATGGTCCCGTCCGGCTGCACCCAGTTTCCGGTATCGCTGGAGCTGCGGTACTGGCCTGCTGGCGTGGTCAGCTCCGGGTGATCCCAGACGGTCACGTTAATCACATCCCCTGGCCCGACACGGTACTGGTAGGCGGCAATCTCCTGGTCCAGCGATGTATTTGGCTGGGCCACGTTTGGCCGTGGACGTAATTGTTCCACCAGACGCGGTGTCAGTGGATAAACATTCACCATCCTGTCGAGGTCGAAATCAGCATCCTGCTGTTTGATCACATCCTTTCCCATGGTTGACATATTGCTGCCGGGAAAAACCGTACAACCACTCATCAAGGTCACAGACACCAATAATGGCATCAATTTCATTTTGGATTTCATCATTGATTATTTATCACTTTGGCAGAGTAATTATCCTGTGCAATTTAAATAAGCGCGGATTGAAACGACACTCAGAATGCAGTTAATAAAATAGAAATATAACTGGCATCAGTCCTAAAAAAAGCTTATTCATCCATTGGCTATTGACAGAATAATCGGGGCCGATTCACACGCTTTCAGGCACGCTACCGCCCTTGGCTTTCAGTTACCAATGTACTGTCTAAACAATATGTTATGGATAAAAACCCTCTTTGATTCGGTTGAGATGAAAATATATCAGGCGCAATTAAGGCCGCTTTGATAATGAATCTCTCACCATTCCGTAAGCATGGTAATAGCAACGAGAAATTTGATACTGGAGGAATTGTTGCAGCTAACGTAATAGCAGGCAAGGTAACAACCGCCCGGAAATGGTTTTTTAAGAATAATATTAAGAGCAAATTTTTCACCTTTTAGGATTTTCTTTATATTGACATAATTAAATTAAAAACCACTCCCTGCGATATTTCTTATTTTTATTCATTATCAGATAAAACGATATTTAACATGAAAATAATAAGGCTATTTTCCCGCGCAGCATTCAGCCGACTATTGAGATAAATCCCAGGCCGTCATTGCAATTTAGCCCAGCTTTATCCATGATCGAAGTGTGACATTGGTCATATAACAGAAGGTATTGCTATTACTATGGAATGGATTGCCGATCCATCAATCTGGGCCGGGCTGGTCACTCTGGTGGTCATCGAATTAGTGCTCGGGATTGATAATCTGGTCTTTATCGCCATCCTCGCCGAAAAACTGCCCCCTTCACAGCGCGACCGCGCGCGCGTAACGGGCTTACTGCTGGCGATGGTGATGCGTTTACTGCTGCTGGCCTCTATCTCCTGGCTGGTGACGCTCACGAAACCGCTGATCGCCTTTCACGGCCTGAGTTTCAGCGCCCGCGATCTGATCATGCTGTTCGGTGGGTTGTTCCTGCTGTTTAAGGCAACGGTCGAACTCAACGAACGGCTCGAAGGCAAAGACAGCGAAAACCCGACCCAGCGCCGGGGCGCAAAGTTCTGGCCCGTCGTGACGCAAATCGTGGTGCTGGATGCGGTCTTCTCGCTGGACTCCGTGATTACCGCGGTTGGCATGGTGGACCATCTGGCCGTGATGATGGCAGCGGTGATTATTGCTATTACCCTGATGGTGATGGCAAGCAAAGCGCTCACACGGTTTGTGAACAGCCATCCGACAATTGTTATCCTGTGTCTCAGCTTCCTGCTGATGATTGGTTTTAGCCTGGTCGCCGACGGTTTTGGGTTCCACATTCCGAAAGGATACCTGTACGCCGCAATCGGCTTCTCGGTGATCATCGAGTCACTTAACCAGCTGGCCATTTTCAACCGTCGTCGCTTTCTGTCTGCCAACCAGACCCTGCGCCAGCGCACCGCCGACACGGTTATGCGCCTGCTCAGCGGGCAAAAAGAGGATGCCGAGCTTGATGCGGAGTCCGCTTCTCTGCTTGCCGACCACAACGATAACCAGATTTTTAATCCGCAGGAGCGGCTGATGATTGAGCGCGTGCTCAACCTCAATCAGCGATCGGTCAGCAGTATCATGACCTCCCGCCATGATATCGAGCATATCGACCTGACGGCACCAGAGGACCAGATTCGCGCCCTGCTGGACAAAAACCAGCATACCCGTGTAGTGGTCACGGGGGGTGAAGAGGAAGAAGACTTACTTGGCGTGGTGCACGTTATCGACCTTCTCCAGCAACAGCTGCGCGGTGAGACGCTCGATTTACGCGCCCTGGTGCGCCAGCCGCTGGTGTTCCCGGAGACGTTGCAGTTGCTCTCTGCACTGGAGCAGTTCCGTAATGCCCGCACTCACTTTGCCTTTGTGGTGGATGAGTTTGGCTCGGTTGAAGGGCTGGTCACCCTCAGTGACGTGATGGAAACCATCGCCGGTAATCTGCCGAATGAGGTTGATGAAATTGACGCCCGCCATGATATTCAGAAAAACCCGGACGGCTCCTGGACGGCCAACGGCCATATGCCGCTGGAAGACCTGGTACAGTATGTTCCGTTGCCGCTGGATGAAAAGCGCGAATACCACACCATCGCGGGCCTGCTGATGGAGTATCTGCAACGTATTCCGCAGCCAGGCGAAGCGGTGCAGGTGGGTGATTACCTGATTAAAACGCTACAGGTTGAGAGCCATCGCGTGCAGAAAGTGCAGCTGATACCGCTGCGCAGTGAGGACGAACTGGATTTTGAGGTGTAGGTAAAAAAAACGGCAACCCCGTTGCCGTTTTTAGAGTTTGCGCCCTCTGGGCCGGGGCCGCACAGGCCACCCGGCACAACAGACATCAAAGCTTATCTAACAGCTTCTTCACGTCCTTCCCGCTTTGCGAATCCTTATTACGATCCGCCCAGTCGTTCAGTCGACGCTTCGCTTCATCCTGCAAATGCTTACGTAGCACTTGATCCACCTGAAGGCTGTAGTTCAGCGCCTGCCATTTACCGTACACGTTCAGCGGGATCGGCGTTTCTTTCAGGAAGTCGATCAGCTTGCTTTCGCCTTCCCAGCCGGATAACACACGCACTTTAAAACGCGTATCCGCCGTCTCTTTCACCAGGTCGAGCGTACCGGCACCGGTCAAAGACAGTAAGGATGATGTCCCTTCCATGCTATCCAGCGAAAGCTGTCCGTTGTCCAGCGTCAGGTCCGTGGTAAATGCGTCAAGACGCGTTGCGCTGTCGTAGTTCTCTTTAGCTTTCACATCACTGCTGCGTTCAACCGCCTGCTGCACCAGTTGCTGGAAGTTCAGCCCTTCCATGCGGGTGTCTTTCAGGTCAAGATGCGCCTGCCCCTGCCATTCGCGGCGGAAAGCATCAGCATCAATCCTGGTGCCGGAGAAATCCCCCGCCAGCGTCATCTGTCCGGTCAGTGAGATCGGGTAATTGAAGGCTTTAAGGATGGTGCCAATCTCAACATTTTCGAGACGCGGCTGGAATTCTGCCGTCGGGTTGTCGTTGCGTACGTCCAGAGTGCCGGGTAATGAAAGGTGCCCTGCGCCCATTTTGCCACTGAGTTCAGAGATAACCAGCAGGCCATTATGGTTGAACATCTGGCTGCTGACGTCAGTGAAGTCGATACCACGCCAGCGCACGCTGTTAGCCTTGAGCAAGACATCGGCGGTAAAGCCACGCAACCCGTTGTAATCGGGCTGGTCAAGATTCGACGAGATAACAGGACGCGGCTGCTTCACCTGGCTCTGACCGTTCTGCGGTGCATCAGCGCTGGCGGCATCCGGCGAAGGGGCCGCGAGCAGATTTTCCAGATTGAGCTTATCGAATTGCAGGTTGAACACCCACTTCGGTTTTTCAGCAAGCGTGACGCTCGCCTGCCCTTTCAGGTTGCTGTCATTGGCCTGCAAATTAAGATTATCCAGCTCAAGCTGTTTAAGCTCTTCACGCCAGACCGCCTGTAATGTGCCCTGCCCGGTAATACCTTGTGTCGGCAGGTCTGCGCCCGTGAGCTGCCAGTTAAGCTGCTGGATATCCGCCGTCAGCTGATGCGGATAATCTGCGGCGTTGACGTTTGCGTCCAGAGACACCGTCAGATCCCGCTGATCGCGATTGACACGCCCGGAGAATTCAATGGCTGCCTGGTGGTTTGCATCCTGCTCCATCTTCAGGCTGATATTGCGCACGGTGACCTGTTCATCATCTTCATGCTGAAACACGAGGACGCTGTCGGCCACTTTCAGACTGCCAATATCGAACGACCAGCCAGTATCAGACGGCGCATCCGGTAAGGTATTTTCACGCGGCGCAACCGGCGCATCGGATGTACGGACCGCTTCGGTTTGCGGTGTAAGCTGGATCACCGCACCTTTGAGCATCACCTGGTTGACCTGGAGCTGATGCGAAAAGAGCGGGATCAGAGCGACATCAAGACGCATGTTATCTGCCGACACCAGCGGCGCTGACGCCCCAGGCGCCGTTAACGACATGCGACCAGAGAGGATGCTGAGCTGCGGCCAGACGTGCCAGCGCAGCGGCCCATCAAGCTTCAGTTGATATCCGCTGCGCACCTCGACCTGACGCACCATGTAGGCGCGAAAATCATTTGGGTTAACCAGCAGAACCAACGCCGAAAGGCCAGCTACCAGCACCACCAGCAAAATCATCAGCGTTGTCAGAACTCTTCTCATGGCATCCTCAGTGGACTAACAATCAGTCTTTATCGATACGGCTGGCGACGGCACCCTGCTGATCGCGGTATTTAGCATCCTGACGGCGATTGTAAGGACGCGCTGCCGGGCCGGACAGCGGCTCGAAGCTCAGCGCCCCAATCATCATACCAGGACGCAGTGCCAGCGGCAGTTTACCGGCATTGAAAAACTCCAGCACAATACGACCAGACCAGCCCGGATCGATACGGTGTGCGGTCACGTGTACCATCAGCCCCAGACGCGCCAGAGAGGAACGGCCATCCAGCCAGCCAACCAGGTCAGCCGGAAGCGTGACGGACTCAAAGGTGACTGCCAGGGCGAGTTCGCCCGGATGAAGGTAAAACGCGTCACCTTCTTCAAGTACGATTTCATCACTCATTACGCGGTCAAGCGCAGCGCTGACTTCATCTTTCGGCCCGCTGAGGTCGATAAATGGCGCAGTATGACCACTGAACGTACGGAATTTATTCCCCAGACGCACATCAACGGTCACACCGTTGATTCGCTCCACAGGTGGACGAGGAGTAATAGACAGGCGGCCTTCATCCAGCCAGGCTTCTATATCTTGGTCACAAAGACGCATGGCACTTTCTCCTTTCGTGCATCAATGCCTGAAGCCTGTCAGGCTTCAGGGCAAACCAGGTTATCTCTGAACGGTACACAATTCGCGCGGTTTATTCAAAAAACTGGCTGATTTTCGCTTTTAAGATATCAATGGCGATACGGTTTTTACCGCCGCGAGGCACGATGATATCGGCGTATTGCTTGGACGGTTCGATAAATTGCAGGAACATCGGACGGACGGTTTTCTGGTATTGCGCCATAACGGAATCCATCGAACGGCCACGTTCGTTAACGTCACGCTTGATACGACGCATCAGGCAGATATCCAGCGGGGTATCAACAAAGATAGAGAAGTTCATTGATTCACGCAGGCGAGCATCCGTCAGTAACAGAATGCCCTCAAGGATAATGACCTTTTTCGGTTCAATACGTACCGTTTCTTTGGTACGGGTATGCTCAACATAGCTGTAAACAGGCAGTTCGATCGCCTGGCCGCTTTTAAGCGCTTCTAAATGCTGGAACAGCAGGCTGTGATCCATTGCATTCGGATGGTCATAGTTGGTTTTAACGCGCTCTTCCATCGAGAGATGCGATTGATCTTTATAATAGCTATCTTCGGGAATGACACCGATGTGCTCATCACCAACTTGATCTCGCAGTTCGCGATAAAGCGTACTGGCAATAAGACTTTTACCTGAAGCCGATGCGCCGGCGATGCCGATAATGACGCACTGATGAGACTTATCAGTCATAAATTTAGCGACCTGATTAACCTGGATGTTAAGGAAGGACGACGCCGGAGCGTCAAACGCGGCAATTATAGGGATTTCGTGGGCGTGATACCAGTCGAATACACAGGTTATGCGAGACAGCCTCAAAAGTGACTTTTCACTCCCTTAACGAAATTTAAATGACCATTTTTTCGTCGTTTAACAAGATTTTTTTGCAGAGTAACTATTTAATAAGTCTATGATGTCAAATTATGAGCAGTCGCCATATGAATTGTAAATTGTTTGTACTAGCATAAACGAAATTCATAAATTCATTCGTCTGGACCTGTTTCCGGACGGCCTCGCGTCCCTGGATAAAGCGGTAATGAATAAACAATACCAGCGGGTTTTGGTTACCACCCCACATCCTTTACTGCGACTTGTCTTTCTGGGCCTGGTCACCTTTATCTTTACGTTGTTCTCGCTTGAACTGACCCGTTTTGGAACGCTGCTGGCGCCATTATGGTTCCCGACGTCAATTATGATGGTCGCATTTTACCGTCACGCGGGGAAAATGTGGCCCGGCATTGCGCTGGCCTGCTCCTTTGGCAATGTTTTCGCCTCCTGGATGATCCTCTCATGGGGCGAAATCAGCCTCGCCTACACGGTCATTAACGTTATCGAAGCCTGTATCGGCGCATTACTGCTACGTAAACTTCTGCCCTGGTACAACCCGCTGCAAAACCTGAATGACTGGATCCGTCTGGCCATCGGCAGCGCCCTGATACCGCCACTGGTAGGTGGCGTGTTGGTTTACCTCATCGTTCCGAGCCCGGAGCCGCTGCGTAACTTTCTGGTCTGGGTATTATCAGAGGCCATCGGCGCACTAGCACTGGTGCCACTAGGGTTACTGTTTAAACCGCACTATCTGCTGCGCCACCGTAACCCGCGACTGCTGCTGGAAACGCTCGTGACTATGGCGATTACGCTGGTCCTGAGCTGGCTTGCTATCACCTGGCTTCCGTGGCCGTTCACCTGTGTCATTGTCCTGCTGATGTGGAGCGCAGTACGCCTGCCGCGTCTGGAAGCGTTCCTGGTATTTTTGGTCACCGTGATGATGGTGTCGCTGATGATTGCGCAAAACCCCGCACCAATGGCCACCCAAAATGCCAGCGCAATGGTCAACGCGCCGTGGCTACCGTTCCTGATGATGCTGCTGCCAGCCAACGTGATGACCATGGTGATGTATGCGTTTCGGGCGGAACGTAAGCACATCACCGAAAGCGAAGAGCGTTTTCGCAACGCGATGGAATATTCCGCCATCGGTATGGCATTAGTCGGTATTGAAGGCCAGTGGCTCCAGGCCAACAAAGCATTGTGTAATTTTTTGGGATATACCCAGACCGAGCTGCAGTCGCTCACCTTCCAGCAACTGACCTGGCCCGACGATTTAAACTCCGACCTCGAACAGCTGGAACAGTTGATCAACGGGGACATCAACACCTATTCACTGGAAAAACGCTACTACACCCGTCACGGGGAAGTGGTCTGGGCGTTGCTCGCCGTCTCGGTTGTGCGCCATGCGGATGGCACTCCCCTCTACTTTATTGCCCAGATTGAAGACATTAACGACCTGAAACAGACGGAATGGGTAAATAAACGTCTGATGGAGCGTATTACGCTCGCCAATGAAGCGGGTGGTATTGGTATCTGGGAATGGGATCTTGAACCTGACATCATCAGCTGGGACAAAAAAATGTTCGAGCTGTATGAAATCCCGCCGCATATCAAACCTACGTGGCAAATCTGGCATGAATCGATGGTGCCGGAAGACCGTCCCTATGCTGAACAGGTGATCCGCGATTCGCTGATGGCAAGGCTGCCGTTTAAGCTGGAATTCCGTATCCGGGTGAAAGAAGGTGTGCGCCACATCCGCTCTCTCGCCAACCGGGTGCTGAATAAACAGGGGGAAGTTGAGCGTCTGCTTGGCATCAACATGGATATGACCGAAGTTAAACAGCTTAACGAGGCGTTATTCCAGGAAAAAGAGCGGCTGCACATTACCCTTGATTCCATCGGCGAAGCAGTACTTTGTACCGATGTCGACATGAACGTCACCTTTATGAACCCTGTCGCCGAGAAGATGAGCGGCTGGACTCAGGTTGAAGCCATTGGTCAGCCTATCCTGAAAGTTCTGCATATTACCTTTGGTGAGAACGGCCCGTTGATGGAAAACATCCACAGCGGTGATATGTCTCGCTCCGATATCGAACAGGATGTGGTGCTGAACTGCCGCAGCGGCGGGAGTTTTGACATTCATTACAGCATTACGCCGCTCAGTACGCTGGATGGGCAAAATATCGGCTCGGTGCTGGTTATCCAGGACGTCACCGAATCACGCAAAATGCTGCGCCAGTTGAGTTATAGCGCTTCTCACGATGCCCTCACCCACCTGGCAAACCGCGTGAGCTTTGAAAGCCATCTCAAGCGACTGTTGCAGACGGTTCAGGAAACTCGCCAGCGTCATGCGCTGGTCTTTATCGATCTTGACCGCTTCAAAGCCGTCAACGATACGGCAGGCCATGCGGCGGGCGATGCCCTGCTGCGTGAGCTTTCATCATTAATGCTGACCATGCTCCGTTCAAGCGATGTTCTGGCGCGTCTGGGCGGCGATGAGTTTGGTCTGCTGCTGCCTGACTGTAATATCGAAAGCGCACGCTATATTGCGGGGCGTTTGATCCACGCCATCAATGACTATCACTTTATGTGGGAAGGTCGCCTGCATCGTATCGGCGCCAGTGCGGGCATCACCCTGATTGACGAAAATAACTACCAGGCAGCGGAAGTGATGTCCCAGGCGGATATCGCCTGTTACGCCTCCAAGAATAACGGTCGTGGTGTAGTTACGGTCTACGAGCCTCAGCAGGAACGTGTTCACACCACGCGTGGCATGATGTCGCTCGATGAGCAGTGGCACATGATCAAAGACAACCACCTGATGATGATTGCCCGCAGCGTGGCCTCGCCGCGCATCCCGGAAAGCAGTAATTTCTGGCTGATTTCACTGCGCCTGTGGACCAGCCAGGGCGAAGTGCAGGAAGAACATGCATTCCGTGCCGGGCTGGCCGAACCTGAACTGCTGCATGCCCTCGACAGACGTATTTTCAGTGAGTTTTTCCGTACCTATGCGGCACAGGTTGCCAGCAAAGGAATGGGCGTTGCCCTGCCGCTTTCAGAGGCGGGTTTAGCCAGCGTCACGCTGGTAGACGAACTGCTCGAACTGCTGGAGAAAGGCCCGTTCCCGGGGCGTCTGCTGCATCTGATTATCACCATTGACGTTCTGAACAACCCGGATCCAAACGTGCAGAATGGGCTGCAAAAACTCCGTCACGTTGGCTGTCGTGTGGTGTTAAGCCAGGTGGGGCGCAATATGGATGTGTTTAACCAGCTGAGCATCAATATGGCCGATTACCTGATGCTGGATGCCGAAGTGGTGACCAACGTTCACGGTAATCTGATGGATGAGATGATGGTGACCATTATCCAGGGCCACGCGCAGCGCCTGGGCATGAAAACCATTGCCGGCCCAAGCAATCAGCCGATGATGATGGACACCTTATCCGGCATTGGCATCGACTTTATCTATGGCGACACCATCGCCGAACCGCAGCCGCTGGAGTTACTGCTGAACACCAGTTACTTCGCCATCAACTAACGGCGTCCAGCCGTCGGTGTACCAGATGTGCAGTAACGCATAGGAGCGCCACGGCTGCCAGCGCTCGGCATAGCGCCGGATTTGCGCCGGTGTCATCCCGGCAAAACGCTGCTTAATCAGATAATCATCCGGCAGGAACACATCTTTTGCCTGCCATCCGCGCAGCGCAAGATAGTTGGCCGTCCAGCGGCCAATCCCGGGACGCTGCTGTAACGCTTTCATTCCCGCCTCGATATCATCCGGCGGCGTGAGCGGGAATGTCCCGTTGACCACAGATTGCGCCAGATGAATCAGCGACTCAGCCCGCTTAACGGGCATCCCAAGCGCCTTCAGCGCCAGCGGATCGGCGGCTGCCAGCGCATCAGGGGAGGGAAAGCAAAGGTAGTCAGGGAAATCTTTCACCGGTGCACCACACAGTGCCACCACGCGCGCGGCCAGTTTCGCCGCCATCGCCACGCTCACCAGTTGCCCCAGAATCGCCCTTACGCCCTGCTCCCAGGCATCCATCGAGCCCGGCAAGCGAAGCCCTGGCTGGGCTGCGCCAAGCTCACCGAGCGTTGCGAGGACGCGTTGCGGTTCGCAGGCAAGATCGAACAGACGTTCAATCCGCGCCAGGCAGGCCGACGCCACAGGAACCAGCCCCGGGCTTAGAGTAACCTTCAGGGTACAGGTGTCGGTATCAGGAGTAACGCGAAACACGCCCTGATGCCCGTCACAGGCGAAACTCCGCTCGTAGAAGGTATCCGTGACGGTTTCAACGCCCGTGACCGCACGCGCGCCAAGAAAGCCAAACATCCATTGCCAGTCGTAAGGGGGCTGCCAGTTCAGGGTGTACATCGCGACTCCTTATAGGTTCTGCACAGCATAAACCGAACTCGCTTGCTTCGCCTTGCTTTCATATTCCTGTTGTCGCAGGCCAGACATTTCGCTAAAGTCTCGCCCCTTCTCACTGGCATGGGGATGTCTACGTGTTTATTGGATTTGACTACGGTACGGCAAACTGTTCAGTTGCCATCATGCAAAACGGGCAACCGCAGCTGCTGAAAATGGAAAAAGAGAGCACATTGCTGCCGTCCATGCTTTGCGCTCCCACGCGTGAAGCGGTCAGCGAATGGCTGTTCCGTCATCACCAGGTTCCGGCCACAGCCGCAGAATCGCAGGCGTTGTTGCGCCGTGCGGTCAGTTTTAACCGCGAAGAGGATATCGACGTCACGCCTTCCAGCGTGCAGTTTGGCCTCTCTTCGCTTGGCCACTACGTTGAGGATCCTGAAGAGGTCTACTTCGTTAAATCACCGAAGTCGTTCCTGGGCGCAAGCGGGCTGAAACCGCAGCAGGTGGCCATGTTTGAAGACCTGGTGTGCGCCATGATGTTGCACATCCGCAATCAGGCGCAGACCCAGGTTACTGATGCCATCACCCAGGCGGTGATTGGTCGTCCGATTAACTTTCAGGGATTAGGCGGCGAAGAAGCCAACCAGCAGGCACAGGGTATTCTTGAGCGTGCCGCACACCGCGCGGGTTTCCGTGATGTGGTGTTCCAGTATGAGCCGGTTGCCGCAGGGCTTGATTTTGAAGCCACACTGACGGAAGAAAAGCGGGTTCTGGTAGTGGATATCGGCGGGGGGACGACAGACTGCTCTCTGCTGCTGATGGGGCCGCAATGGCACGCGCGTCGTGACCGCGAAAATAGCCTGCTGGGGCACAGTGGTTGCCGCGTGGGCGGTAACGATCTGGATATCGCTCTGGCGTTTAAAAGCCTGATGCCGCTGCTGGGCATGGGTGGGCAAACCGAAAAAGGGATCGCCCTGCCGATCCTGCCGTGGTGGAACGCTATCGCCATCAACGATGTACCGGCACAAAGTGATTTCTACAGCACCGCCAACGGACGTTTCCTGAATGATCTGGTACGCGATGCCCAGGATGCAGATAAAGTCGCCCTGCTGTATAAAGTGTGGCGTCAGCGTCTGAGCTACCGCGTGGTGCGTACCGCTGAAGAGAGTAAAATTGCGCTCTCGGCCCGTCCTGAGCACGCGGTGACCTTGCCGTTCATTAGCGATGACCTTGCCACTGCCATTACGCAGGAAGGGCTGGAAACGGCACTCACGCAGCCGCTACAGCGCATTCTGGAGCAGGTTCAGCTGGCGCTGGAAAATGGCAAAGAGAAGCCGGACGTGATTTACCTGACGGGAGGAAGCGCCCGCTCACCGCTCATCAAGAAAGCGCTTGCGGAACAACTGCCGGGAATACCGATTGCGGGCGGTGATGACTTTGGCTCTGTTACCGCAGGTCTGGCGCGCTGGGCGCAGGTGATGTTTAGCTAATGTCGTTGTGCCGGGTGGCGGCTCCGCCTTACCCGGCCTACAAAATCCTCGAACCGCAAGCCGGGTAAGTAAAAGCACCACTCTCAGACAATTCCAGACAGTCTTCCATATTTCCTCCATTTTTCTGCCGTCTTGCCTGACTAAACTAGTATCATTCCCCGAAGTATTTCAGGATGAGAACGTATAACGATGAAAGGCAGTCATAAATCCCGCTGGGCAATCGCCGCTGGCATCATTGTGGTGGTCCTTGCCGCCGCCTGGTACTGGCACAGTCAATCTTCCGACAGTGCGGCACCCGCAGGGGTAAATTCCCAGCCACAGCGCCCTGTGGGTGGTGGCCGTCACGGGATGCGCGGCGGCGCGCTGGCGCCAGTGCAAGCCGCAACTGCAGTGAACAAAGCCGTTCCTCGTTATCTTTCCGGCCTGGGAACCATTACGGCGGCAAACACGGTAACCGTCCGCAGCCGTGTCGAAGGTCAGTTGATGGCCATTCATTTCCAGGAAGGCCAGCAGGTTAAAGCCGGTGATTTACTGGCAGAGATCGATCCGAGCCAGTTCAAAGTCGCCCTCGCCCAGGCTCAGGGGCAGCTCGCAAAAGATAAAGCCACGCTCGCGAATGCGCAGCGTGATTTAGCGCGCTATCAACAGCTGGTCAAAACCAATCTGGTGTCACGCCAGGAGCTTGATACCCAGCAGTCACTGGTGAGCGAAACCCAGGGCACGATAAAAGCTGATGAAGCTTCCGTCGCCAGTGCACAGTTACAGCTCGACTGGAGTCGCATCACCGCCCCCATTGATGGCCGCGTGGGGCTGAAACAGGTCGACATCGGAAATCAAATCTCCAGCAGCGACACCACCGGTATTGTGGTGATAACCCAGACCCATCCTATCGATTTGATCTTTACCCTGCCGGAAAGCGATATCGCAACCGTTGTGCAGGCGCAAAAAGCCGGTCAGGGGCTGGTCGTCGAAGCCTGGGATCGCACCAACAAACAGAAACTGAGCCAAGGCTCTCTCCTGAGCCTTGATAACCAGATTGATACCACCACTGGCACCATCAAGCTCAAAGCCCGCTTTAACAACCAGGACGATGCCCTGTTCCCGAACCAGTTTGTAAATGCACGAATGCTGGTAGCCACGGAAGAAAATGCCGTAGTCATTCCGGCAGCGGCACTGCAAATGGGGAATGAAGGCAACTTTGTCTGGGTGCTGAACAGTGAGAACAAGGTCAGCAAACATCTGGTGAAAACCGGGATCCAGGACAGCCAGACGGTGGTTATCAGCGCCGGGATCTCCGCAGGCGACCGCGTGGTGACCGACGGCATTGACCGCCTGACCGAAGGCGCCAAAGTCGAAGTGGTTGAAGCGCATGACAGCACCACCGCCGCGGAACAACCCGCCAGACGCGAACATAAAAAACAGGGAGCGGCTTCCTGATGCAGGTGATGCCACCGAGCTCTACAGGTGGGCCGTCACGCCTGTTCATTTTGCGCCCCGTTGCCACCACGCTGTTGATGGTGGCCATTTTGCTGGCAGGGATCATTGGTTACCGTTTTCTGCCCGTTTCGGCGCTGCCGGAAGTTGATTACCCCACCATTCAGGTTATCACGCTCTATCCTGGCGCCAGCCCGGATGTCGTGACCTCTGCCATTACCGCGCCGCTGGAGCGTCAGTTTGGCCAGATGTCCGGCTTAAAACAGATGTCCTCGCAAAGCTCGGGCGGCGCTTCTGTGGTAACTCTCCAGTTCCAGCTGACGCTGTCGCTGGACGTTGCCGAGCAGGAAGTGCAGGCCGCGATTAACGCCGCCACTAACCTTCTGCCGTCCGACCTGCCCAACCCACCGGTTTACAGCAAGGTTAACCCGGCGGATCCGCCAATCATGACCCTTGCGGTCACCTCATCTGCCATTCCGATGACCCAGGTGGAAGATATGGTAGAAACCCGCGTAGCGCAGAAAATCTCGCAGGTGTCCGGGGTGGGTCTGGTAACACTGGCAGGCGGGCAGCGCCCGGCTGTGCGCGTGAAGCTGAATGCCCAGGCCATTGCCTCTCTGGGATTAACCAGCGAAACCATTCGCGCGGCGATCAGCAATGCGAACGTCAATTCCGCAAAAGGCTCGCTGGATGGCCCGACGCGTGCCGTCACGCTCTCTGCGAACGACCAGATGCAGTCTGCCGATGAATATCGCCAGCTGATTGTGGCGTATCAAAATGGCGCGCCCGTTCGCCTGGGCGATGTGGCAACCGTTGAGCAAGGCGCAGAAAATAGCTGGCTTGGTGCCTGGGCCAACAAACAGCAGGCGATTGTAATGAACGTACAGCGCCAGCCTGGCGCCAATATCATTAACACCGCCGACAGCATCCGCACCATGCTGCCGCAACTGATTGAAAGCCTGCCGAAGTCCGTCAGCGTGAAAGTGCTTTCCGACCGCACAACCAATATTCGCGCGTCCGTCTCCGACACCCAGTTTGAGCTGATGCTGGCCATTGCGCTGGTAGTTATGATCATCTACCTCTTCCTGCGTAACGTACCGGCCACCATTATCCCTGCCGTCGCCGTGCCGTTATCGCTGGTGGGTACGTTTGCCGTGATGGTGTTCCTTGATTTTTCGATCAACAACCTGACACTGATGGCGCTCACCATCGCCACCGGTTTTGTGGTGGATGACGCCATCGTGGTTATCGAAAACATCTCCCGCTACATCGAAAAAGGCGAAAAACCGTTAGCCGCCGCGCTGAAAGGGGCGGGAGAAATCGGCTTTACCATTATTTCTCTCACCTTCTCATTAATTGCCGTACTGATCCCGCTACTGTTTATGGGGGATATTGTCGGCCGCTTGTTCCGCGAATTTGCCGTCACCCTGGCGGTCGCGATTTTAATCTCGGCGATAGTGTCCCTGACGCTTACACCGATGATGTGCGCCCGCATGTTGAGCGTTGAGTCCCTGCGCAAACAAAATCGCTTCTCGCGTGCGTCGGAGCGGATGTTCGAACGCATCATCGCCGCTTACGGCCGTCTGCTGGCAAAAGTGCTGAATCATCCGTGGGCAACCCTTGGCGTGGCGTTGGGTACGCTGGCGCTGAGCGTGATGCTGTGGATTTTCATCCCGAAAGGATTCTTCCCGATTCAGGATAACGGCATCATTCAGGGCACGCTTCAGGCCCCGCAGTCCGTCTCCTTTGCCAGCATGGCGCAGCGCCAGCAGCAGGTGTCAGAGCTCATCATGAAAGACCCGGCGGTTGAAAGCCTGACCTCTTTCGTGGGCGTTGACGGAACCAACCCGTCGCTGAACAGCGCGCGTCTGCAAATCAATCTCAAACCGCTGAGTGACAGGGATGACCGCGTACAAACGGTGATTGAACGCCTGCAAACTGCCGTCGCCCGCGTGCCGGGAATCGAGCTGTATCTGCAACCGATTCAGGATTTGACCATCGATACCCAGGTGAGCCGCACCCAGTATCAGTTCACATTACAGGCCACTTCGCTTGATGCACTCAGCACATGGGTGCCGCAACTGGTGAATAAACTCAAGGCGCTGCCGCAAATTTCCGACGTCAGCAGCGACTGGCAGGACAAAGGGCTGGCGGCATATGTGAACGTTAATCGCGACAGCGCCAGCCGTCTGGGTATCACGATGGCGGATGTGGATAACGCGCTGTACAACGCGTTCGGGCAGCGGCTGATCTCCACTATCTATACCCAGGCGAACCAGTATCGCGTGGTGCTGGAGCACAACACCGAAAACACTCCGGGGCTTGCCGCGCTGGATACGGTGCGCCTGACCAGTAAAGATGGCGGCATTGTGCCGTTAAGTGCCATTGCCAGCGTGGAAGAGCGCTATACCCCACTTGCGATTAACCATCTCGATCAGTTCCCGTCCACCACCATTTCGTTCAACGTGCCGGACGCATACTCGCTGGGTGAAGCCGTAGAGGCCATTCTTGCGGCAGAAAAAGAGCTTAGCTTCCCGTCAGACATTCAGACCCAGTTCCAGGGCAGCACGCTGGCCTTCCAGGCGGCACTGGGGAATACCATCTGGCTGATTGTCGCCGCCGTGGTGGCGATGTATATCGTGCTCGGCGTGTTGTACGAAAGCTTTATTCACCCGATAACTATCCTCTCTACCCTGCCGACCGCAGGCGTTGGTGCCCTTCTGGCCCTGATGCTGGCAGGCAGTGAACTGGATGTGATCGCGATAATCGGTATCATCCTGCTTATCGGCATCGTGAAGAAAAACGCCATCATGATGATCGACTTTGCCCTTGCCGCCGAACGCGAACAGGGCATGTCGCCGCGGGACGCAATCTTCCAGGCGTGTCTGCTGCGTTTTCGCCCGATCCTGATGACCACGCTGGCCGCGCTACTGGGTGCCCTGCCGCTGATGCTGAGTACCGGCGTGGGCGCTGAGCTGCGCCGCCCTCTGGGGATTGGCATGGTCGGCGGTCTGCTGGTAAGCCAGGTACTGACTCTGTTTACCACCCCGGTGATTTACCTGCTCTTTGACCAGCTGGCTATCTGGGCCAAAAGCCGTTTCCCGAAACGTGAAGAGGAGGCGTAAGTGAAGTTTTTCGCCCTCTTCATTTACCGCCCGGTCGCGACGATATTAATTTCGCTCGCAATCACTCTGTGCGGCGTGCTTGGCTTCCGGCTGCTGCCGGTGGCACCGCTGCCACAGGTGGATTTCCCGGTGATCATGATCAGCGCCTCGCTGCCCGGCGCTTCGCCAGAAACGATGGCCTCTTCGGTGGCCACGCCGCTGGAACGCTCGCTGGGACGCATTGCCGGGGTGAACGAAATGACCTCCAGCAGTTCGCTTGGCAGCACGCGTATCATTCTGGAATTCAGCTTCGACCGTGATATTAACGGCGCCGCACGTGACGTACAGGCCGCAATCAACGCCGCGCAAAGCCTGTTGCCAAGCGGGATGCCAAGCCGTCCGACCTACCGTAAAGCCAACCCGTCTGACGCGCCAATCATGATCCTGACGCTCACCTCAGACACCTACTCTCAGGGGCAACTTTACGACTTTGCCTCAACCCAACTGGCGCAGACCATCGCCCAGATTGACGGCGTGGGTGACGTTGACGTCGGCGGCAGCTCCCTGCCCGCAGTACGCGTGGGTTTAAACCCGCAGGCGCTGTTCAACCAGGGCGTGTCGCTGGATGACGTGCGCACTGCCATCAGCAATGCGAACGTTCGCAAGCCGCAAGGGGCGATCGATGACCAGAGCCATCGCTGGCAGATCCAGACTAACGACGAGCTGAAAACCGCCGCGGAATATCAACCGCTGATCATCCACTACAACAACGGTGCGGCGGTACGCTTAAGCGATGTCGCAAGCGTTACCGATTCGGTGCAGGATGTGCGTAACGCCGGGATGACCAACGCCAAACCGGCTATTTTGCTGATGATCCGCAAGCTGCCGGAAGCCAACATCATCCAGACGGTCAACAGCATCCGTGCGCGCCTGCCGGAGTTGCAGGAAACCATTCCGGCAGCCATTGATTTGCAGATTGCCCAGGATCGCTCTCCGACGATCCGCGCCTCGCTCGAAGAGGTGGAGCAGACGTTAATTATCTCCGTGGCGCTGGTTATCCTGGTGGTGTTTCTGTTCCTGCGCTCAGGTCGCGCAACGCTTATCCCGGCGGTGGCCGTTCCGGTGTCGTTGATTGGGACCTTTGCCGCCATGTACCTGTGCGGGTTTAGCCTGAACAACCTTTCGCTGATGGCGCTGACCATTGCCACAGGTTTCGTTGTGGATGACGCCATTGTGGTGCTGGAGAATATCTCGCGCCATCTGGAAGCGGGTGTGAAACCGCTCCAGGCGGCGCTTCAGGGAACGCGCGAAGTGGGCTTCACGGTGCTCTCCATGAGCCTGTCACTGGTCGCAGTGTTCCTGCCGCTGCTGCTGATGGGCGGGCTGCCTGGCCGCCTGCTGCGGGAGTTTGCCGTTACGCTCTCCGTCGCCATTGGTATTTCGCTGGCCATCTCGCTGACGTTAACGCCGATGATGTGTGGCTGGATGCTTAAGCGCAGCAAACCGCATTCGCAGCCACGGCGTAAAGGTTTTGGCCGCGTCCTGATGGCCATGCAGGAGAGCTACGGCAAGTCGCTGAAATGGGTGCTGAACCACACGCGGATTGTCGGGCTGGTGCTGATTGGCACCATTGTGCTCAACGTCTGGATGTACATTTCTATCCCGAAAACGTTCTTCCCGGAACAGGATACCGGGGTACTGATGGGCGGCATTCAGGCCGACCAGAGCATCTCGTTCCAGGCGATGCGCGGTAAATTGCAGGACTTTATGAAAATCATCCGCGAAGACAAAGCCGTGGATAATGTCACCGGTTTTACTGGCGGCTCACGCGTGAACAGCGGGATGATGTTTATTACCCTCAAGCCCCGGGATGTGCGCAACGAAACTGCGCAGCAGGTTATCGACCGCCTGCGCATGAAGCTTGCCAAAGAGCCAGGAGCCAATCTGTTTTTGATGGCCGTTCAGGATATCCGCGTGGGCGGACGTCAGGCCAATGCCAGCTATCAGTACACCCTGCTGTCTGACGACCTCGCCGCCCTGCGCGAATGGGAGCCGAAGATCCGTAAAGCGCTGGCGGCGCTGCCACAACTGGCAGACGTGAACTCCGATCAGCAGGACAACGGCGCAGAGATGGATCTGGCCTACGATCGCGAAACCATGTCGCGGCTGGGCATTAACGTAGAAGCCGCCAACAGCCTGCTGAACAACGCCTTTGGTCAGCGCGAGATTTCCACCATTTACCAGCCGATGAACCAGTATAAGGTAGTGATGGAAGTGGATCCGCGCTACACCCAGGACATCAGCGCGCTGGACAAAATGTTTGTGATTAACAGCGATGGTAAGGCCATCCCGCTCTCGTATTTCGCCAGCTGGCAGCCCGCAAACGCCCCTCTTTCTGTTAACCATCAGGGGCTTTCCGCCGCCTCAACCATTTCGTTTAACCTGCCAACCGGTTCGTCGCTGTCTGAGGCGAGTGATGCTATCAACCGCACTATGACCCAGCTTGGCGTGCCGTCCACCGTGCGCGGCAGTTTTGCCGGAACGGCACAGGTATTCCAGGAGACAATGAACTCACAGGTGATCCTGATCCTGGCGGCCATCGCCACGGTGTATATCGTGCTGGGGGTGTTGTATGAAAGTTACGTTCATCCGCTGACAATCCTCTCTACCCTGCCTTCGGCGGGTGTGGGGGCATTGCTGGCGCTGGAGCTGTTCGGTGCACCATTCAGCCTAATCGCGCTAATCGGTATCATGCTATTAATAGGCATAGTAAAGAAAAACGCCATTATGATGGTCGACTTCGCGCTGGTGGCGCAGCGTCACGGCAATCTGAGCCCGGAAGAGGCCATTTTCCAGGCCTGCCAGCTGCGTTTTCGCCCGATCATGATGACCACGCTGGCGGCGCTGTTTGGCGCCCTGCCGCTGGTGATTTCCGGTGGCGATGGCTCAGAGCTGCGTCAGCCGCTGGGGATAACGATTGTTGGTGGTCTGGTGATGAGCCAGTTGTTAACGCTCTACACCACCCCCGTGGTCTATCTCTTCTTCGACCGCCTGCGGGTGCGTTTTTCACGTAAAAACAGAGAAACGGTAAACGGGTAAATGACAGAACTCCCCAAAAATGTCCGCTGGCAGTTATGGATTGTCGCCTTCGGCTTCTTTATGCAGTCGCTGGATACGACCATCGTTAATACCGCCCTCCCCTCTATGGCGAGAAGCCTGGGGGAAAGCCCACTGCACATGCATATGGTGATCGTCGCTTACGTGCTGACGGTTGCCGTCATGCTGCCCGCAAGCGGCTGGCTGGCAGACAAAGTGGGGGTCCGAAATATCTTTTTCACCGCCATCATCCTATTTACCGCGGGCTCGCTATTTTGCGCCCAAGCCAACACGCTCAATGAGCTGGTGATGGCGCGTGTCCTTCAGGGGGTTGGCGGGGCGATGATGGTGCCCGTCGGGCGACTGACGGTGATGAAAATCGTCCCGCGCGAACAGTACATGGCGGCGATGACCTTTGTCACCCTGCCCGGCCAGGTCGGCCCGCTACTCGGCCCGGCGCTGGGCGGTGTGCTGGTGGAATACGCCTCCTGGCACTGGATTTTCCTGATTAATCTGCCGGTGGGTATCGTGGGGGCTATCGCCACGCTGGTGCTGATGCCTAACTACACCATGCAAACCCGGCGCTTTGATTTCGTTGGCTTTACCTTGCTGGCCGCCGGTATGGCGACCCTGACCCTGGCGCTCGATGGGCAAAAAGGGCTGGGGATTTCATCCCTGACGCTGGGCATGCTTGTCGCCCTCGGCGTGATGTCAGTGCTGTGGTATTTGTACCATGCGCGGGGTAACGATCAGGCGCTGTTCAGCCTGTCGCTGTTTAAAAACGCTACCTACCGTCTTGGGCTGTTTGGCAGCTTTGCCGGGCGCATCGGCAGCGGTATGTTGCCGTTTATGACGCCGGTTTTTCTCCAGATTGGGATGGGCTTTTCACCGTTCCACGCGGGCTTAATGATGATCCCGATGGTGCTTGGTAGCATGGGGATGAAACGCATAGTGGTGCAGGTGGTGAACCGCTTTGGCTACCGTCGCGTGCTGGTCACGGCCACCCTGGGGCTGGCGCTCATCAGCCTGCTATTTATGGGCGTAGCGCTGATGGGCTGGTACTACGCACTGCCGCTGGTTCTGTTCTGCCAGGGCATTATCAACTCGATGCGTTTCTCGTCGATGAATACCCTGACGCTGAAAGATCTACCGGACGAACTGGCCAGCAGCGGCAACAGCCTGCTGTCGATGATCATGCAGCTTTCCATGAGCGTGGGTGTTACCGTGGCGGGCCTGCTGCTCGGCATGTACGGGCAGCAGCATCTCAGCGTCGACACGCCGGTCGCGCATCAGGTGTTTTTATATACCTATCTCAGCATGGCGGTAATTATCGCCCTGCCCGCGATTATCTTCGCCAGAGTACCGGACGATACCAGTAAGAACGTTGTTATCCGTCGTGGCAAAAGGAGTGCATCATGAAATTCTGGCGCCCCGGGATCACCGGAAAGCTGTTTGTGGCGATTTTTGCCACCTGTATCGTTCTGCTGATCACGATGCACTGGGCGGTGCGGGTTAGCTTTGAGCGCGGTTTTATTGACTACATCAAACACGGGAACGAACAGCGTTTACAGGGGCTGAGCGATGCGCTGGGTGAACAGTATGCCCTGCACGGCAACTGGCGTTTTCTGCGTAATAACGACCGCTTTGTTTTTCAAATCCTCCGCTCGCTTGAGCACGATACCGACGACGATCGTCCCGGCCCCGGGATGCCGCCGCACGGCTGGCGTACCCAGTTTTGGGTGATAGACCAGGACATGCGTGTGCTTGTGGGCCCGCGTGCGCCCGTCCCGCCTGATGGCACAAAGCGCGCCATCACAGTGAATAACGCGACGGTCGGCTGGGTGATCGCCTCCCCGGTTGAACGCCTGACGCGCAACACGGATATCAACTTCGACAAACAGCAGCGCCAGACCAGCTGGTTGATTGTCGCGCTTTCGACGCTGCTTGCCGCGCTGGCCACCTTCCCGCTGGCACGCGGCCTGCTTGCACCGGTGAAACGGCTGGTAGAAGGCACGCACAAGCTGGCGGCCGGGGATTTCTCAACCCGCGTGGACACCCGCAGCCAGGACGAACTGGGCAAACTGGCGCAGGACTTTAACCAACTGGCAAGCACGCTTGAGAAAAACCAGCAGATGCGCCGCGACTTTATGGCCGATATTTCGCACGAGCTGCGCACGCCGCTGGCGGTACTGCGCGGGGAGCTGGAAGCCATTCAGGACGGCGTGCGGCAGTTTACTCCGGAATCTGTCACCTCTCTGCAGGCCGAAGTCGGCACACTGACCAAGCTGGTTGACGATCTGCACCAGCTTTCGATGTCCGATGAAGGGGCACTGGCCTACCAGAAAGCACCGATCGATGTGATTAACGTGCTGGAAGTCGCCAGCGGCGCCTTCCGCGAACGTTTTGCCAGCCGCAACCTGAAAATTGACCTCTCGCTGCCGGACAGCGCCATCGTGTTTGGCGACCGCGACCGCCTGATGCAGCTGTTCAATAATCTGCTGGAAAACAGCCTGCGTTATACCGACAGCGGTGGCGGGCTGCATATCTCCGGCAAGCGCGAAAACGGGCGCTTTGCCCTCACCTTTGCGGATTCGGCACCCGGCGTGCAGGATGGACAACTGGAAAGGTTGTTTGAGCGCTTTTATCGTACCGAAGGTTCGCGCAACCGCGCCAGCGGTGGCTCCGGGCTTGGGCTGGCGATTTGCGTCAACATCGTTGAGGCTCATAACGGCACAATCCGCGCCGCCCATTCGCCTTTTGGCGGGGTAAGCATTACAGTAGAGTTACCGCTGGAACGGGATATATCGAGAGAAGTATGACCGAGTTACCGATTGACGAAAACACACCACGTATTCTGATCGTGGAAGACGAGCCTAAGCTTGGGCAGTTACTGATCGACTATTTACGTGCGGCAAGTTATGCCCCATCGCTTATCAGCCATGGCGATCAGGTGTTGGCCTATGTGCGCCAGACGCCGCCGGACCTGATCCTGCTGGATTTGATGCTGCCGGGCACCGACGGTCTGACACTGTGTAGGGAAATTCGCCGTTTCTCTGACGTCCCCATCGTTATGGTGACCGCCAAAATCGAAGAAATCGACCGTCTGCTGGGCCTGGAAATCGGTGCCGACGATTACATCTGTAAACCATACAGCCCGCGTGAAGTGGTGGCCCGCGTGAAAACCATTCTCCGCCGTTGCAAGCCGCATCGCGAATTGCAGGCGCTGGATGCCGAAAGCCCGCTGATTGTCGATGAAAGCCGCTTCCAGGCGAGCTGGCGCAGCAAGCTTTTGGATCTCACCCCCGCCGAGTTCCGCCTGCTGAAAACTCTCTCTCACGAGCCGGGAAAAGTGTTCTCCCGCGAGCAATTGCTGAATCATCTGTATGACGATTACCGCGTCGTCACCGACCGTACCATCGACAGCCACATCAAAAACCTGCGCCGCAAGCTGGAAGCGCTCGACACCGACCAGTCATTTATTCGCGCGGTGTATGGTGTAGGGTATCGCTGGGAAGCGGATGCGTGCAGGATTGCATGATCGTCAGACTCTGACGTTTCAGGCCGGGTCAAGCGCAGCCGCCGCCCGGCCACAATCGCTTTACCTCCCTGCCCCGCAGCGCTACAATGCCCGCCCTTAAAGTGGGGGATCTCCCCTTACCGCTGCACCAGGTGTACGCGGATCTGACCTGTCATCAGAACGAGAACAAACATGTTTAAACCGGAACTCCTTTCCCCGGCGGGAACGCTGCAAAATATGCGTTACGCTTTCGCTTATGGTGCCGATGCTGTTTACGCGGGCCAGCCGCGCTACTCACTGCGCGTGCGCAACAACGAATTCAACCACGAGAACCTGCAACTCGGCATCAATGAAGCACATGCCCTGGGCAAAAAATTCTACGTGGTGGTAAACATCGCGCCGCACAACGCCAAGCTGAAAACGTTCATCCGTGACCTCAAGCCGGTAGTGGATATGGGGCCAGATGCGCTGATTATGTCGGACCCGGGTTTAATCATGCTGGTTCGGGAGAACTTCCCGGAAATGGATATTCACCTCTCGGTACAGGCGAACGCCGTCAACTGGGCAACGGTGAAATTCTGGAAACAGATGGGGCTGACCCGCGTCATCCTGTCTCGTGAACTTTCGCTGGAAGAAATCGAAGAGATCCGCACCCAGGTGCCGGAAATGGAAATCGAGATTTTCGTTCACGGCGCGCTGTGCATGGCCTACTCCGGCCGCTGCCTGCTCTCTGGCTATATCAACAAGCGCGACCCGAACCAGGGCACCTGCACCAACGCCTGCCGCTGGGAATACAACGTCCAGGAAGGCAAAGAGGATGACATCGGGAATATCGTGCACAAGCACGAGCCTATCCCGGTCACCAACGTCGAACCAACGCTCGGTATCGGCGCACCAACCGACAGCGTGTTTATGATTGAAGAGGCCAAACGTCCGGGCGAGTACATGACCGCCTTTGAAGACGAACACGGCACTTACATCATGAACTCCAAAGATCTGCGCGCCATCGCCCACGTTGAACGCCTGACCCAGATGGGCGTGCATTCGCTGAAAATCGAAGGCCGCACCAAGTCCTACTACTACTGCGCCCGCACCGCTCAGGTTTACCGTAAAGCCATTGATGATGCCGCCGCCGGTAAACCGTTTGATACCAGCCTGCTGGAAACGCTGGAAGGCCTGGCACACCGCGGTTATACCGAAGGCTTCCTGCGCCGTCATACCCATGACGACTACCAGAACTACGAGCACGGCTATTCAATCTCTGAGCGCCAGCAGTTTGTCGGCGATTTCACCGGCGAGCGCAAAGGCCCGCTGGCTGCGGTTGCCGTGAAAAACAAATTCACCAAAGGCGACAGCCTGGAGCTGATGACCCCGCAGGGCAACATGAACTTCCGTCTGGAGCATCTGGAAAACAAAAAAGGCGAAGCGATTGAGGTGGCTCCGGGTGACGGTCACGTTGTCTGGCTGCCAGTCCCGGAAGAAGTGGATCTGGAATTTGCGCTGCTGATGCGTAATTTCGACGGAGAAAGCACCCGAAATCCGCACAGCAAATAGTTAATAATGGGGATTTTTTCAGGTTGGAATGATTCTTAGAATCGGATCACATACCGCTTCGTTCAATACGGGTATTATCCACAGCGCTGAAAAACATAACCCATAAATGCTAGCTGTACCAGGAACCACCTCCTTAGCCTGCGTAATCTCCCTTACGCGGGCTTATTTTTTGCCTTTCGTCCTGTTCTTACCCGCTTTTTTCCTCCCTGAGATACACTTTTGATAAAGCAAAAAAGGGAGCGATGCGGATGGCAACCTATCCAGCCAGTTTATTAATTCTGAACGGCAAGAGTGCCGGTAACGATATGCTGCGTCAGGCAATTGTTAACTTGCGAAACGACGGTGCCTGTATTCACGTACGTGTCACGTGGGAAAAAGGCGATGCCGCCCGGTATATTGCCGAGGCGTGCGAGCTTGGCGTGGACACCGTGATATCCGGCGGTGGCGACGGGACCATTAACGAAATTGCCACCGCGCTGATTCACCTGGAGACGGCCCAGCGCCCGGCAATGGGCATTTTGCCGCTTGGAACGGCTAACGATTTTGCCACCAGCGCCGGGATCCCGGAGGAGTTGGCGAAAGCGCTCCAGCTGGCCATTCTTGGAAAAACCACCGCTGTGGATATCGCTCTGGTGAATGATAAGACCTGTTTTATCAATATGGCGACGGGCGGATTTGGTACGCGGATCACCAGCGAAACGCCGGAAAAACTGAAAGCGGCGCTCGGCGGTGTCTCTTATCTGATCCACGGCCTGATGCGGATGGATACGCTGAAACCGGATCGCTGCGAAATCACCGGGGATGATTTTCACTGGCAAGGAGATGCGCTGGTGATCGGTATCGGCAACGGGCGTCAGGCAGGCGGCGGGCAGCAGTTGTGCCCGGGGGCGCTGATTAACGACGGTCTGTTAGAACTGCGTATTTTCACTGGTGACGGGCTATTGCCTGCGCTGTTCACCACACTTACTCAGCCGCAGGAAAGCCCGAACATTATCGACGGTCAATCGGCCTGGTTTGAGGTAAATGCCCCGCACGGGATGACCTTTAACCTCGACGGAGAGCCGTTGAGCGGAGAGCGGTTCCGCATCGAAGTTTTGCCTGGCGCGCTACAGTGTCGGTTGCCGCCGGACTGTGTGCTTTTGCGCTGATGTTTTTGCCGGCTGGCGCTTCAACAATCCCCTCGCCCCTTTGGGGAGAGGGGGCAATGTTTTAAGCAATGGTCACTTTGGTATCCAGATACACATCCTGAACCGCATTAATCAGCTTCACGCCGTCGGCCATCGATTTCTTAAACGCCTTACGGCCAAGGATCAGCCCCATGCCGCCCGCACGTTTATTGATAACCGCTGTACGTACCGCGTCTGACAGATCCGTTTCACCGCCTGCCGCACCGCCGGAGTTAATCAGCCCCGCACGGCCCATATACAGTTCGCCAGCTGGTAGCGCACCAGATCGATTGGATTATCGGTAGTCAGTTTGCTGTAAACACGATCGTCGGTGTAACCGAAGTTAACTGCTTTATAACCGCCGTTATTCTCGGCCATTTTCTGCTTCACGATATCCGCGCCGATGGTCGCCGCCAGATGGTTTGCCTGGCCGGTCAGGTCAGCGGAGACGTGGTAATCCACACCGTCTTTCTTGAACGCGTTGTTACGCAGATAGGCCCACAGCACGGTCACCATCCCCAGCTCGTGCGCACGCTCAAAGGCGGCAGAGATCTCTTCAATCTGACGACGCGACTGTTCAGAGCCAAAATAGATGGTCGCCCCTACCGCCACCGCGCCCATGCTGAAGGCCTGCTCGACGCTGGCGTACAGCGTCTGGTCATATTCGGTTGGGTAGCTCAGGGTTTCGTTATGGTTCAGCTTCACCAGGAAAGGAATGCGGTGCGCGTAACGGCGGGACACCGAGGCCAGCACGCCGTAAGTCGACGCCACACAGTTGCAACCCGCTTCAATCGCCAGCTCTACAATGTTCTTCGGATCGAAATAGAGCGGATTGGCAGCGAAGGATGCCCCCGCAGAGTGCTCAACGCCCTGGTCAACCGGCAGAATGGACAGATACCCGGTTCCGCCCAGCCGCCCGGTGTTGTAGAGCGTCTGCATATTACGCAGTACGGCTGGCGGGCGGTTGTTGTCTATCATCACGCGGTCGACATAGTCGTGACCGGGCAGATAGAGATGGTCGGCAGGAATGGTCATACAACGATGCTGTAAAAGGCTGTCGGCGTCTTTGCCAAGCAACTGCGCAATATCAGTCATAGTGATGCTCCCGTAATTCCGACGTCGTGTCGGTGAGTGATATCCAGACCCACATTTTTGTGGGCAGACTAAGCCTGGTACTGACTTAACAGATTTTCCACCAGCAGGGATTTTTTCAGCACAATCCGCTGGCTCGATTCGTGTACAACAAAAATGCTACATTGATCAAACAATCACCACAAAGGTATTTAAAAGGTATTATTGAATGGTATGTTAAAGGAGTACCCTCTCTGACATGCAGGATTAAACAATGAAAACGAAAGTCCAACTGTCATTCATGATGTTTGTTGAATGGTTTATCTGGGGCGCGTGGTTTGTGCCGCTGTGGCTTTGGCTGAGCAAAAGCGGCTTTAGCGCCGGGGAAATTGGCTGGTCTTACGCCTGTACCGCGATCGCCGCGATCCTCTCGCCGATTCTTGTCGGCTCGTTAACCGACCGCTTCTTTGCCGCCCAGAAAGTGCTGGCGGTGCTGATGTTTGCCGGGGCTGTGCTGATGTACTTCGCCGCGCAGCAGACCCAGTTCGCCACCTTTTTCCCGCTGCTGCTGGCGTATTCCCTGACCTATATGCCCACCATCGCCCTGACCAACAGTATCGCCTTCTCTAACGTGGACGATGTGGAGGCCGATTTCCCGCGCATCCGCGTGATGGGCACTATCGGCTGGATCGCCTCCGGCCTGGCCTGCGGTTTTCTGCCACAAATGATGGGCTATAGCGACATCTCTGATACCAACATCCCGCTGCTGATGACCGCCGCCAGTTCCGCGCTGCTTGGCGTGTTTGCGCTGTTTCTGCCGAATACGCCACCGAAGAGCACCGGCAAGCTGGACATCAAAGTGATGCTGGGGCTTGATGCGCTGATCCTGTTGCGCGACAAGAACTTTCTGGTGTTCTTCTTCTGCTCGTTCCTGTTCGCGATGCCGCTGGCGTTTTACTACATCTTCGCCAACGGGTATCTCACCGAAGTGGGCATGAAAAACGCCACCGGCTGGATGACGCTCGGCCAGTTCTCTGAAATCTTCTTTATGCTGGCGCTGCCATTCTTCACCAAACGCTTTGGTATTAAGAAGGTATTACTTCTGGGGCTTATCACCGCCGCAGTCCGCTATGGTTTCTTTGTTTACGGCGGCGCCGAGCAATACTTCACCTACGCCCTGTTGTTCCTCGGTATTCTGCTGCACGGCGTGAGCTATGACTTCTATTACGTAACCGCGTACATCTACGTTGATAAAAAAGCGCCCGCGCATATGCGTACTGCCGCGCAGGGTTTGATCACGCTGTGCTGTCAGGGCTTTGGTAGCCTGCTGGGTTACCGCCTGGGCGGTGTGATGATGGAAAAAATGTTCGCATACAAAGAGCCAGTGAACGGGCTGACCTTCAACTGGGCCGGAATGTGGGCATTTGGTGGGATCATGATTGCCGTGATCGCCGTGATGTTTATGCTGTTTTTCCGCGAATCGGATAAAGAGATCACCGCAATTGAGGTGGTTGATGGCGATGCCGCGCTGACACAAGGGGAAGTGAAATGAAACACAAACGTGTTCTCGGGGCTCTTTACGGGCAGGCGTTAGGGGATGCGATGGGGATGCCATCGGAGCTGTGGCCAAGAAGCCGTGTAAAAGCCCACTTCGGCTGGATAGACCGCTTCTTACCAGGGCCGGCCGAGAACAACGCGGCCTGCTATTTTGACCGGGCAGAGTTTACCGATGACACCTCAATGGCACTGTGCCTGGCCGATGCGATTATCGAATGCGACGGGCAGATCAATGCTGATGTCATCGGCAGACATATTCTGCACTGGGCCGAGTCGTTCGACGCGTTTAACAAAAACGTGCTTGGCCCAACGTCCAAAATCGCGCTGAATGCCATCCGCGACGGTAAACCGGTGAGTGCGCTTGAGAACAACGGCGTAACCAACGGCGCGGCCATGCGCGCATCCCCGCTGGGATGTTTGCTGCCCGCTACCCGTCTTGAGCACTTTGTCGAACAGGTGGCGCTGGCGTCCAGCCCCACGCATAAATCTGACCTCGCGATTGCCGGAGCGGTGGTGATTGCCTGGGCGATTTCGCGTGCCATTGATGGTGAGCGCTGGCAAAACATTGTTGATGCCCTGCCCGGCATCGCCCGTTACGCCCAGGAAGCGAAGCCCACCACATTCAGCGCTTCTCTGGCCGCACGTATCGAACTGGCGCTGCACACCGTGCGTACTGCAAAGGGGATCGAGTCCGCCAGCGAGCAGGTTTATCAACTCGTCGGGGCGGGCACCAGTACCATTGAATCTGTTCCGGCAGCCATTGCGATGGTTGAACTGGCTGGAACCGATCCGAACCGCTGCGCCATTTTATGTGCCAACCTGGGCGGTGATACTGACACCATCGGGGCGATGGCAACGGCCATCTGTGGCGCGCTGCATGGCGTGCAGGCGATTGATCCGGCGCTTAAGGATGAACTCGATGCCGTTAACCAGCTCGACTTTGGTCATTACTGCGAAAAATTACTGCACTACCGGGAGCAAAGGGAGGGTGTATGACGTCAGATTTTGCCCGTCACCTTGAGACATTACAGGCTACACGCCCGGTAACGGTACTGGGCGCGGCAGTGATTGACGTCATTGCTGATGCCTACGCCCTGCCGTGGCGCGGGTGTGATATCGAGCTAAAACAGCAGGGCGTGAACATTGGCGGCTGTGCGCTGAACATTGCCATTGCGCTGAAACGACTTGGCATTACCGCGCAAAACGCACTGCCCGTCGGCCACGGCGTATGGGCAGATATCATCCGTAACGCGATGGCAAAACAGGATCTGCACAGCGCGGTGGAAGCCGAAACAGGCGACAACGGCTGGTGTCTGGCGCTGGTCGAGCCTGACGGTGAACGCACGTTTATGTCGTTCAGCGGCGTGGAAAACCAGTGGCAGAAACCCTGGCTGGATGCGCTCAGCGTACCGCCCGCAAGTCTGGTGTATTTATCCGGCTACCAGCTGGCGTCACCCTGCGGCGAGCTGCTTACGACATGGCTGGAAGGCCTGCATAACGTGACTGCGTTTATCGACTTTGGCCCGCGCATTGCCGATATTCCCGACGCGCTGATGGCACGCATTATGGCCCGTCAGCCTATCGTATCCCTGAATCGCCAGGAGGCAGACATTGCCGCCGAAAGGTTTGGCATGGATCCGGAGTCATTAGGCGCGCAATGGCAAAAGCGGTTCGCCTCAGCGCTGATCGTGCGTCACGATAAAGACGGTGCCGGGTATTTTAACGGGGAAGAGAGCGGGTATGTTCCAGCCTTTCCTGCCACGGTGGTGGACACCATCGGCGCGGGCGATAGTCATGCAGGCGGTACGCTTGCCGGGCTGGCTGCGGGATGGAGTCTGGCCGACGCGGTGCAGCTTGGCAACGCGGTCGCGGCATGGGTGGTCAGCCATCGGGGCGGCGATTGCGCCCCTACGCGGGACGCGTTACTCCTCGCACACAAAGACGTATAGATCGCTTCGACAATAGCTGATGCTGTACTCAATGGGCCGGTGTTGTTGGTCAAGCGCAACCTGCTTTATCACCAGCACCGGTATTTTATCGTCCATTTTGATATGCGCCTGAAATTCGCTGTCTGGCATCCGGGCACTAACGCGGGAACGGGTGCGCTGCGGGAAGATATTCTGACTGCGGAAATAATCATACAGCGAGATGCCAATCGCATCCGGGTCGTGAATTAATCCCACCGGAACCCAGGACTCCTCAATCGAAACGGCGTCGTCATCCACGTAACGAATACGTTTAAGTAAGAAGACATCGCTTTGCGGCGCGAGTGATAATTGGCTGGCGACCTCTTCCGGGCATTTCACCACCCGCTTGTTGACCCACAGCGTATTGGGCTTTTTCCCGCGTAACACCACCTGCTGAGAAAATCCACGCGCCTCTTTGAGGGAATATTCAAAGATATTATTAATTTGCGTGCCATAACCCCGGGCGCGGGTGACCACGCCCTCTTCTTCCAGCGCCTGCATCGCTTTACGCACAGTGATGCGCGATACCCCGGTCAGCTGGCTCAGGTCGCGCTCACCCGGCAAAATATTCCCGTGTTCCAGCACGCCACTACGCACGGCGTTTTTGACCGTTTCGGCAAACTTAAGATACAGCGGCGTGTTGTCCGGCGCGGCGATCCGTTCGTTAAGCTGCTCGATTAACCGGGTATGCGCTTGTTCCATCTGTGTTTTCTCAGGCGTGGTGTTTCCTGTCAGTATACGGCTTACCACCATGCATGAAAATGATGAACCGGCCCAATACCGTGACCCACTTCCAGAGTATCGGCTTTTGCCAGTGCCGCAGAGAGCCAGGTTTTGGCCTCCTGCACCGTATCGGCCCAGGAGTTATGTCGCGGGCGCAGTGCCGCCAGCGCCGCCGAGAGTGTACAGCCTGTACCGTGCGTGTTTTTGGTCTGTACCCTGGGCGCGGTAAACCGCACTTCGCCATCACGGGTAAAGAGCCAGTCCGGGCTTTCGGCATCATCAAGATGGCCGCCTTTCATCAGCACCGCGCCACAGCCCATGGCCAGCAGCGCACTGCCCTGCTCTTTCATCTCGCGTTCATTCCGCGCGTGCGGCGCATTCAGCAGCGCTGCGGCTTCTGGCAGGTTTGGCGTGATCAGCGCCACCTGCGGGAGCAGTTTTTGCCGCAGGGTCTCGACAGCAGAAACAGAAAGCAGCGGATCGCCACTTTTGGCCAGCATCACGGTATCGAGCACCACGTTTTGTATCTGGTAACGTTTAAGCCGTTCAGCCACCGCTTCAACAATATCTGTTTCCGCCAGCATCCCGATTTTTGTGGTATCGATGCGCACATCGCTGAACACCGAGTCCAGCTGTGCCGCGACAAAATCGGGTTCAATACGATAAACCGATTGTACGCCACGTGTATTTTGCGCCACCAGAGCAGTGATCACCGAACAGCCATAGGCTCCCAGCGCTGAGAAGGTTTTCAGATCGGCCTGAATACCCGCGCCGCCGCTTGGATCGGTGCCGGCAATGGTCAGTGCATTAATTCGCTTCATGCCTGTTCCTCCAGGGTGTAGAGCGCATCGAGAAACGCACTGGCAAAGCTACCCGGGCCGCGAGAATGCCTGATGGCGACCGTTCCTGCGCGCTTCATAAAGCCACAGGCTGCCGCCACGTTATCCAGCCGGTCTCCAGGCAATGAACAACTGGCGGCCACCACAGCCGAAAGCGCACATCCGGTTCCCACAACGCGCGTCATTAGGGGATCACCCCCTGTCACCGTATGGGTTCGCAGCCCGTCAGTCACATAATCGACTTCCCCGGTGACCACGACGATGGCATTAGTCTGTCGTGCCAGCGCCTGCGCCGCGGGCAGTGCGCTTGAGGCCGTGTCGGTGGTATCTACGCCACGGCCCCCGGCGCTCATTCCGGCAAGCGCCAGAATTTCCGAGGCATTACCGCGAATGGCGGCAGGTTTAAGCGTGAGGATTTGATGGCAAAAACGGGTGCGGAACGTCAGCGCGCCGACCGCAACCGGGTCGAGCGTCCAGGGTTTACCTGCGGCAACGGCGCTCTCTATCGCCCGCCGCATCGACTGCGCGCGCGGGGCGGTAAGCGTGCCGACATTAATCAGCAATGCATCTGCAAAAGTAGCGAACTGTTCAGCTTCTTCCGCTTCAATGACCATCGCCGGAGAAGCACCAAGCGCCAGCAGCACGTTAGCGGTAAAAGTTTGCACGACATCGTTAGTCATGCAGTGCGTGAGCGGGGAACGGGTTCGGAACTGATGTAAAACGTGTAAGTCGGGCAGGTCAGGCTGCATGGTGTCGCTCCTGCCTTGCGTGAAGAAGCGATGACCGGGAAGGCATCTGACTTCCCTACGCTGGCATTATCCAGATCAGGTAATACGGGTATTTCTCAGCCTTCATCGAAGAAGGGCACCCCGAGTCAAATAAAACAAAATCAAAAGCTTGCGATTAACGTCCCGTTAATCCCTGTTCTGGATCATGCCAGCGGGAAGCCAAAGACACAACCTTAAAAAATGCTCTGTGTCCCAGCTTGTGTCTCAAGTTGTGGCTCACAGTACCAAACACCGAACACAAAAAATGAATAGCCACGGGTTTAACAGACACCTCAGAGTCATTTAAAATGGCTTAAAGAGAGGTGCACATGAGCAGTAAGCGTTACCCTGAAGAGTTTAAAATTGAAGCTGTCAAACAGGTTGTTGATCGTGGTCATTCTGTTTCCAGCGTTGCAACACGCCTCGATATTACTACCCACAGTCTTTATGCCTGGATAAAGAAGTTCGGACCGGACTCTTCCACCAACAAAGAGCAGTCAGATGCTCAGGCCGAGATCCGTCGACTTCAGAAGGAGCTGAAGCGGGTTACTGACGAACGGGACATATTAAAAAAAGCCGCGGCGTACTTCGCAAAGCTGTCCGACTGAGGTACGCCTTTATCCGTGACAACTCCTGTTGCTGGCCTGTTCGCCTGCTCTGTCGGGTGCTGAATGTTCATCCGAGTGGGTTTTACGCCTGGCTTCAGCAGCCGTATTCACCACGGCATCAGGCGGATCTCAGACTGACAGGACAAATCAAACAGTTCTGGCTGGAGTCCGGTTGCGTTTATGGCTATCGCAAGATCCATATCGACCTGCGAGATAGTGGGCAACAATGTGGGATTAACCGGGTCTGGCGGCTGATGAAGCGTGCCGGGATAAAGGCTCAGGTTGGGTATCGAAGCCCACGATCGCGTAAAGGTGAAGCCAGTATCGTGACACCCAACAGACTCCAGCGGCAGTTCAACCCGGAAGCACCAGATGAACGTTGGGTAACGGACATAACGTACATCCGAACCCACGAAGGCTGGCTGTATCTGGCCGTAGTTGTTGACCTGTTCTCGCGCAAAGTTATCGGCTGGGCAATGCAACCGCGGATGACAAAAGATATTGTTCTGAATGCGCTTTTGATGGCCGTGTGGCGACGTAATCCCCAAAAACAGGTGCTGGTTCATTCGGACCAGGGTAGTCAGTACACAAGCCATGAGTGGCAGTCGTTCCTGAAATCACACGGTCTGGAGGGCAGTATGAGCCGTCGTGGTAACTGTCACGACAACGCAGTTGCAGAAAGCTTTTTCCAGCTACTGAAGCGTGAACGGATAAAGAAAAAGATTTACGGAACACGGGAAGAAGCGCGCAGCGATATTTTTGATTACATCGAAATGTTTTATAACAGTAAGCGTCGACATGGTTCGAGTGATCAGATGCCACCGACGGAATATGAAAACCAATATTATCAACGGCTCGGATGTGTCTAGATTATCCGTGGCTATTCAAAAGGCCGGGTTTCCCCAGCCTCAACAGCACAGTTGAATATGCCTTCACAAACCTATTTACCTAGATGTGCTCTTACCTTAGCGGTGCCATTACCAACAGCTCTAACAGCAGCCCTAAGCTGAGATTCAGTAACACCCAACGCTTGGGTCCAATATGCTACTTCCCAAGATTCACTCAAGCTGATGAAACGTTTATCTTCTGGCTGCCGACGCTGTAAGTTATCTGCCATTTGGTTTGTCCTGAGTA
The DNA here is from genome assembly GCF_056156645.1 of Enterobacter sp. Li2LvB3. Lineage (NCBI taxonomy): Bacteria > Pseudomonadati > Pseudomonadota > Gammaproteobacteria > Enterobacterales > Enterobacteriaceae > Enterobacter > Enterobacter sp. Li2LvB3. The sequence goes on along the minus strand of NZ_JBSICG010000001.1, from coordinate 9,542 downwards.
TTACAAGCTTATGCCTGCATACTACCTATATGACTTCTCTACCGCTTCGTAAACGGTCAGTTATCAAACAATTGACACTGGTCATAAAACCAGTAAAAACTTTTTTCCGAGCTTGCTAATCTTGCCGCTTCGTTTCTATCATAACCACTACATATTGTGTTTATTGATATAACAAATACAATATATCCAAAAATCCATCCTGTGAATAGGTGTTGAAATGGCGAACAATGATAAGCAATCCTCGAAAGATGTAGCACATCTGGCAGCAGAGACTCTAAACAACCCAAACGCCTCTGCGATTCAGAAAAGTTTAGCGGGTTCGGTGCTATCACAAGCAGGAACAAAAAATCAGACTGGCGCAAACATGGAAGCCAAAGCATCCGCAGCACTGAAAAACCCACGCTCAAGCGAGGTTACTAAAACCTTAGCTGGTTCGGTTGTTTCCCAATCGAATAAAAAGCGCTAAAAAAAAAGCCGGGATTAACCCGGCTCTCATGTTTTCAGTTTTCGTTGTCGCTGTTCGCTCAAGTAGTACCTAATAGCGCTGTCGAATCCATACGTATGGATGCGGTCAAGTAGGCTGGAACGACTACAATCAAGCCGACGCGCTAACGCTGACATGTTGATGATCGCATCATCGCCCTTGCCATCTAGAATCCACTGCATCAGCGGCATGTTGCCAGTACCGATCAAAGCTAATTTCATATGTATCTCCTTTCCTTTGCCTCGCCCCTTTTGGGCCATTCTTCACGGCGGGGCCGAATGGTCAGCCCCAAATTTACCGTAGCGTTAGCCTTCTGACGTATTCACCGTTAAACGGGTAATCATTGACTGGTTGTAGCAGATCGGCAGCAGGCCATATTCTGACTGGACCGTGGTGTTGTGAAGGTGGTCCTCCCATGAATACTGGAAGAATTGGCTCTCTGCTTCCTCTGCCGCTAGACGTGCATCTCGTGAGGCTGGCCCGTGGTAAACCTCGAATGGTTGCAGGTCACTACCAACAACATTGTTTGCACCGAATAGAGGAACCATGAACGCCTGCCCTGCGGGGATAAACTCGCGGTATAGCAAACCAGTATTGACGAATGTCAGACCATCGATGGTCATTGCTTGGAATGCAGGAAGGCTGGCCTTAACGCTCGCATTGAAGAGGTTGCTATCTGGCAACACGCCATGATTAACCAGTGTCAGCATAGAGGGATGGAATTTAATCGCCTTGTACGCTTCCGGTGAACACAGAACCACCACGCCACGCATAGACGACATCCAACCACCTAGAGCAAAACTCATTGCGTTTGCTGCGGTGTCCAGATCTTCTAACGGGCCATCACCTGATTTGGTAGCGTCCACGGTTGCAGTTGCATTTAGCTGCCCGAATTCATCTTCAAAATCCAGCACAGGACGATCTTGTGTATACGGTGACAGAACCTGTCCGGTGAATAATGCGCGAGCAAGATACTCTTCTTTGGTGGCTCGGAATTTCAGATACTGGCGAATCCCCTCATCAGAAATTAACTCATCGCGCAGAGTCTGACGCTGGGTAGAGGCCCGGCGACGTGACTGGAAATCGGCTGCGCTCACATTCCCAACTGTTACAAAATGGGGGATTTCAATCAGGCGATTTTTTGCGAGGGGGCGATCTGTCACTGAAACTTCCGTGCTGTAACGGTTCACACTGGAAGAAACGGCCTGCATATTTTCGTGAAGCTCGTCGAGTTCCAGTTTAGGCAGTGGGCTTGTCTTTTCTTTGAAAATATCCAACGCTTGGAGTAGGAAATTATCCCCGAACCGCTCTTTGTACGCGCCAGTGAAATAATTAACCTTAAAACCAGAGGTAGAAATAGTCATAGTTTGATTTCCTTATCGTTATTCTTATTCAGAAATAGAAACACGGTTTTTACCGTCTGTTTCGATAGCAGTGATGGCGTTCGCCAGCGCAGCAGGGGTAACCGCTTTCAGACCATTGCGCTTTAAGATGCAGCCTCGGTCTACAACAATCACCGGAACATTAGTGCCAGCCTTTTGGTCATCCAGCGCGATCAGAACATCGCTACCACTGGAGTATGCTTCACCTTCTGAGGTAAGCAGTGTGCCAGGCACAACATCAATTGCCAGCGTGGCGAAAGTGCGGGTTTTATGGGAAAACACCTCATCGTCTCGATAGGCGATCACATCCTGCGGGGAATAGTTCTCTTCGTACATCAACATATTTGTATCTCCATACAGTTATTGTTATTCGGCAGATTCGCCGAGATTTGCTTCAGGTATAAAAGAGGCCGCACAAAGGCGACCTTCTTCACTTCGTTTTCCATACAGAAAAAGACCAAGGCGAGAATATCCCGCCTGGTGTAGGTAAGTAGTTTTCTGATGGAGAGATATGGAAAGCATGATCGGTGAGTCACGCTTCAGGAATGAGGGAGCACAGCAGCGGGAGACCTCATATCTTCGCTGCAGCACTCAATGCCAGTTTGCATCATGGCAAGATGACCGACGAGGAGAGCGCCGGATTTAATGGCAAATCCAGACCAGTGGCCCGGACTTTGTACGCCCTATGACATCGCAACGCGATTTAAAACAAAGTTTTAAACCCGTCCACGGGTGCTAAAGGCGAATCTTAATCTTTTATTGGGTTGCCGCCATGGCATAGCCTTTTCAGGCCGATAATCTCTAGAGAGCAATCACAGCAGGAAAGGATTCAATGATAATAATAACCAATATAAACTATTTTATCATTTACTTATTATTTTTACAATCAAAAGGTTACATCATTACTAGGTGTAAGAGCTATAAAGTTCTATGAAGCTATACCGGTATCCACTTCCAACAGCATCAGAAGAGTTAGCAAATTTAAGTGGAGTAAAGAAGTCACATCTGTCTATTCATCCAGTTATTTTCTTGTTTTCCTCCCTCAATTGAGGTATAAAAAACAGAAAATAATCATGAGGCCTATACCGATGTACTCTCATAATCTCGAAAAAACCGTAGTATTGGCTGATCCGAATGATATCGAATCTTACTTGCAACCTCTGAATCTCAGTCAAAACGACCTTATACGCATTCTTGAGCGTGGTTTGTCTGGTCGCTATTCCACTACACAAAATCACCCTGTAACGTCTCGCGGACAGTACTTTTACGGTGAAGGGGTAAGCGCTGCCAGAGATATCCTTGCTCCGAAGGGATTCAAGCGATTGTCTCTACGAAACGTTGAATTGACTATTAGTGAAACGGTGGCGATTTATCTCTGCCGTGGCTGCGATCAAACGGGTTTGGTTCATGGCTATCCTGAGTCACGTATGAAGAAAGGAGACTTTACTCGTGAACTCATGGGGTTAATCCATAATAACCACCCTGGTCAGGGGAAACTAATGCTGGATGATAACCAGCTCAAATTAGATTTAGACCTGCCAGAAGGTGAGGTTGTCCCATTACTCCCGAACAAAATCGGACGGGACTTATGGTTCTTACTTTACGATTTTGATGAACTGGATGAATTCAACCGTGTAGGTATTCGCGCGGAGCTGTCCCGGCCTGTTTCCTACAATGACAAAAATGTTGTTAACAGTTTTTCTACTCGTTTGATTCTTGATGCCCATCAGCCAGATCCAATGGTTCAGGGTGGTGAGACTCCTCAGTTTACACCAGATATTGATCTTGATATTTTGAAAACAGGCTAAAGATGCACCATGTTTAATTCAGAGCGTTTACGTATAGCAAGAGAACGGAGAGGCCTGACTCAAAGAGCGCTAGCTGAAGCTGCTGGATTAACCAGCAAGACCATTTCTAACTATGAAAAAGCAGGTATCTTCGAGCCAATTGCCAGCGATAGTATGGAAAGAATCGCTTCTGTTTTGGAATATCCTATCGAATTTTTCCTCGATCGGGATGTTCCTTCATTGACGCCCGAAGCCGTCAGTTTTCGTGCAATGACAAAGTTAAGCGCCCAAAAACGTGATTCGGCACTCGGCGCTGGCAAACTAGCACAAGAATTATCGGCATGGATTGATGGGCAATTCAAGTTACCGAAGCCCAACATCCCTGATTGTAGTTTCGACGGATATTCTGAGCCGGAGCGTGCTGCTAGAGCAGTTAGAGAAGCCTGGGGTATTGGTGAACTATCAATTTCGAACATAATTCATTTGCTTGAAGCTAATGGCGTCAGGGTATTCTCACTTGCTGAAAATTGCGTTGAAGTAGATGCTTTTTCATTTTGGATGGACGAAAAACCCTTTGTTCTGCTGAATACAATGAAAACTCCAGAACGCAGCCGCTTTGACGCTGCTCATGAGCTTGGTCATTTGGTTCTGCACAAACACTCCAGCAACAATGGTCGCCAAGCTGAACAGGATGCAGATCGCTTTGCTTCGGCGTTATTGATGCCTGAGCGTAGTATCTTAGCCTCAGTACCAAGGATGCCTAGCCTAGACCAGCTTGTTTTATTGAAGAAAAATTGGAAAGTATCCCTAGCGGCTTTAGTTCGACGTACCTTTGATGTCGGTTTGTCTTCTGAATGGCATTACAGACAACTGGCGATAGAACTCAACCGCCGTGGTTACCGTACTGGGGAACCCCAGGGCATGCCAGAACGAGAGAAGTCGTTGATTTTGGAAAAAGTCTTTACATCGTTGCACTCTCAGGGAGTAAAGCGTGTCGAAATACTTAAACAGCTGCGCTTCCCCGCTGATGAAATAGGCGCGCTCACATTTAACAATCGCTTCTTCATGGAGGCCATAGCTGGGGACGGCCTTTCGTCGTCGATCAAACACAAGCGACCACCTCATTTAAGTCTTGTCAAATAATCCTATATGCGACAATCGGCGGTTTACTCCGCCGTATTTAGCTCGAGTCCGTTAATCTCATATTAAGCTAATCTGTTGATCTGGTAGCCTAAATACTTTAGCGCTAACCACTGTTCATTAGTCAGATCTTCGATCTTGCTCTTCATCATGAGACTGACCGGACGGAGGTTAGCGGGTCCACCCTGAACGGCAGCGGTTAAAGCTATGCCTTTGCTTTTGATAGCCTTGCCACCTTTCGGGGCTGATTTGCTGGCTGTTGCAGTCGAAGCGGTCAGATATCCCTCGATAGCATCAGCCAACACCTGGTGGGCGCTTTTATTCAGATCTCCGCTCTCCGGTTCGGCAGCGGCCTGCATTGCGGCGAGAATATCGGCGCGGATGTCGTTTACGTTTTTCATTTTTATGTTTCCTGTAGAGGTCCAGGCCGTCACGAAGCCATAGAAATACGGCTACCGCTAACGGCAGAAAGGATAAATATTCAAATAGGGTCAAGTTTCCCCGGCTGGGGTTGGGTCAGTGCATCGCAAGGCGATTAACAGCAATTGCTGTTAACCCTTTCAGGGTGTTAGTAATGCAGGCGTGGTGATCGGCGTTGGGGCGCTGCCTGCTTGCGTGAAATAGTCTTCCGGTACTCAATGAACAACGGATCGTCACTAACAGGCATTCGGGATGCCATTTCCTGATCGCTCACTCCGTCACGTTGAAGAAACGTGATCACAGAAAATAGAGGTAACTGGAGGTCAGCACAGATTTTTCCGAGCATTGCACCCGAGTCGAAATATTGGCGTACAGTTCGCTTAGTTGCGTACTGACTGGTGTATTTCACCTTTCGAAACTTGGGATTCCATGTCTTAGCCAGTTCAGCTACAAACTCAGGATCAAGACGTAATAACAAGGCAACTTTGCCGGGGGTCATGCCATGCACAAGGAGTGCCTTAGCGGTTTTAACAATATCCTCATCACGGCGGCGCTTTTTAAAAAGACGCTCTAAATCTGTTTTTTTCTGGTCAGCCAGAGAGTGGCTGTTGCCAGTTACGTTCTCACACAATTATTCCTCCAATTGCTAAAACGGTTCGTTATCATTAAATTCAAGCTGCTCATCCTCTTGCTGCTGCGGGGCATTAATAGCCTGTTTCGATTCGGCTGCTCTTCGCGCCTGCTGCTGTTTGTAAATTGCATCAGCGCCTGACGATTCGTCGTTAGCGGCAGACCTCGATCCTTTACTTCCCTGGCTATGGAGAATGGTGATATGGCTCTTGATCAGAGTCTGCGCCTCTTTCGAAGTCTTGCCCCACATTGTGAGATATTCCTCTAAACCTTCCTCACCCTGATTCTGCCAGTAGTTGAGGGTATTAAGATCGGCATAGTGCCGTTCGTTCAACGCATCAGCATCAGAGGATAAAGGAGCATTGCCGCCAACATCCACAGGAGATACAGATTTTCCGACTCCAGCAGCAGCCGCAGAGGTTGTAGTAACGGGTTGTTCGTCATCCTGTTGTTTCTGCTCATCTTTGCCGCTCTCCCCGGTTTTAACTTTCTGATTATTTGCGATGGTTACTACTGCGTCACCTTGCTGTGATAACCCAGCGTTAAGTTCTGCTAAAATTTCCTCAGGATCTTTGACTGTGTAGTCAGTATGGGAGATCTCTTTACTTCCTGGTTTACGAGCTGGTATCGCTGTAATCCACCCCATTATCATTAGCAGTTTCACTTTTTTCTGAACAGTTGAGAGTCCCATACAACAGCAATCCGCAATATATTGTTGAGACGGACGGATCTCACCTGTCGTCTTCTTCCATCCAAGCAGATGACTGTAGACCGCCATGATTTCTGGGCTGTTTTTCACTCCGTTGAAATATTTGATACGGGCAATCTGGATCACCCAAGGGGAAAAAGTATCAACCGTGATCGGTTTGTCTTCGTTCGGCTGCGGTAGGGATTCGTAAAGTTTACTTTCTGCTTTCTCGGTCGTCATAATATCCTCGCTGGTTATCTGTTTTATTGTTTTCGATGATTTTGGCTGCCATTTGCAGCAATTCACTACATAATTTTGCCATTGGCATGTCTCGGCGGTTGGCCTCCCTTAGCAATGTGCGGTACGTTTCATCCGGAAATGAAATATTCATACATCCTGTCTCCTGTCTGTGAGATGTGGGAACACACCCCTGCGATCATGGAATTGACCAAGGGTGAGGAGCCGTTTTTACGGCGGTTTAGTTTGATGGCTTGCGCCAGCGGGTGATGCTAAGGCGGGATTAAGCTGGTGTTGTTAAGTCTGGAATAGTTTTTCCGATAATGCCTTCAAGTTCACCGCTAGACTCAATCATCTTAAGCAGAAGGATCTGCTCATTCATCAGGCCGATGCCATGAGAGGCGTAATAGACACGCCAGCCAGAAAGCACAGGTTCAATGATTTCCATAACATCACGGCCTTTTGCCAACTCATGGCTGTAAGGCTTCAGAATATCCCGGATGATTTTTGCATTCTTAGCCTGCTGGCGCAGACCTTTGATGATATTCATGGCTTCACGAGTTGCCGGGTATAGTTTGTCTGCTTTCTTGGAGCCGCCAACGCGGGTTCTGAAACTGCGAAGATTTACTAAAGAAGTGATTTTGTTGTCGATTGCAGAAACAATCTCTGAGGCGGTAGCGTTCGAAAAGTCGAACAGGACTGGTTTTGTCATCTAATCTCCTATGTTGTTTTAATGTTTCCTTTTCTCAAGGTATGAATATATTATGTCATAAATCACACTTTTTGTCAAGTTTCTTGTTGTATCATAGATAAAAGTGTGCTAGCAACCTTTTGGGCTGGGCCGCATAATTCCATAAAGCAACATACAATGTCATTAGCAATTCGTGCTGAATTTAATTATATGTATTGCATTCTTATTTTAGGTGGGAAATAATTCAGGGTTACACAAATCGCCTCTGACGCGCTCTAAGCGATTCCAAGCCGTAGGCAGTGCCTATGGGTTACCTCTACCGTTTAAATGCCGTGTAGCGTGTCTGATGCGCTCTGTGAGCCTCCTGTTATCTAGTCTTGATTGTCCTTTGTCAATCAACGGTCACAACAATCAAGATGAATCGGGGATTCACCGCATAGCGTCTTTGTGAAGTCTGAGGGGGGAGCGCCGCCCCTCCAAGGGGGGAGTTACGTCGCGTTTAAAGCTCCTGACTGCATCGCAGTCGTTCACATTGGACTGACGCGCTTGCGCTTGTCTTCCACACATAGTGTAAACAGGCGAAGCCTGTCTACATAACACCTAACAACTCCAACAATTGAACGCATGTTCAATCTGTCTTTGACCTTCAGGTCTTTAAGATCTTATAAGTGTTTTATAAGTGTTTTTATAAATGCTCTTATGCTACGTCTCTCAGAAGACACCTCCCCTCTGGTGGAAGACACGTATCTTCCAATAGAAGACACCCTCCCCTCTGACAGAAGACACCTGGTGATCCGGTCACGAAGTGATGAACGATAACGCTCACCGCTATGCGGCCTTGCCGTTAGCTTTTTTTATAAAGATCATGTTTTAGGTTTTTTATCTTTATTATCTAGTTCTTTATTATATCGTAGGTCATCCATGACCGGGGTGTCCGGACACCAGTGACCGGGGTTGGTTACTTCTCAATCACCTCATCCTTTGGGATGTGCGCCTCACCAAGCTGCAAATAAACCGCTGAAAATTCAAATTTAATCGCTGGTATATCGCCGTAAATGCGTCGTGTTGTCACTGTCTCACCTGTGGGATGTGGTAACCGTTATAGTGTAAGGTATACAACGAAGCCAGTAATGGCGCTGCCTCGGCAGATCTGTCACTCGTGGTGTGGCTAAACACAATCACCGATCCCTCCTCATTTCAAACCGAAAAATAATAATTTCTCGTGCAAAATCAACGAAAAATCGTCCATTTCTGGGCCTGTGAGAGCCTCTCAGCGTGGCGCTGTGATATGGGTCTGTCAGTTTACAATTGTGTGGAGATGACGCGCTGTAGCGCTTTTGGTGAAGCGTAGAAGGGATTGGTGAGAATGCATACGCTGGTGTGGAAAAAGGTACGCATCTGTGGCCGCTGGGACGAGAGAATTTCGCTAGGTGATGGCAAACCTTCAACCCGTTGTGGTAACGTCGCTGTAGTGGCTTTGTGTCTGCTGCGAATAGAAAAATGTGCTTTTATGGCATTTGATGCACTGGCAACTTCAAAGGCCTGAAACCTGAAATTGTGTGGTGACCAGATAAACTCATCCAAAATCCTTGAACAAGAGAACTTACCTCAAATCCTCCCGAATGCTTTCCTTCTGTTGATGAAATCGCTGTTGTCTACCCCGCTTCGCATCAACGCTCCGAAAAGCAATACCTGACAATTCCAGTCAAGTACTTATAAGAACCATTATGTTAAATAGAGCAGAAAACGAACAGCAAAATGCTCTGTTGTGGTAAGTTTTCCCTGTTGTGATGGCCTATGGGATGAAGTAGTGAAGTGCACTGCTGGGGGTGTCGGCTGTTGGATATTTTGTGAACATTCTGGTTCTTTGCGGAGGGTCTGGGCTGGCGGTCTAACAGATCACCAACTGTTACGGGTACATTTTCGATAGGAGGATGTAAACTGAAGAACAGGACTCGACGGGGCAAGTAAGTAAATGTATCCAATCAGCGATTTTGCGTATGCCATGCTTTCGATTGTTATTTTGTACGTTACAGTTGGCTTAATCTTCCAAGCGATCAAAAAACCCTTACTCGCATTAAGG